>JBOEHJ010000015.1:0-1715 GCA_050633905.1 Geminicoccales bacterium
GTCCAAGGGCTGCATCACTACTATCTTCGCGAGGCTGCATGACTTTTCGGGACCCACAACCCTACGCTGCTTCGATAATCGAATAGCTGGTGCTTCGACCACCGGCCTCATCACGCTTGAGAATGCCGCGCTCGACAAGGTCGGTGATGTCGCGCAAAGCGGTATCTTGCGAGCACTTGGCAAGCTTGGCCCATTTCGATGATGTGAGTTTGCCCTCAAAGGCGTCGAGGACACGGTTCAGAACCCGTTGCTGCCGCTCGTTCAAAGCCGCCGCCGTATGAGTTTGCCAAAACCGAGCCTTGCGCATGACCAGGGCCAACGTGTCTTCAGCGCCGTCAATCGCCCGACCAAGACAGCCAAGAAACCACGCAAGCCAAGATGTGATGTCGAGGGAGCCTCTCTGGCTCCGCTCAAGGATCTCGTAGTAAGCGTTGCGCTCCAGCTGAATCTGAGCCGACATGCTGTAGAAGCGCTGAGCGCTGCCTTCTGATCGGGCAAGCGCAAGATCGGCGATCGCTCGGGCGATCCGACCGTTGCCATCGTCGAACGGATGGATCGTGACAAACCAGAAATGGGCGAGGCCGGCCTTCAAGACCGCATCAAACGGGCTCGGTGCATTCAGCCAATCGAGAAAGGCCTGCATCTCCTGATCAATCCTTGATGCGGCGAGTGCCAAAAAGTGCACTTTCTCCTTGCCGATCGGGCCCGAGATGACCTGCATTGGCCCGCGAGCGTCATCCCGCCAGGCACCAACTGCAATTCTGCGCATGCCGCTCCGGCCGGTCGGAAACAGCGCGGCGTGCCAGTCGAACAAGCGGTCTTTGGACAAAGGCGCGTCGTATCGTCGGGTGGCGTCCAGCATCATCTCGACGACACCTTCGACATGCCGATCGATTGACGCCGTTGCGCCGATATCCATGCCGAGACGACGGGCAATAGACGAGCGCACCTGATCGGCCGGGAGCCTTTCTCCCTCGATCTCGCTCGATTTCAGAACATCCTGCGTCAGTGTCGCCAGCACCGCCTCGGCTTGCAGCTCAAAGCCCAGACCTTCCATTCGACCGATCAGTCGGCCTTGTCGATGGCGGACACCGGCGAGCGCTGCCGCCAAGCGTTCGTCCTGCCAACGGAATTGTGGCCAGTCGGTCTGTTCGTGGATAAACATCGCCATTCACCGCATACTTTGCGGTGAATATGGCAGCTATTCGCCGCAACGCAAGAAGATTCTCGCCGATTGCCATCCAGCATACTGGGTTCGAAATGACAGCCTCGCCCAACGGTTAGCATTGTCAACTTAACCAAGTAATGGGCTCTGTAAGGTGGTTTTTTGGGATGGCATATCGCCCTAACACTCTGAAAATTTGCAATTCCAATTTTCGGCCATTGGTAGTAATCACAAGTAAAAATCGTTAAGTTGACAACGCTTGGCCGAGTCCTTGCGATTCATTCGATGACACCGGAAGCGCGGCGACGTGATCGCCCCAATTCTGTAGAGCCCTTTTTTTCTCATCGTTGTAAGTGGCACGATTATAGACGCCGGCTACGCCAGCCTTATGGCCACTGATATGGTTAACCATCGCCTCAATGACATGGGGCTGGGTGCCAAGCTCGGCTAATCCCGTGACCATCGTGCGTCGGAGATCATGCAATCTCCAGCCAACAACACCACTGCGTTGAGCAAGGCGATCTTTTGATTTGCTCCAACCTGAGAAAGG
>JBOEHJ010000016.1:0-47234 GCA_050633905.1 Geminicoccales bacterium
CTAGCAACAACGGTGGAAACCCGATGAAGTGGCACGCCACTAGGATCGCTGGGCGAGGGGTAGGTTGATCAGGATGTTTTGCGGTTTCAGTTTCAAGCGCTCGTTGACGGTCATCATCAACGCCAAATAGACGGGCCGTCCGCGAACGCGCTCCAACATATCGGAGGGGCTCTGAAAATCTAGGCGAAACAGGCTGAGCAGCCTCGCCTGGCGCGCCTCATCGATCTCGGCCCCATTATAGAGATCGTTTAGGAATTGGCTCGCCTCGGCATCCAGGCCGATATGCCAAACCCAAGTCGGATCGCTGATTTGCTGCACCGGTTGGATGCTGATCTCGACCTTGCGAAAGTGTCGAACCCAGGCTTCGAGCACCCGGCAAAGACCGTCGAGACCCGGCCGTGTGAAACCGAGATCGAGCACCAGATCGAAGCGGTCGCTGCGCTCCCAATAGATCGCGGCATTCTCTTCCTCGAGAACATCAAGCTCGATGGTCGCTGGCTTGGTCTCGCCCGCGACCAAGAGCCGGCCAAGGGATCCGAAGTTTTGTCCGGATGCATGTTGCGAGACGACTTCCTCATCCGCGAGCAGGATGCGACCTTCCTGGATCGACACCTTTTGTTCGCGAAACAACAGCTCGGCAGCACGGAGCCGAATCGGATCGGTTGTTGCCCGAAGAAGGTGGCGAAGCTGCAGATGAACCAGCTGCTCGAGGAAAAGCGGCGGTATACCGTTGATCCCGTTCTCGACCATGTCGAGATAGGCAGATTCGATCGATGGTTGGGCGAGCAGACGGTCGCGAAAGGTGAAGAAAGCGCGGTAGTTGTCCTCTGCATCGCAATCCGCAAGGCCGCTCAATGTCGACTGATTGATCTTGGCACGAGGGGTGGCCATCAAGCCTTCATGAAGCGCGCGCTCATTGCCGCAGGATTCCTCGACCGGCGCAAGTTCGGGGCGGAGCAGATAGGCTCTTAACCAGTCATCGGTAAGTCTTAGCTGACCTTGGTCATCGGCATCAACGAGATGATAACCGGCACTTCGCCAGAACTCAGCCATCGTTGATCGCCTTTCCCGCATATTCCAGGTGGAATGCGCGTATCGACAGCGAGCGTGACATCCAAGGTAGCATCAAGAGACAGGAGCTGGCGTCAAAAGGGCTTCACTCAGTGGGATAATCTGATGCCGTCCTTGATCCACCAGCTCGATACCGCCAAGCTCGTTCACGCCCTTGAAGATGCCTTTCTTGCTGCGTCCGGCGATTTCGATTTCGATATGTTTGCCAAGTTCGTTGGCGCGGCTCATCCAGGCCTGCTGGACCGGTTGAATGCCATCGGATTGCCAACGATTAATCCAGGACAGGAGATGTCGGCCCAAAGCTTCCAGGAGATCGACATGATCGATCTGGCACCCCTCTTCCGCAAGCGATGTGTAGTGCTGACCGGCATCGTTCTTTTTTGTCCAGGCACCTTCATTGGCAAGGTCAAAACCGATCACCAGCCAATCTGGCACAGCGGTTGGATTGGGGGTTTCGGCGATGGCCACGCGAATGCCACCAGCGATACCGCCATTGATTTCGAGCTTGTTTGGCCAACCGAAGGTGATCGAAACAACAGGCGGGATCAAGGTGCCGAGTGCATGGCCAAGGCCTAAGAGAGCGACCAGCGCAACGGGCAGTGACGCTTCGAGGGATTGGTCCGGCAACAGCACGAGCGCGGATTCGTAGGCATTCTTCCGTTCGCTCCAAATCAGCGTGCCGGCATCCGTGGTGTTGCCTTTTGCTAAGGTCATGGCGCGCTCGAATGGTCTAACATCGGCATCGACGCTAAAGGCGCTGAAGATGGGCGGCAGTGCTGGGCGTTCGTTCATGGATGTGATCGCTTATGCAAGGAGAAGTCGGGGCCGAATTCTAGCGCTGATTCCCAGGCGCACAACGCTTGGGCTCAAGAATGTCGAGATTGGCGAGGCTCGCATCCATCTGGAAGTCGCCATAATCGAAATGCAGCCCGATGATGATGCCGCTTTCATGAAGCAGGAAATCGCGGGTAAAAATGGGGGGCGCATTGGGGTCATCAAGAGGGAAATAGCTGGTGGTAACGGGCCAAGTTCTGCCGTTCGGCAGCCGATCTGATCTCTTGCTCTGCAGCATCTCGCGTGCGGCCGCGACGCGCGGGTTAGCGTCATCCGCGCGCAGTGAATTA
Organism: Geminicoccales bacterium; assembly: GCA_050633905.1. Classification (GTDB taxonomy): domain Bacteria; phylum Pseudomonadota; class Alphaproteobacteria; order Geminicoccales; family Geminicoccaceae; genus JANQPX01. The sequence continues at coordinate 2,196 of JBOEHJ010000016.1, forward strand.
CCGATTTCGGTCACGGCAAGATAGGCGATCGCATTGCCGCCATCGAAGACCATCGCCTCAAAGCCTCCGCGCTGACGCCGCGCGCTGGCCAGCACCCGGCGGAAGTGATTGATGGGATAAATCACGTCTTCCGGTAGGACCAGATCGGTGATCGGCGGTTCCATGAAACTGGCGAGGAATCCACCCGGAACCGGCCGTGCATCGCCGATATAGTCTTCTCGAGTGCTGAGATGGTCGCGGCTATAGGCGAAGATGAAGCGATCGGCGGAAGTTTTTTCCGTGGCGCGATAGAGAAGGTTGCTTCGATGATGCTTTTTCGCCTGGTCGATCAGCGTCACATCCAGTTTTTCCTGCAATGTCCAATCGCCGCAATCATCGATCATATCGCGGGTGAGCGTTCCTTTTGCATTGGCGAAACGCGCATTGCTATAGCCGCTCACCTCGATGACATAGTCGCCGCGATGGGCGGTGAGGTCGCTTCGGCCGCGACGCCCACCGCGCCTGATCGACCCGCCATCGCGGCGGCTGCGCAATCGATCGCGGGCTCCCTGTAAGCCGCGCTCGGCGGCATCGACCCTGTCTCCAGCCGCATTGCGAACACTATTGCCGAACGATCCCTGCTCGTCGCAGGCTGCGAGGAAGGCGAGCGCCAGAACGGCGATCGTGACGTTGATGGGACGTTTCCAAGGCACGTCCTCGATCTCCTTACCAATGATGAGCGTAGAACGTCGCTCGAAGCCCTGACTTGGTCAACCCATGGGACGCATCAACGTTGTTTCGGACATGACGCCCATGCCTTGCCAGATCAGCGTTCGACATTCGAGCCACGCTTGGGGATGCCCGTTTCGCGGTGGCAAATCTCCGCGAGCTTGGCGATGCCTTCCCTAATGATCTCTTTCGATGGATGGGCAAAACAAAGCCGAAGCTGATGCTGCCCAGTTTTTTTGTCGGTGGACCAATCAACCCCTGGATTGATCGCCACTCCTTCGGCCGCGGCAGCAATGGCCAACTCAGATGTGTTCACGTCCTTGGGCAAGGTGATCCAAAGAAAAATTCCGCCTTTCGGTCGTTTGAACTCGGCGGATGCGCCGAATTGTTCATTGAGGGCAGCGATCATGACCTCACACTTTTCGCGCAATGTGTTTTGCAGGCGATCGACGTGATCATTGAAGGTTGGAAGGTCGTAGCCGGCGAGCGTCAATTGCTCCAGAGCGCCGCTGCCTGCACCCGGTTCCAGCGGCATCACGCGGCGCAAGACATCCCATTCCGCCACCATATAACCGACCCGAAGAGCAGGGGCGATCGACTTTGAAAACGAGCCGCAATAGATCACGCGGCCGGTGTCGTCGAGCGCCCTGATTGCCTTCGGTCGCTCGCCCTCCCAAAGGAGATCGGCGTAGCAATCGTCCTCGAAGATCGGGATGTCGTAGGCTGTTGCGAGCTTTAGCATCTCCAGCCGGCGTTGCTCTGTCATCACGCTGCCGGTCGGGTTCTGCACGGTGGGGATAGTATAGATGAATTTTGGTTTTCTGGAGTGTTGCTTTAGGTCTTCGAGCGTCGCCGCAAGGCGATCCATGCGCATGCCATCGTCATCAAGATCGACGCCGATGAGGTTGGCGCCGCAAGCGCGAAACCGACTGAGCGATCCGCCATAGCTCGCCTTTTCGACGATGATCACATCGCCCGGCTCCAACAACGCGTCATTCACCAGATCGATCACCTGAAGGGAGCCGGTGGTCAGGTAAATGTCATCAGCGCTGTCGGTCATGCCCGCCCGCGCCGCGAGCTTTTTGGCGACGAATTCGCGAAGGCCAAGATAACCCTGCGGCCCACTTTGCAGCCTGTAGGTCGCAAGTGTGTGGCCTTCGCGCAAAAGTGCATCGCTCGCCGCTTTCGCCAAGCGCTCGACGGGTACGCTGTCCTCGTCATTATTGCCGCCAACGAAGTGGTATTTTTTGAGGCCCGTCCATTTGGTGGCTGCAGGTGGCAGATCGGCTCGGAAGAATGACGTGTAGTCGAAGGCCATGTCAGCTTGTCCCCCGGTTAAGTTCCTGATTTTTCTTTATGCTGCAAACAGCCTGTGCCGAAATGCATGTCGGATCAAGACATCAAGCACCCATCCAGTCCTCCCTCAAGATCCTGTTCAGCGCATCCTGCAGGATCTCGGCGGCGGCTAGCGCGTCCAGCATCAGGGCTTTCTTCTGGCCTTTCAGCCCCAGTTCCTCAGCCCGCTCCTCGGCGGCAAAGGTGGTGAGCCGCTCGTCCCAAAGCAGGATTGGCAGGGCCAACGCCTTGTTGAGGTCGGTGGCGAATTGGCGGTTTGCCTGACAGCGTGGTCCCTCGCTGCCATCCATGTTGAGCGGCAGGCCGATGATCAGGCAGGCCGCCTCGCGTTCTTGAAGCAAATCGCTGAGCCGCTGGATGTCGTTTTTGAGCTTGGTACGCTTGATCGTCGAAAGCGCTGTTGCCAAATGCCAATCGGCATCAGCACCCGCAATCCCGATGGCGCGTTTCGACACATCGAGGCCAAGCAGGCCGGGGCGCCGGCCAGCGGTTTTTGTGGTGGCCTGCAGGAACGCTTGGAGGTTGTCTAGAATTGGCAAGGGGTGTAGCTTTCGCAACGATTTTAAAGGCTTTTCGTTCTTTACCCCACCAGGTTTGAGGAGACCAGGAGCGATGTCGCTCGATGAGGCCACCGTGGCGCGGATCGCCAGGCTTGCGCGGATCAAAGTCGATGAGAGTGAGCGGGCCGCATTGGCCGGCGAGCTCTCGAATATCATGGGCTGGATCGAGCAGCTGAGCGAGGTCGATACCGACCAAGTCGAGCCCATGACCAGCATGGACAATGTCACGCTCCAGCTTCGCTCAGACGAAGTCACAGACGGCGACAAAGCCCCGGACATTCTGGCCAATGCGCCAGGCGAGCAAGACGACCACTTCGTCGTCCCAAAGGTAGTAGAATGAGTCTTTTGGAACTAGACCTCGCTCACGCGCGGGATGGGTTGGCGCGGCGGGAATTTTCCGCGGTCGAGCTGACCAAAGCTTACATCGGGGCGATTGAAAAGGCGCGGGATCTTAACGCGTTTATCGTCGAGACGCCGGATAAGGCGCTTGCGATGGCCGAGGAGTCAGACAAGCGTATTGCTGCTGGAAGCAACCGCCCCCTCGAAGGGGTGCCGCTTGCGATCAAGGATCTGTTTTGTACTAAAGGCGTGCAGAGCACGGCTGGCTCCCACATTCTCGAAGGTTTCGTGCCGTCTTATGAAAGCACTGTCAGCGGCAAGCTCTTCGATGCCGGTGCAGTCATGCTCGGCAAAACTAATCTCGACGAATTCGCCATGGGCTCAGCCAACATCACCAGCTATTATGGTCCAGTGACCAACCCCTGGACCGAGCCCGGGGCTGCCAGCCCCTTGGTTCCTGGTGGTAGTTCGGGAGGCTCGGCCGCTGCGGTCGCCGCCCATCTTTGTTTGGGGGCGACGGGAACGGATACCGGTGGCTCCATCCGCCAGCCAGCAAGCTTTGTCGGCTGCGTCGGAATGAAGCCAACTTACGGACGTTGCTCGCGCTTCGGGATTGTTGCTTTTGCAAGTTCACTGGATCAGGCAGGGCCGATGACCCGGACTGTCCGCGATAGTGCGATCATGCTGCAGCAGATGGTCGGCTACGATCCACAGGACAGCACATCGGCCCCTGTCGATGTCCCTGATTTCGAGGCGGCTTTGAGCGGCGATGTCCGGGGTTTGAAGATCGGTATCCCTAACGAATACCGCATGGATGGTACGCCGAAAGAAATTATCGATCTCTGGCAACAAGGTATCGACTGGCTGCGTTCGGCCGGTGCTGAGATCCGCGAGGTCAGCTTGCCCCACACCAAATATGCGCTGCCTGCTTATTACATTGTAGCGCCCGCCGAGGCGTCCTCGAACCTCGCCCGCTATGACGGCATGCGCTACGGGCTTCGGGTTGAGGGCGAAGACCTGAATGATACTTATGAAAAAACCCGCGCCGAAGGGTTCGGCGCTGAGGTGAAGCGTCGCGTGCTGATCGGGACCTATGTGCTCTCTGCCGGTTACTACGATGCGTATTATCTAAAGGCGCAAAAAATCAGGACGCTTATCAAGCAGGATTTCGACAAGGTTTTCGCCGATGTCGATCTGATCCTCACCCCGACCGCGCCCTCGGCTGCTTTCCGCATCGGCGAGCGCAGCGATGATCCGATCCAGATGTACCTGAACGATGTGTTCACCGTGCCCGCCAATCTGGCCGGGCTTCCTGGCATTTCCGTGCCAGCAGGGCTTTCCGACGACAATCTGCCACTCGGTTTACAGCTGGTTGGTAAGGCCTTCGATGAGGAAACGGTTTTTCGCGCGGCAGGCGTCCTTGAAGAAGCTTCCAGCTTCACCGCAACCCCTCCTTATCTCGCTACAGGAGGCCAGGTATGAGCGCTGACAAGAACGTCATTCAAGGAGTAACCGGCCCTTGGGAGATCGTGGTCGGCTGCGAAGTCCATGCCCAGGTGGCCTCCAAGGCCAAGCTGTTTTCAGGCGCCTCCACCGAGTTCGGCGGTGCGCCCAACAGTCATGTCTCCCTGATCGATGCTGGCATGCCTGGCATGCTGCCAAGCGTGAACGGCTTTTGCCTGGAACAGGCGGTCAAGACCGGCCTTGGTCTGAATGCCGAAATCAACAAAACCTCAGTGTTCGAGCGCAAAAATTATTTTTACCCGGACCTTCCCTGCGGCTACCAAATCTCCCAATTCACCCATCCCATCGTTGGCGAGGGCGTGCTGACTATCGACTTTGAAGATGGCAGCTCGAAAAAAATCGGGATTACGCGACTGCATCTGGAGATGGATGCGGGAAAGAGCATTCACGATCAAAATCCCAACGCGACGCTTGTGGACCTGAACCGCTCAGGCGTGGCGTTGATGGAGATCGTGTCCGAGCCGGATATTCGATCCTCCGAAGAGGCCGTGCTCTATATGCGGAAAATCCACTCCATTGTCCGTTATCTCGGCACTTGCGACGGCAATATGGAGGAAGGCTCGTTACGCTGCGATGCTAATGTCTCCGTCCGCCGCCCCGGCGACGCGTTGGGAACGAGGGCTGAGATTAAAAACCTTAATTCCATGAGGTTTGTTGGCCGCGCTATTGACTATGAGGCACGCCGCCAGATCGAGTTGATTGAGGCGGGCGACGAGGTGGTGCAGGAAACCCGCCTCTACGACAGCGAGCGCGGCGAAACTCGCTCCATGCGCTCCAAGGAAGAAGCCCACGATTACCGCTATTTCCCCGACCCTGATCTGCTGCCCGTGGTCCTCGACGACGCGCTGATCGAAAGAGTAAAGGGGCAACTCCCTGAGTTGCCGGATGTGAAGAAGGAGCGGTTTGTCGAGACTTACAAGCTCGGTGGAGTTGAGGCTCTCAGGCTGACCGAAAGCATCGAACTCGCCGACTATTTTGAACAGGCTTCCAAAGGGCGAGACGGTCGCCTGGTGGCGAATTGGATTCTCGGCGACCTCTTTGGCTATCTCAACCGCGAGGATCTGGAAATCGATCAGTCGCCGATCTCGCCCGAGAACCTCGGGACGCTGATTGGTCTGATCACTGACGGGACGATCTCCGGCAAGATCGCAAAACAAGTCTTCCAGGAGATGATCGAATCCGGGAAGCCGCCTGGCGACATCGTCGAAGAAAAGGGTCTAAAGCAGATCTCCGATACCGGCGCCATCGAGCAAATCATCACCGAGATCGTCGACGCCAACCCCGATCAGGTTGAGAAGGTCAAAGATAATCCGAAACTGATCGGTTGGTTCGTCGGCCAGGTCATGCAGCATACCAAGGGCCAAGCCAACCCACAGCTGGTGAATGAGTTGCTGCGGAAGAAGCTCAGGGGCTGAAGTCAACGAGGTCCGCGTCGGACTGTCGGACGCTTAAGCGCCTGCGCAGGGTGCTTCTCTTGCCGGTAGCATGCGAGCAATGACTATCCGGAAGGGTATCAGGGCGATGAGAGCGATGGCGACTTTGACGCTCCAATCCGCGACTGCGAGGGACATCCAAAGCGGTGCTACCGGACCCAAGCCCAGCATCGGCAGTATTTCGTTGGCCCAGCCCACATCATTTGTGGGTTCGAGTGCTACCAGCCAGCTTGAGAAGGCGATGGTGAAGAAGAGGGCGGTGTCGATGGTCGAGCCGATCAGGGTTGAGACCATTGGGGCACGCCACCAAGTGCCCTCGCGCAGGCGGTTGAAAATGCTGACGTCCAGGAGCTGTGCCAACAAGAACGCGACGCCTGAACCGAGGGCGATGCGCAGTGTCACTGCCGGGTAGGTGAAGCCGTCGCCCTCCAGCATCACCTGCGTGCCGATCAGCGAGCAGGCAACACCTGTCAGAAAGCCAACGAAAACCACACGCCGCGCGGCAGAGACGCCGTAGACCCGGTTCATGATGTCCGTGACCAGAAAGGCGAAGGGATAGGTAAACGCTCCCCAGGTCAGCCAGTTTCCGATCAGGAACTGTACCAGGATGTTCGAGACCGCCACGATGATCGCCATGGCGAGGATGCCGGGCAGGTAACGCGTCATGTTGTTTGATCCGTTTCTACGAGGCCATCTTGATTTGGCCGAGAGCATTCGTCTATGAGCTGATCGATTGCACCGCGATGTAGGAGGCGGTCACCCCTGCCGAGCGTAAAGCCAAGACCGGTGTCCAGCAGCGGAGGAGCAGACGCTCCACCGCTCATCGTCTCGCTTCCATCGGAAACCGCCTGCTTGAAGGGCCCTTTTCTAGCGTATCGTCGCTAAAAAAAGCAATGCCCGCTTAAACCCAGGCAAATCAATGAGACGGTCATACCGTTAGGTTTCTTCGAAGAGGAGGACGGTGGCTTCTTCGCCGGGCGCGATTTCAGCTTTGTGTTTATCGCGGTCGCCAGGCGTGATGAAGAGGGCATCGCCTGCCTTGTATTCGACCTTTTCATTGCCGAATGAGATCACCATCCTGCCGCTCAGGACCATACCGATATGACCTTTGTCGCACCAATCCACCTCGGTGAACTGATCAGTATAACGAACCAGGCGGATGACTTTTCCATTCTTGGTGTAGCGCTTCTCAGGGGCACCCGGCGATTTGCTCCGCCAAGCTAACTTACTGAAATCGATGCGACGTTTAGCTTTCGCTGCCATTAGCTTGTCTTTCCTCTCGTCACGGCGGTGCTACTTTTGATAGGGACGTTCTCGGTCGTCCCGATCTTTGAGACGCAGCACTTGCTCGGTTTCAGGTTTGGCGAGTTCCGCCTGCAGGTAGTCGGCTCGGGCCGCGATGGTTGCTGGGGTTTCGGCCTGATTGCGCAGGAATCGGGTCAGCCAGCCAGGGCCGTTGCCGAGGTCGGGATCGAGATCGAGCGCTGTTTGATAATCGCGAAGGGCTTCATCATGCTGTCCCATGGTATCGAGCAAGATGCCGCGATTGGCATAGATGCCGGCACTTTCAGGAGCCTCGCCGATTGCCTGATCGTAAAGCTTTAGGGCCTCATCATGTTGGCCTAGTTGATGGAATGTTCGCGCGAGGCCGCGTCTTGCATGGTGATGGTCGGGATTTTGTTCCAAGGCCAGGCGGTAGGTGCTGGCCGCCTTGGCATAATCCTGGTCTTCAAACAGGGTCTCGGCGGCATGATAGTGTTGGTCTGCCGGGTTCCGCGTCGAAGAGGGCTTCTCATAGATGGCAAAGCCGATCAGTAATCCGCCGAGGCCAAGGGCGAGGGCTTTCAGGGGTGATCCGATCCGCTTAGCCATGGGTGGCCATCTTCAAGCTCTGGTAGTTGAAGAGTGCTGCAAAGGCAAAGCAGAGCAGAAGGGCGATTAATCTCGCCCGAGATTGCTGTGCTGCCTGCTCGCTCAGATCCATCTCACGCCCCAGCCTTTGCTCCAGCCGACGGACGCTCAATGTCCAGATCAACTTGGCCGTCGGCATGAACAGGGCGGCCGTCAGCAGGGCAACCCAGAGCCAGTATTGTATCCAAGGCGACATTGTTCCGCCCACCCGATCAACTGTAACTGGTATTAGGAATAGGGATGATCGACCAAAAAAACAACGGCGCGTGCGAAAAACGAGAGGTCGCGACGGCGGGGTTCACTTACAGGTGGTTTGAACCATTCAACCCCTAAGCGGTGGTTGCAGTTCGACGATATCCTCTGCAAGGACTTCGATCTCGGTTTCCGGTCCTGTTGAGAGCTGCATGACATAGGCGAGAAACCACATCATGAACACGCCGAGTGCCCAGAACAGGATCTGCCAGGCCCAGATCGATGGGATGCCGAAGAACCAGGTGGCCGGGCTGTTCGGATCACCAAAAATCCAATTGCCGATCACCGCACCCGGTCCAATAGCAAAGAAAAACCAGCTAAGGGCGATCACCCAAGCAAGGGGTAAAAGTGGTCTTCTCGCCACTGGTAAGGCTGCATGCTCGCGCAAGAGTTCGTGGAACGCCGTTTTGCGCTCGATATCCAGCCTGTCTTCACGCGTCAAAGCGGAAACGATAATCGCAATGCTGAGATTAACAAAAATACCCCAGCCGGCGGCATGAATGGTGAGGGGCCAGCGACCCCAACCGCCCCAATCCGCAACACCAAACCAATCGACGCCGATCTTTTCGGTGAGCGTGACTGTGATCAGGCCGGCGATCAGACCCAGTGTAACACCCTGACGGGTGAGGAATGGCCAAAAGCAGATGGCGATCAAGGCTGGCCACATCTGAAAGCCATAGGCGACCGCGAGACCGCCTAGCAGTACGAGGGCATCGCTTTGCGTGGTCGCCACGAGCAAGGCCAGGAGTACGATCACGCCGACGCCGATCCTGCCCACCAGCTTTTGCATCGCATCGCCGGCATGGGGCAGGATGAAATGCTTGACCAGGTCCCGTGTCAGCATGGCGCCTGCTGTCGACATATAGGCTGCACCCGTTGACTGCATCGCCGCCAGCGCACAAACAGCGAGCAGCCCGACCAGCCAAGGTGCCGCATCCGCCATGAGGTTGATCAATTGCGGCACCACCATGCCGTCAGCCCCTTGTTGGCTCAAAATATCGCTCAAGACGGGCTGATCGCCGAGGCTTGCTCGATGGGCCATCAAGGTCTTGGCGGTCTGATTGCCAGCCTCCGCAAGATCGGCAATCCTTGGGATCTCGCCCTGATCGCCGAGATAGGCAAAGCCCTCCTCAGCCATCGCCCGGAACTGATCCTCCTCGATCTCGAGCAACGCGACCATTGCGCGGTGGTTGGATTGAAAAAAATTGGCCTGGATCTTGGCCGCCGCCTTGCTGGATATATGATCAGGATGATTCTTGGCAAAATCCAGATTGGCGCCGAGGAAATTGCTGCCGATGCCCTGAATCGCGATGAAAATAAACAGGATAAAACCGATGCCGAAGGCGGATGCCCAGACTTGCTGTGGGGCGAAGGGTGCAGGGCTCTTGTTCGAGAAGGCCCACATGGAAAAGGCGGGTGCTGATTGAATGCCCATCAGCGCGAACATGTAGGTGAGGATCATCACCCCGGTCCAAGCACCTCCCTCGGCGGAGGGCCCATCGGAAACGAACTGGATCACGCCAGGAATGGCGACATAGTGGCTATAGCCGCTTGGTGTCAGCTTGGTGTCGCTTGTGGCGAGCAGCGCGATATTGTCATTGAGGGTCTGCCAGCCGCCGATCGAATAAAGGGCGATCAGCCCGATGACGGTGATACCGACAGCTAGAAGAATGCATTGCAGCGTATCGACATAAGCGACCGCGCGAAGGCCGCCGGAAGCGACATAGATGAAGACTACGGCTGACAAAATCCACATCCCCCCTTCGAGGGGAATGAGGCCGTCGGTCACGATGTTGAACAGAAAACCTGAGGCGCGCAGTTGAAGGCCGAGATAGGGGATCGAGAATACCAGGGCGACGATCACCACCAGGACGCGGATGCTATCGGAGCGAAAGTAATAGGCGAACATTTCGCCTGGGGTGACGAAGCCGAAATGCCGGCCTAAAATCCACTGGCGTTTCAGGAAAAGCAGGCCGGTGAAGGGAATGGCGATCGCGTAGAAGGAGGCAAACGCGTATTGGAACCCGTCTTTATAGATCAGGCCAGGATGGCCGATGAAGGTCCAGCCCGAGAACGATGTGGCGGTTGCGGCGAGCACGAAGACCCAAAGGGAAATGCCGCGTCCTGCTAGGAAATAATCGCTGGCCGTCTTGGAGGATAGGGCACCTTTGATGCCCCAAAAGACGCAATAGGCCCAGTAGAGAGCGACAAAGACGAATAGCCAGACAATCTTCGTTTCCAAAAGTCTCTCCGCCATCCGATCAAACGCCAGCCCAATTGAGCCAGCAGAACAAAATACAAAATGATGATGTGGAGGCGGATCATATCGCCCCGGATTGACCTCGGCCACCGCTTTCGTGCAGGTGGTCGGGACGGCACTTAGCGAAAGCGATTAATCCGATACGGGGTAAGGTCGGTGTTCGGCTGTTGTCCGGTAGCGAGGGATGCCGCCAACTGACCAGTCATCGGCGCCATGCCGAGGCCGTAATGGCTGTGGCCAAAGGCGGCGATTAGGCCGGGATGGCCGGGGATTTCGCCAATACAGGGCAGACTGTCCGGCATGGAGGGGCGATGGCCCATCCAGACCTCGGGTGCTTCCCCGGTGAGTTTCGGCAGCATGCGTCTCGTCTGTTTGGCCAGCATCTCGGCTCGCCGTTCGTTCGGCGGTGCATCGAGCCCGGCGAATTCCGCGGTGCCGGCACTGCGCAGTCCCATTTCCATCGAGCTCACGACGAACATCGCCTCCATATCCATGACGGAATGGCGAAGGGTGACGCCTGGTTCCTTGAAGACCACATGGTAGCCCCGCTCCGCTTCCAACGGGACCTGGATCCCAAGGGGCGAAAGCAGACGGCCGGAGAAAGCCCCGGTCGCCAGCACAATGGTCGCCGACCGAAGCTGCCCGCCATCCGTTTGAATGGTCCACCCACCCTCGGGATCGGTGGCGATGGCCTGCACATTAGCTTTAGTGAAGCGCCCACCGCCGGCGGTGAATTTTTGGGCGAGGACTTCGCAAAGTCGGCCGGGCGCTGTCACTCTTGCCTGATCTTTGATGATCAGCGCGCCTTTGAAGTCCTGGGAAAGATCAGGCTCGATTTCAGATAGCTCGTCGCGGTTGGCCAGCATCATCGGCGCGCCGTGTTGTTCCCGAAACTTCCAGCCGAGATCATCCGGGCTTGGCGGCGTGTTTGAGCGGAATGCCTGGACATACCAGCTGTCCTGCAGGAGCGTCTCATGTCCGGTGCCGGCCAGATGTCGGCTGTAGAGTTCGATATTGGGATGTACTAGCGCGCTCATCGCTGCGGAGGTTTTTCGGGCGTTTTGAACTTTGCCGGCGCGAAGGAAGCGAAGCGCCCAGGGCAGAAAGCGCAGCAGGTGGGATGGGCTGATGGAGAGCGGGCCATCGGGGTTAAAGAACCATCCCGGAACATTCTTCCACATCCCTGGTAGGGATTGCGGGACGCAGGACCAGGGTGAGACAACGCCGGCATTGCCGAAACTCGCTCCAGTGCCGGGTAGGTTGCGGTCGATCAGATGGACGGCAGCGCCTTTTTCCTGAAGCGAGAGCGAGGTGCAGACCCCGACGATACCAGCGCCGATAACAGCGACATCGGTAGAACCTTCCTTGGCGCCGGTCATCAGGCCGCCATCATGCAGGGCTCGGTTCGACGTGTCGTGATCCGATGATCTGGAGAAGGATGACCGGTACAAGCAAAGCGAGTGCTACGAGGTCTGCCTGCCAACTGGGCGCAATGAAAATGAGCCCGGCAAGCGAGCATAGCACGCGCCCGACCACACCGATCGGCACCATGAAATAGCCTACCACGGCGGCTGACAAGGCGACGACACCGGCGATGCAGCTGGTGGCCGTATAGGAGAACTCCCAAAAATCGAAGCCGGTGGACGAAACGAACAACAACACCGGTGCGTAGACGAAGGCCATCGGTGCTACCACCTTGCCAAGGCCCAGCGTGAAGGCTGATATCCCGGTGCGGAACGGGTTGGAATTGGCGATCGCCGCCGCGGCATAGGCCGAGGTGCAGACCGGCGGTGTGATCTCGGCCACCACGCCGTAATAGAGCACGAACATATGGCTCGCGATGGGGGGCACGCCGAGCTGAGCAAGGGCTGGTTGAGCGACGGAGACCAGCATGATGTAGAGCGCTGTCGTCGGGATGCCGGCCCCCATCAAGATGCAGGCAAGCGCGATGAAGACCAGGCTGATGAACAGCGTCAGGTCTTCGATGCCGAAGAAAGTGAGGGCACCTCCGAAGCTCAGGACCGAATAGAAATCTGTTCCCAAGGCTGATGCCCCTTGGGTCACCATGAACCCGATGCGAAAGCCGATCCCGGTGGTGTTGATGACGCCGACCACGATGCCGACGGCGGCCGACGCCGCCCCTACCGCGAGCGCGTATTTCACGCCGGTCTCGAAGGTGTCGGCCATCTCGCCAAGGATGACACGTCGCTGCGGGTTGAAGGTCGCGATCACGGCACCTGCGATCAGGATTGCTGACATGATGAGGTCAAAACCGCCGCCTTGGTATTTCCAGACGACGAAGGCGATGAAGGCGGCTGCGTAAATCAGCGTCACCGGCTCTTTCGCTCGGCTCATGCCCGCGATCAACGCCAGTGAGATCCCGCAAAAAGCCGACATGAAAGGCGTGTAGCCGGAGAACAGCACCACCAGCAGCCCCACCAGTGGCACGATATTCGCCCAGCCATCGCGCCAGACGGCGGCGAATTGTGGGAGAGCGTCGCGGCTGAGACCCTGAAGGCTCAAGCGCTTGGCCATCAAATGGACCACGGTGAAGACGCCGACATAATGAAGTAGGGCCGGGAAAATCGCAGCGATCACGATCGTGGTGTAGGGAACTTCCAGGAACTCGGCCATGATGAAGGCGGCTGCCCCCATGATCGGCGGCGTGATCTGGCCGCCGGCAGACGCTGCGGCCTCGACCCCGCCCGCGAAATGACCGGGATAGCCGAGCCGTTTCATGTTGGGGATGGTAAGCGCACCGGTCGACACGGTGTTGGCGACGGACGAGCCCGAGATCGTGCCGAAGAAGGCAGAGGAAACCACAGAGACCTTTGCGGGCCCGCCGGTATAGCGGCCAGCGAGGATGGTCGCATTGTCGATAAACAGCTGGCCGAGGCCAGTACGCTGCGCGATCACGCCGAACAATACGAAATGGAAGACGATGGTGGAGACCACCCAGAGCGTGACCCCGAAAATTCCTTCCTGGGGAAAATACATCGAGGAGACGAAGGTGTTGAACTTCACGCCTGGATGCTGAAGGATTCCTGGGAAATAGGGTCCGAGCAGAGCATAGGTGATAAAAACACAGATGATCAGCGGCAGCACCCAGCCAAGGGTACGCCTGGCGATATCCAGCACTAGGAGGATCAGAATACAGCCGAACAACAGATCAAAGCCGTTCGGGTTGCCCATCCGAAATGTCTGTTCCTCGATGCCTAGCCAGGGAACGCCATGCCAGGCGAAGCCGAGATAAAGCGCGGCAGCGACGCCCAGCACCATCAACAGGATATCGAGATAGGGCACGCCGCCCAGTCTAAGGGCGCCTGTGTTCAGATCGAACGCGGTCTTGGTCTTGATTGCCGGGAAGAGCGCGTAAGTAAGAATAAAAAGGCCGGAGAGATGCCAGCCCATATGCCAGTAATCGGGCGGCAGCGCGAAACCGGCGGTGAGATAGTGATAGATGGCGAAGGTCAGCGCCACCCAGCGCAGGGCTTTAGCAAAGCCTGGAGCAACCTTTCGGGTCGCCGCCCCTTCATCATATTTGCGCTCGATGTCGGCGAGTTCTTGCTCGGAAAGCTCAGCCTCGCTGCGCATGTCCGCCATGCCTATTTCTCAAGTTTGGTCGCGGATTTTATCGGCGACCGGGCGGTGACCATACCGCCCGGTTACCCATCGGAGGTCGGTGATTATTTCAGGAGACCGGCTTCCTTGTAGAACTTCTCGGCACCCGCATGCAGGGGCACGCCGAGCGCTTCGACACCGTCAAGTGCGGTATCAGGCGTGATCTGTTTGCCCTTGGCATGGCCGTTGTCGAGCAGCTTTCTGGTGTTGTCGTTCCAAAGAGCGCTGGTAATGCCGTAAACCAACTCTTCTTCGAGGTCGGAAGAGACGACGAGCAGAGCCGATACGGCTGCTGTTTTGGTCTCGCCGTCCACACCCTCGTACACGCCGGCGGGGATCGATGAGGGGATGTAGGCCGGCACCAGCTCGTTGATCTTGGCGAGATCCTCATCGCTGAAGGAATGCAGCGCCATGCCCTTCGTGCTGGACAACTGCACCATAGCTGCCACCGGCCAGCCAGCGGCGTAGAAATAGGCGTCAAGTTGACCATCGGCCAAGCGTTCGGCTGATTGGCTGTTGTTGAGCTCGGCTTCTTCCATATTGTCGCGGTTCACACCCCAGCCTTCGAGCATTTGTAGCACCGCGACCTGGGTGCCGGACCCGGCTTGGGCAATGCCCACGCGCTTGTCGGCAAGATCAGCGAGGCTCTCGATCGAGGCACCCTTCGGCAGCACCAGATGCAGATCTTCTGGGTATAGATTGGCGACGATGCGCAGCTTTTCATGAGGCTTGCCGTCGAACTTGCCCTCGCCCAGATACATCGAGCGGGTGACGTCTGCAGCAGCCATGCCGGCCTCAAGTTCGCCATTCTGAACGGCGGTATTGTTGAAGACCGATGCTGTCGTCGATTGTGCGATCGCGATCAGCCCGGGCACGCCGCATTGGCCGCCCTCATCACAGGGCCTTGCCCCTGGAGGTGCTGAAATACCATTGGCGATGGTGCCGCCGATGGGGAAATACGTGCCGCCGGCACTACCGGTGCCGATGCGGAAGAAGGTTGGCTCTTGGCCTTGAGCGATGCCCGTGCTTGCAACGATGCTGCCCAGCAGGGCGGCGCCGATAAATTTTGTCATCTGTTTCATGATGAAAGCTCCCTCAATTTTGTACAACGAGATGGTGTTGTCGTTTGTCCACCGGCACATCGAAAGCGCGAGCCGCTGCCGAAACCGTAGCGGCTTCTCTGATCAATGCAATCCACAAGCTATTCGAACCAAACAAGAATTCGCCCGGTTTCAGCAAAAGTGTTTGGCCGCTCAGCCTGTCATTGACTTACGGTTTGATAATGATGCGCTCCTCCAGCCGTGCTTCATAAGGCTGGTTTTTTGCGAGATAATCAGCGACTACTTCTTCCAGATTAGGCCCGAAATCATAAGCATTCACGGCCTCATCGGCAAACACGTCATAACCATCGCCACCGCCGCGCATATAGTCGTTGGAGGCTAGGAGATAGGTGGCAGCCTCATCGATCGGCGCAAGGCTGTCATCGGCCTGCACCACCATGACCTCGCTCACCCGCTGGCCCGCTTCGGCCTTCGGATCGATGGTGTAGCGAAGGCCGGCGACCTGGGCAAAGCGGCCGGCACCTTCCTCGATCTGGCTCGCCCCGTTCTCCAGCGCCTTGATGATGCCGGCACCCGTCAACTCGAAGGTTGCAATCGTGTTCTGAAAGGGAAGCACGGTCAAAATCTCGCCCATGGTGATCGGTCCGGCATCGATGGAGGCGCGAAGGCCGCCGCCATTTTGGATTGCGATGGTGATGCCCTGATCCTGCATACGATCGAGCATGGCATCCGCCACCAGAACGCCCATCTCGCATTCAATTGCGCGGCAATTGACCCGGTCCCCATCGATGGGGGTTGCTGCCTCGCCGACCACCTTTTTCTTTAGCTCTTCCAGCGGCGCGCCTGCTTCCTTGATGCGCGCCAGAACGGCCGGGTCCTCGCCGATCCTCGCATCCAGCGTGATCACATCGCCGCTTGCCGCCGTCACCTTGCCGTCATCGTCGAACATTAGTTCCAGCTCACCTAGATATTTGGAATAAGCGAAAGCCTGAACGATGGGGGTGGCAGCGCCACCGGGCGAGGT
This sequence comes from Geminicoccales bacterium, assembly GCA_050633905.1. Lineage (GTDB taxonomy): Bacteria > Pseudomonadota > Alphaproteobacteria > Geminicoccales > Geminicoccaceae > JANQPX01. The sequence goes on from JBOEHJ010000016.1 coordinate 18,245, forward strand.
CACCATTGTGGGGTAAGGGCCCTCGGCCCCGTCGATGGTATTCGATAGCAATGTATGGGAGTGGCCGCCGACGATCACATCGATACCATCCACTGCAGCGGCGATCTGCTTGTCACGGCTCAACCCCATATGGGAAAGTGCGATGACCTTATCGACGCCTTCGCCCGAGAGCTGCTCGATTAGGCCGGGAAGAACCTCTTCGGCGCGGATGAAGGGCACGTTCGGGCCGGGTTGCGAGGTTTCGATGGTGTCCTCGGCAAGTAGGCCGATGATCGCAATTTTCTCGGCGCCAACCTCTTTGATCACATAAGACAGCACCTTGCCTTCGAGAAGCGGCTCATCCTCTAGATCGGTATTCGCGAATAGGACTGGAAAATCCACCTTGTCGACAAAAGCTGCGAGCGTTTCCGGCCCATCGTCGAACTCGTGATTGCCGACCGCCATCGCATCGATACCCATGGTGTTCATGATCTCTGCGGCGAGCTGGCCTTTGTAGTGGGTATAGAAGAGTGATCCCTGGAACTGATCGCCCGCATCGAGCGTGAGCACGTTCTTGCCTTCGCCTTTGAGCGCCTCGCGACGCTGATCAATTCCGGTCTTAAGGCGTGCCAGTCCACCGAAACATTCGCCGGCCGCATTGTCCTCCTCGCTGCAGCCGGAATTGTATTTGTTGATTGGCTCGAAGCGCGCATGGACATCATTGATATGCAAGATCGTCAGCTGGTAGTCGGCAAGGGCTGGGCTTGCGGCGGTCGCGAAAGCGCCCAGCGCGATTGCGGCCATGTAGGGCCCGATAGTCTTGGCTTGTTTTGATTGGCTTGTCATTGGGTCCCCCTTGGAGATTTGTCGACGGAAACGTTGCCATTATCAAAACCGCCAAATCGGCATTCGACAACGTTTTTTTGCGTATCGCGCTCACGTCGAGCAGGTCATGCGCTGGCCGGGAAAAAAGCGACGATAGGGACTGGAAAGCCATCGAACTAATTGCTTGGATTGCCGAGTATGTTCTTTGGACGATCTCGCGAACAAGGATGATCACATGACCAGTCCTATATTGGAAAACCAGGTCGCCGCCCATTACGGCAAAACCGGCTTGATCGAAGCCATCGATATGGGGCTTCGAGCAGCGGGTATTGATCCTGAAAAGGCCGGGATCGAGGATCTGGCCCCGGTCGATGAGTTTCATACCGCTGGCAGGATCGCGACGCTAAAGGCCTTCGAGATCATGCCGTTGGAAACCGGGCAGCATGTGCTGGATGCCGGCTGCGGCATCGGGGGCACATCAAGATATCTCGCAGGCGAGCATGGTTGCACAGTGCAGGGCCTGGATCTCACCCCGGCCTATATCGATGTTGCCAAGGTTCTGAGTGAACGGGTGGGGCTCGGTGATCGCTGTGATTTTCAGGTCGCCAGCGTGCTTGACATGCCGTTTGCCGATGAGACCTTCGATGCTGCCGTGACCTTTCATGTGGCGATGAATATCGAAAACCGGGCGACGTTCTACGGCGAATGTAGGCGGGTCGCCAAGTCTGGTGCGAAGCTTTGTCTGTTCGACGTCATGAAAGGGCCGAGCGCCGGCATGGTCTATCCGGTGCCCTGGGCCGAGACTGAGGCGACCAGTTTTTTGCGCACGGCTGATGAAACCGAAACCTTGCTGCAGCAAGCCGGGTTTGTGGTGATCGAACGCGTCAATCTTCACGACTTTGCGATCGCGTTTTTCAAGGACGTTTTCGCTAAGGCCGCCAAAGCCGACGGCCCGCCGCCTCTCGGCCTGCATCTGCTATTAGGCGTCAATGCGCCGGAGAAGTTCCAGAACTACGCCAAGGCCCTCGACGACCACCAGATCGAGCCAGTGATCATGGTCGCAGCCAAGCGATAAGCATCCGGAAAATGCAGGACCGGCGCGACTTTGACGAATAGACCCCATTACCAACGTCGAAAACTTGGCTGCCTACAGTCAACTCAAGCCATGACGGCCGAAACCCAATGACGTGGCCATGCCACTTGTCTTGCCACTAGATGGTGAGGCGCATGACTGCGTAGGCGCCGAGATCGAGCTGGCCGACCTTGGCATCGCGGGTTTCCAGATCGTCCGTGCCGGTGGTGGCGGCGATGAAGCTATCGAGATCCATTTCGGCAAGCTGACCGCGCTGGTCTGCCAGACCATCCAGCACCACTTCTTGCGGCTCGCCTGTCAGATTGGCGAGCCAGAGAATGGTTTTTCCCTGATCCCGATAGGCGACGGCCTGGACTGAGGCCGCATCGGAAAGAGCGGTTTCGAGCATCGGCTTGCCGGCTGCTGCGGCCATCCCCTTAATCACCCGATAGACCGGGTAAACGCCATCACCCCTTTGATCGAACCAGGGCTGAGCGTAGGCCATCTTGGCATAGATCATTCCGAACTCGCCGACAGGGGCGGACAAAGCGACGGCCTCGACTTGGCCGCGTGCGATATGGGCGACATAGCCGAGATTCCAGGCGGCACCCAAGAGCCCGCGCTGGCGCGGATCCATGCGCGCAAGGGCAAGACGGCCGTTTTGCGGGTTGGGCGTTGCGGCGGCACCATAAGGATTATCCCGCGCACCAATCGTACTGGGGCCGATGCGGTAAGGCAGATCACCAACAATGGCGCCCATGCTCTTGATGATGTGGGGGAGCGCTTCCAGGTTCTCCATCGCGGTGATGTCGTCGGAGGCATGCACCATTGGGCAGGTCGTATGGCAGACGAAATCCAGCTGATCGATGGGCGGGCGCTTGCGGTTAAGTTCGGTGAAAAAAGAAAACATACCGCCGCCAATGGGGACGCCAGGGAAAGCTTTCCGCGCTGCTTGGTAAATTGCGCCGGCCTCCGGGCAGGGCGGCCAGACGCTGCCTGGTAGCGTACATTTCAGATCGGAGGCGGGTGAGACGGCAACGCGGCCAAAGTTCACGCCCTCATCCTCGGCAGCCTTTCGGATCAGCTCCAGATCCCTGCGCATGATCACCTCATCCGCGGATGGCGCGCCCGCCGCGTCACGGCAGGCGAGGACCGCTTCGAGGGCCAGTTCAGCACCTGTGGCCTCGGCCATCCTCTTGAACATCGCCATAACCTCGCCCCGGCTGCCGAGGCGTGGATCATCCAGGGGAAAGGTCGAGACCTTTGGGCCGACCAGGCGTTTGGGCGCGCCATCTGCAATCCTGGAATCGAATGGGCAGATCAGGAATTGTGGGGCAAGCTCGGTGATGGGGTCGATCGCTGCAAGGATCGCCCGATCCTGCTCAGGCGGCAAACTGAGCCCGATGGCCGGCATGACCCCCGCCTCCTCGCCGATTTTCAAGATGACCGGGCGAACGCCCGCGCTTTCCAGATGGCTCGGCACGGTTCCGGTTAGGCTGAGTGTCACCGATTGCTGCGTGGTTTCGCCGGCCGCGAGGTGGTAGGGCCAGGGCAGGGCCAGGGGCCGTACATAGGTCTTGAACGACGCATCGTTCCAATTCCGGTGATCTTCCGTCTCGAAGCTGTCGCCCTCCATGCGGCAGGTGACCTTGACGCCTGGCAGAACCTCATGGGTGAGGGCTCGAAGATCCTGAAACGGGCATTTCGGATCGATCAATTCGGGGAAACGCGTTTTTTCGGTGGAGCCATCGACCCGCAACACCTCGACCGGGCAGCCAGCCACGCCATCGACCGGGTGCAGCACCACGAAGCCTGTCCGGTTGGTCTCAAAATCGGTAATCGCCTTACCCACACCCTCGAAGGTCAGCGTGCCATCCGAATTACCCTTGATCTTGGCGCTGTAATGCAGTTCCTGGCCAGCATCCTTGCAGATCGCATCGAAGCTTATTTCGAAGGCGCTGGGCGCCTGGCCGATCTTTAGATTTTTCAGAACAGGATTGTAGGTGCCCCAGTCCTTGTCGCGAACGACAAAGGCAATATTGCGGATCGCTTCCCTGCCGCCCACTTTGATATAGCGAAGCGCTCCATTATCGAATTCGGCCGTGAGTGGACCGGCTCGGAGTGTTTTCGATGATGGTACGGGCTCGTCGGTGCCGAACAAAGCGATAGCGCGGTTGGGGGCGGTGATCATGGCGAGAGCTCCCTGCTTTTTTTGAATTTTTTTCCGATCAGGCCGGCTTCATTCGAGCGCTTTGACCCGCTCACGCAGCACGTGTTTTTGTATTTTGCCGGTAGAGGTCTTAGGCAACGAGCCAAACACGACTGTTCTTGGTATTTTAAAGCGCGCCAGCAGGGTTCGGCAATGGGCCACCAGATCATCCGCGGTGGTCTGGACGCCGTCTTTCAAGGTGACGAAGGCGCACGGGCTTTCACCCCATTTCTCGTCGGCTTTGGCGACCACTGCCGCTTCCAGCACGTCTTTGTGCTGATAAAGTGCGCCTTCGATCTCGATCGACGAGATGTTTTCGCCGCCTGAGATGATGATGTCTTTCGAGCGATCTTTCACTTCAGCATAGCCGTCCGCATGCATCACCGCGAGATCGCCGGTGTGATACCAGCCGCCGCGAAAGGCTTCGTCGGTCGCTTCCTCGTTCTTCAAATAGCCCTTCATCACGGTATTGCCGCGCAGCATTATCTCGCCGATGACCTGGCCGTCTCTTGGCACCGGGCTCATAGTGTCAGGATCGATTACATCAAGGCCGTCCAGGGTTGGATAAACGACGCCCTGGCGCGCCTTCATCTTCGCGAGTTCGTCCGGCAAAAGATTGGACCAGGCATCCTGCCAGGCGCAGACTGAGGCCGGGCCGTAGCATTCGGTCAGCCCATAGAGATGGGTCATGTCGATGCCGATATCGGCCATGCGCTGCAGAACGGCTGCCGGCGGCGCTGCCCCGCCGGTCATGGCACTTACCCGATGAGAAAACGCTCGGCGCGCTGTCGCCGGCGCATTAGCGAGCATATTCATAACAACGGGCGCACCGCAGAGATGGGTGACGCCGTGATCGGCGATCGCATCATAGATCGGGGCCGCTTCTACTCGGCGAAGGCAGATATGGGTCCCCGCCTGTAGGGTAATAGCCCAGGTGAAGGTCCAGCCATTGCAATGAAACATCGGCAGGGTCCAGAGATAGACCGGATGTAGCTGCATGTTACAGGCGAGTGCTTGACCGATAGCGTTCAGATAGGCGCCGCGATGATGCACCACGACACCCTTCGGGTAGCCGGTGGTGCCAGAGGTATAATTGAGCCCAATCGCCTGCCATTCGTCAGCGGGAAAATAGGGATCGAAATCAGGATCGCCCTCAGCCAGAAGATCGTCATAAGTGAGTTCACCAAGGCGCTCCCCTACGGCCATCGTGTCCACGACATCGACAACCAAGGGCGGTTCTTGAAGAGAGTTGAGCGCTTCTTTGACGGTTGGTGCGAATTCACTGTCCGTCACTAGGACTTTGGCGCCGCCATGATCGAGGATAAAGGCGATCGTTTGGGGTTCGAGGCGGATATTGATGCTGTTCAGCACAGCCCCCGTCATTGGCACGGCATAGTGCGCCTCAAGCATTGGCGGGGTGTTCGGCAGCATCACGGCAACAGTATCGCCGGGCTGGACGCCGCGTTGCTCCAGTGCCGAGGCAAATCGATGACAACGCTCGCGAAATTGCCGATAGGTGGCGCGTTCGCTGCCATGAACCCAGGCGTCCCGTTCAGGGAAAACCGAAGCCGTCCGTTCGAGAAAGCTGATCGGGCTCAGCGGCGCGAAATTGGCGTCGTTGCGATCGAGGTTGGTCTCATACGCATTGTCTTTTGGATGGCCAACCCGGTGCACATTTTCCTCCACTCATCAAGCCTCATGCCTGCGCAAATCTTAGCATCCGGATCTGACGAGGTCATCGGTAGAGGGGCATTTACTCTGCTCTGTTTACGAAATTTTTACCAGACTCGATCCAAAACATTCGGAGCACAGGTTGAATGGTAACAGCCTTTTTTTAAGGAGTCCGGATGGTGTTTCGGTCTTGGTTGCGATGTTGGGCTTGGACATATCCTGAACGATCAGTTGGTTCCCATTGGATCGCGACATTCATAAGCCTTGTCTTCGCGGCTGTATCGATGTCCTCTTTGCCCGCGCATGCCGAACGGCAACTCATTGGACATGCGCCGGGAATGGCCCCTGATCTTGCCGCGATTTCCCCACGGATAGCGCGGATTCAAGATCTTATTCCCGATTGGCGGCAGCACTGCGTTAATATCAGAGATGGCGCTGCGACGACGCCTGAGCAGCAATCGCTCAAGCTCGCCATTAACACCCTTGGCCGAAGCGAGCTTGGCGCATGGTTGATCGATCAGGCGGCTAAGCACTCTGTGATGGTCTGTCTGGATGGACGGACGGGACTTGAGGCCTACTATCGGGCTCATCTGCATCTTATCGGCCTGAATGACAGGCTCAGTCCAGCGGGGCATCTGGTCTTTTTAGCCCATGAGCTGGCCCATGTTCCCCAGCATCCCCGTTTTTCAAACAATCGACGTTTCTCGCCGCAAGACATGCTGTTGCTCCATCGAGTTCGAGAAGCGACAGCGGAGGCGGTGGCGACAAGGGCACTTTGGCAGCTGCGGGAGCTGGGACAAGATACCGCCTGGCAGGAAAAACTTAGGACAGCTTACGGCGATATCGCCAAGCTCTTTCATGCCCACATTGGGCAAAAGCGGGGTGCGGCTGCGGAACTTCAGGCCACACGATCCGCCTTTTATCATTGGTTCGAGGCGGATTGGCGTCTCGATATCTACGATGACCTGATGCTGAAAACCTTGGCGCGTATCGCGGATGATCCCATCGGCTTGTTGCCATCTTCGCGATGGCTCTCGGATCGCTATTTACGCGAGATCTCCCACTATGCCGGAGATAGATTTCTGTTTGAGGGCGACGGCCGAGCGCTGATGACGACCTTCGGTCTCGATTGGCTGGCCTCCGGTAACCAGGCCGAACTCGATGCAATGATGGGCCAAGCCGCCCTGCATCAAAGCGAAGCAAGGCGGGAGGAGATCCCGTCCTTAGAGGGTGCTTCGGGGCTATCCGCATCGAGCAGTAGGCCCATCCAATGAGCCGCTTGCGTTGGCTGCAACGCGGCCCTTTGGTGAGGTATGAAATCACTCGATAATTTTTGAAACGAGTTTCAAGGCATCCAGACCAGGGTTAGCCTCGCCGGAAGATGGTGTCCTGCTCCTGGGCAACAGCCTGAAAAACTAGTTTTGCTCGGATCATTGTTCACAAATGAGTGAAATCACCGGCTGTTTGTGAGCATCGTCACAGCCGCCAGCATAAATTTGGCGCAAATTGTGATCAATGCTGATGCCGCGACACTGCACGTCATTTTTGACGGTGAGCGCCCCCTCTCCCCAGCGGTCGATGCGGCATCAGCAGCCCCTATTTCAGACCACTTATTATGCGATGGTTCAGCGAGCCAGGACTGTGACTGGTACGGATCGAAAAGGAATACTGATTATGGCTCCTCGAAAAAGTATGCCAGCGCCAGGTGAGGCGGCAGGTGTTGCCGGAGGACGTCTTCAGGCCATCTTCTCAGCGCTGGTTAGTGCGTCCTGGCCGCCACTGGGCAAATGGCGCCTTGCGCGGCGCGGTCAACACCACCATTTCGGATCACTTAATGATCAGACACTTGCGGATATTGGGTTGCAGCGAAGCGCGATGAGGGCCGCCGAATTTGGGGTCATGCCCCCTGATCAGGTCTTGACCATCGCCAGCGAAGACAACGCCGCCAACGATCGCAGCTAGTGGTGTGACATGTCATTGGGTTGGGCCATTTTCGATGAGCGTGCCCGGAAAACGAGGGGTATGCCGGCTTGTCCTGGGCAACGCGTCGGGCTCGATCCATTACCTGACATTAACCAAAGCTTGTCCGAAACAGGATGCTTCGACGTTCACTGAACGGTCAAAATGACCCGGTCCCGATAAAATTCACCTTTTTTTGGCGTAGGGGTTCTTGCCGCTTCTTTCCAGCAGTCGAAGGGGAACGCCTGCAAAATCGAAGGTATCGCGTAGGCTGTTCGAAAGGTAGCGGAGATAAGAGCCGGGAAGCGCATCGGCTTGACTGACGAACAGTGCGAAGGTGGGAGGCTTGGCGGCGACCTGCGTGGCATAGCGGATTTTGACGCGGCGTCCCTTGGCAAGCGGCGGCGCATGGTCGTCTAGGGCATGTTCAAGCCATCGGTTGATCATCGCCGTCGTAACTCGTTTCGACCAGGCCATCTCAAGATCGACCACGGCCGGCAGCAAGCGATTGACGTTCTTTCCGGTCTTTACCGAAATCGGCAGGCAAACCACACCCTTGATCTGCGGCAAGCGAAGCTCGATCCGATCACGGATGACTTTAAGTGCCCCGTTTGGGTCATCGACCAGATCCCATTTGTTCGCCGCCACCAGCACAGGGCGACCGGCATCGATGGCGCGATTGGCAATCACCAGGTCCTGCTTTTCCAAAGGTGTTGTCGCATCCACCATGAGCAGCACGATATCGGCGCTTCGAATGGCTTGAAGCGATGCTTTTGTGGAGAGCTTTTCGACGCTGTCATGGTCGATCCGTGTTCGCCGACGCAGGCCTGCCGTATCCACAAGTTGGATCTGTCGGCCCCGCCATGACCAGCTGATCTGGACGGCATCCCGGGTAAGACCGGGTTCCGGTCCGGTTAGCAACCGTTCGTCCTTGAGCAGCCTGTTGATCAGCGATGACTTGCCGACATTCGGCCGGCCAACCACGGCGAGGCGAAGTGGCGGTCGTTCTGACAACACCGTTGCGTCAGCTGGATCTAATGCATCCGAGTGACCAAGCGCCAATAACTGCTCCGAGATCATCTCAGCGAGGCCCGCCATGCCTTCGCCATTTTGCGCCGAAATAGGGATGGGAGGCCCGAGTCCGAGCCCCCAAGCTTCGCTGGACGAACTCTCTGCAGCCACCCCTTCGCATTTGTTCGCCACGAGGAGGACCGGCGTGGCCTGGCGGCGAAACCAGGTTGCGAATTGTCGATCAAGGGCGGTCAACCCGCTCTTGGCATCGAACAGCATGAGGGCAAGATCGGCCTCGCTGATCGCGGTCTCGGTTTGCTGCAGCAGACGGCCTTCGAGTTCCGATGCTTTGCCCTCGGCAAGGCCTGCGGTATCGATCGCAGTGAAGTTCAGATGCCCAATTCGGGCATCGCCTTCAATACGATCTCGGGTCACGCCTGGTGTCGGATCGACCAGAGCCTGGGCCTTGCCGAGAAGACGATTGAAGAGAGTAGACTTGCCAACATTGGGGCGGCCGACGATGGCGACAGTGAAGGGCATTGTTGTTTTCTGCTATGGGTGACTGCAACGGTAGGCTGCAGCGTGCCGTTCGTTGATGAGAGCGTTTTATTGATCTTCCGGCACCGGCCCTCTCCCTCGCCCAATCACCCAAGGGTATCCTCGCATCGAGTGGTGGGCGGAGGAGAGGGCCGGTGCCGACTTGATTTGGTCGGAATGTGCTTTAACGAAACGCCTGGAGTTCGGCTTCTTGGGTCAAGAAGTAAACCGTGCCATCCGCAACCACAGGCGTGACGGCGGCCGGCCCAGAAAGGGACAGGGTCTCTTTGATTTCGCCGGTGAAGGGCGACAGGGTTAGGGCTTCATCGTTAGAATTGGTGATGATCAGCTGCCCGCCGGCAAGAACCGGTCCCCGCCAAGTCAGTGCTGGGCTATCGCTGTCATCGGGGTCTGCATTCATGGGTAGCTGCGTCACCCAACGAATTCTGCCATTTTCACGGGTCAGGCAGATGGCTTCATTGCGTTCGGTCAAGAGATAGATGAAGTCGCCGGCAAGCCAAGGCGTGTCCACCGCCGTCATATCTGCATCCCAGGCGCGAAAGCCACGGCGAATATCGATCGCGGCGACCTGGCCGCCGCGTCCACCAATATAGACCCGATCGCCATCGATCACCGGCGTGCCTTCGATGTCGTTGATTTGGGCAAGGGCTTGTGTTCGGCGCGGCCGCTGAAGGGTATCACTCCAGAGTGGTCGGCCATTGTCCAGCCGAAGCGCAAACACTTCAGCGGAGGAATAAGGCACAATGGCGATGCCGCCATCCACGGCAGGGCTTGGACCACCCAGCACGGCCGAGGCCTCGAAGAAGCCGGCATGACGCCAGCTTGGCTGACCGGTCTCCTGATTTAACGCGTAGACCTGATTATCGGCAGTCAGAACCAGGACAATCCCATCAGCGACGGTTGGGGCCGAGCGCAGCGGCAAGGTCAAAGACTGCCGCCAGATCTCATTGCCGTTGGTGGTGCTTAGGCTGATCACATCGCCCGATGTGAAAGACGCGAACAGCCGTCCGTCATCGATCGCCAGACCGCCTCCGAAAACGCTGTCATCGAGATCAAGATCCACGAAGGTCTTTTGCCAGATTAAGGCCCCGGTCTTGGTATTAAAGGCACTGATCGAGCCGAAAGCGTCCATCGTAAAGACGCGTCCATCGGCGACCACCGGTCTTGCCAAGAGCTGGCCGGTATCCGTCGAGCCTTCGCCGATGCCGACCTGCCAGGCCGGCGCGATCTTATCGGCAATCACGAGATGCTGCATTGAATTGTTGGCCGATCCGCCATGCTGCGGCCACGCTTTATTGGAGGTCGCCTCCGGCAGGTCGATGGTCACATCTGACAAGTTGGGATCAGCCTCCAGACCACTCTCCAGGGCCAGCACCGAGATGCGCTCACCTGGCAACGGCGGCTCCTCGCCGCCGCCGTACCAGGCATCGCCGGAACAGGCGGTAAGCGTCCCTAGCAGCAGCGCCATCGGCAACAGCGATCGCAGTGCCATTACTGGGTCACCTCGCTTTTCTCGTCCTGATCATTCTGGGAGACCGTTTGATTGTCACCATCAAGAGGACCGCCGAGAGCATTCAGAAACTCGCTCGCTCGTCTTGCCAGATTTTCCGGCGTGCCCGGCGCATTCAGGAGGTCTTGCAAGGTCGTTCTCGCCGCCTCGGTCTTCCCGGCTTTGGTCTCCGCCATGGCCTTCAGCTCAAGGAGACTAGCCCGCCAAGGACTATCCGGCGTTGCGGCCGCGTCCAGTTCGCCGATCAGGCTTTCGGCATCGACATCGTCAAAACTCTCCTGCATCGAAAGGAGCCTCGCCAGCCGTCCATAAAGCTCTTCAATGCCGCCATCGTCAGCTAGTTCGTTCAGGGCATCGATCTTGGCTTCGGGATTGCCGGCCTCTTTCTCGGCGCCCGCCGAGCGCAAGGTCGCGATGATACCGACACCGCCGCCAGCGTCATTCGCAAGGGCTCGAAATGCCGAGGCCGCTTCAGCGGGTTTGTCCTCGGACAGAAGCGTGGTCGCGGCGGCCAGACTGCGCGCATGGGAATCGACTGTGTTCTTTTGGTAAGTCTGCCAGCCGATACCTGCCGATGTACCGACAACAACGGCAAGCGCTGCGCCGATGATATAGGCGTTGTACTGCTTCCAAATCGTCGTCCAGCGATCCTGGCGTACTGCCTCGTCGACTTCGCGAATGAACTCGTCCGAGTTTCCATCATCCCGGCTGCGCATGACTTCGCCCTATCCCATCGTCGTATCCAAACGGTGTAGGTATGGGACCATCGACCGTTTGGCAAGGGCGGGATCGTCTTCTATATAGGCTGAAACCAACCAATCGCCCTGTCGGAGCTGAGGTGAGCTGCTGATATGCCCCGTTTATTCGTTGCCCTTGATCTCCCCCCTGATATCAAAGAATCGCTCGAGCCGCTGGCCTCAGGGCTCGGTGATGTCCGCTGGACCTTACCCGAACAGCAGCATATCACCCTTCGCTTTATCGGTGAGGTCGACAATGGACGTGCCAATGACGTGGCCGATGCCTTGTCACTGGTGCCAGGAACCCCTTTCGAGCTTGAGCTCAAGGGGATCGGCCATTTCCCACCGCGCGGCGAGCCCAAGGTCCTTTGGGCGGGCGTTGCCAAGAGCCGCGAGCTTAAAGACCTGAAACGCCGCATCGACAGGGTATTGAAGCGTGTGGATATCGCTTCGGACACGCAAAAATATGCCCCCCATGTCACGCTTGCCCGCCTCCGCCAACCGCCGCCGGATGCGGGCCTAGCCGACTACTTGATACAACACGCTCTCTATACGAGCGACCCCTTTCCGATCGACAGCCTTCACCTCTATTCAAGCTGGCTACGACCGGAAGGTCCGATGTATCAGCTTGAGGCAAGCTATCGGCTGGCACCTGGTGCCGAGGACGAGGAATGGGGGCTGTGAAAATACATGTTTGGCCCCGATCATGAGAGCCTGTCAGTAATCTTTCGGCAAAATGTCTTTATCCTTCAAGATCTCTTCAAGTTTTCGAAGCTTGATGAAACTTACCAAGCCAAAAACACCCAATACGAACCCTAAAATACCAACGGCCTCCATCGTGCCTCCCTTATTCCCATTCGATTGTGCCGGGTGGTTTGCTGGTGACGTCGTAGGTGACGCGGTTGATGCCCTTGACTTCGTTCACGATTCGGTTCGCGACCTTGCCCAGGAACGCCATGTCGAAGTGATAAAAATCCGCGGTCATGCCGTCCACCGAGGTGACAGCGCGCAGCGCGCAAACCCATTCATAGGTGCGGGCATCGCCCATCACGCCAACCGTCTTGACCGGCAGCAGCACGGCAAACGCCTGCCATATCTCATCGTACAAGCCGGCTCTTCGAATTTCCTCTAGAAAAATAGTATCCGCCTGTTGCAGTGTTTCGACCCGATCCTCGGTGATATTGCCTAGAATCCGGACGGCCAGACCAGGCCCAGGGAAGGGCTGGCGACCGACGAAGGCGTCGGGTAGGCCGAGTTCGCGGCCGAGATCACGCACCTCGTCCTTGAACAACTCGCGCAGCGGCTCCACCAGCTTTAAGCGCATCCGTTCGGGCAGACCGCCGACATTATGATGGGATTTGATGGTGACGCTTGGGCCTTTGAAGGACACGCTCTCGATCACGTCGGGATAGAGCGTGCCTTGGGCTAGAAAATCGACATCACCGATTTTTTTCGACTCGGCATCGAACACGTCGATGAAGGTTGCCCCGATGATTTTTCGCTTTTTTTCCGGGTCGCTCACCCCATCAAGGCGATCCAGGAACAACCGCCCCTCATCAACATGGACCAGCGGAATATTGAAATGTCCGCGGAACAGCTCGACGATCTGCTCCGCCTCGCCGGCGCGAAGCAGCCCTGTGTCGACGAAGACGCAGGTGAGCTGATCGCCGATTGCTTGATGCAGCAACAACGCCGTAACCGCGGAATCTACGCCCCCAGACAACCCGCAAATCACCTTGCCGCCAGCGACCTGCTCACGCACGCGGGCAATGCTCGCCTCGCGAAAGGCGGCCATTGACCAATCACCGCTGCAACCGGCGATTTTTCGCACGAAGTTTTGGAGAAGGACGGCCCCTTTGGGGGTATGCACGACCTCGGGATGAAACTGCACGCCGTAGATTTTTCGCTGCTCATCGGCGATCGCTGCAAACGGCGAGCCTTCCGAGACCGCGATCACCTCGAAGCCGGGCGGCAGGGCGACGATCTTGTCGCCATGGCTCATCCAAACCTGCTCACTGGTGCCGACATCGAACGCGCCGTCGAACAGCGGCGATGGCGCTTGAATATTGATGAAGGCTCGGCCAAACTCCCGATGATGACCGATCTCCACTTTGCCGCCGAGCTGCTCACAGATGGTCTGCTCGCCATAGCAGATACCAAGCACTGGTACGCCTAGCTCGAAAACCGCCTCGGGCGCGGTCGGTGAATCATCCTCTGTGGTCGAGGCCGGGCCACCGGACAGAATAATCGCTTTGGCGCCGAAATCACGGACCCGCTGGTTGTCCACCGTACAGGGCAAGATCTCGCAATAAACCCCAACCTCGCGCACCCGTCGCGCGATGAGTTGCGTGTATTGCGCGCCAAAATCGAGGATAAGAACACGTTCAGTCATATTTTTGTCACTTGGGTTCGCGGCATATCGGACATGCTCCGAAAGATGCGGCGCCTGAAGGGAAAGATGGAAGCCAGTCGAGCTTCGACTTAAAGTCTGGAAGCTGGTGCTGGAAAGCGTTGCTTGAAGGTGAAGGCGCTGCCGGAGGGGCCGAATTGGGCGAGATGCAGCAGGCGCGATGTACCGTCAAGCGTTGTCGGATGCTCGTCGGCAGGTGTCCACCACAGGGCCATATGGGGCGATTGGGGCTTTTCGAACCAGTCATAACGGCGTTGCATCACCTCCGTATGCGCCGTCTTGTAGACGAATTCGAAGAGCGCATCCACATTTTCCCACACCGAAAGATTGATGATGATGCGTGGATCGTCATAGGGCTGGAAGTTGGTGGCGTTGCCGCTGTCATCCTTCAGACGCCAGACGAAGCCAGGCGCGCTTTCGGCGAGAGCATTGATCTCATCCAGCAGATCCATGAAGTCGGCAATTTTCGGATCATCAAGCGAATAGCGCGCCCGGGCGATATTCACCTGGGCCAAATGGAAAGGCGGCGACTCGGGCATCAATACATTCCCTAATAGCTTTGATTAAAATGTTAGCAGAAAACCCTATGCTCAGGGAAGTTACACTTGCCATGCGCGCCAACCTGTCTCAGAAGGGCGGAGGCTGCGCGCCTTATGAAAGGGAAGAATCCTTGCCAATACCCCCAGACACCGAAGAAAAAGTACCCCCTCCTGCTGGTAGCAGATGTGGGTTCGTGGCGATTTTGGGGGCGCCGAATGTTGGGAAGTCGACGCTGCTGAACCGTTTGGTTGGCACCAAGGTTTCGATCGTCACGCCAAAAGTCCAGACCACGCGCCGCCGCGTTCTTGGCATAACGGTGAAGGACGAAAACCAGCTCGTCTTCGTCGACACCCCCGGCATCTTCACGCCGCGCCAGAACAAACGCCTGGAACAAGCCATCGTCAAAGCCGCCTGGTCCGCTGCGTATGACGCGGATCGGTTACTTTTGGTCGTTGATGCCAAGCGTGGGATTGATCGCGATACGCGGACGGTGTTGGAGGGCCTAAAGCAAAGTAACCGCCGGGCCACGTTGGCCCTCAATAAACTTGATCTGGTGAAACGGACCGCGATGCTGCCGTTGATCAAGGAACTGAACGACACTGGTTTGTTCGAGCACACCTTTGTCATTTCAGCGCAAACCGGCAGCGGTTGCGACGACCTCTCGGCCCATCTGCTGACAGATCTCCCGGAAGGCCCCTGGCATTTCCCCGAAGACCAACTCTCCGATCTTTCCAACCGGGCGCTCGCCGCCGAAATCACGCGCGAAAAGCTTTTTTTGGACCTTCACCAGGAGCTTCCCTACAGCCTCACCGTAGAGACTGAAAGCTGGGTCGAAAGCGACGACGCCAAAGAAGTCCGCATCGACCAGGTCATTTACATCGAACGCGATAGTCAAAAAAGCATTGTTCTTGGGAAGGGTGGCAAGCAAATCAAGGCCGTTGGGCAGGCATCACGCCTGGAGCTGGAAGAGATTTTAGAGATGCGCGTGCATTTGTTTTTGTTCGTCAAGGTCCGGGAGAAGTGGACGGACGATCCGGAGAGGTTTCAGGAGATGGGGCTGGAGTTTGGATGAGATCTTGCAGCTGAGCTTCTGCAGCTTTCCACGATAATCTGCTCGGCATCAAATGGCTGCACTCTACTGACAGCAACGTCGTCGAGTCCGGCCTGAATATCGGCGATCAGTTGTTCATTAGAATGCACGCTGTTCACTAGTCTCGGCTTTGACGACACGCAATATCCTTCTTGACATAATGGCTGGCCCATTACTGGATGCTAGAGGACTGTAAGAGCACGATATATAGCACAAAGTACGTATTTAACGATCTCAGTCGATTGACACATAGATGATCGATCTACTCTCCAATTTGGATCAAACAGAGAAGTACATCCTGATGGCCAGTGGCGTTGTGGTCACCTCAGCTGGTCTCCTCGTCTTCTTGGTTGGTACCAGTATTTTGATTAGTGCCACATTAGATCCAAATAGAACTAAGCAAACATTGGACATGGCGGGGTTAGTGTCTGAGCCTGATGATGTTGGTGCGACGACGGAAGCAACAAAGCCTTCAAACGAAAAACAGCCAAGGGCACTTGTTCTCCCAGTGAAGGTGAAAGCATTATTGCAATAATACAATAATAAAAATCACGATGAGAGCTAAATAAAGAGGAGTTTTGTGATTTTCAAAATTAAGTTCTGCGAAGATGAATAAAAAACGACATTGAAGATTGATGTATTATGTCACTTAGTGGCCTGTAAGGAAAACATCTTAAAATATGCTTGAGGGTTTCGGGTAGAGTGCACGAGTCTACCGATAATTATTTTAGGGAAATTTGTATCATGAGCTTATATAATGGCGAGGAGGAATTTGCAGAATCTTTCTGCCTTTCGGATGTTGATTCGGCTTCGAATGAAGAAATTTTGTTGGAAGATTACACCTACATCCTAATAGAATTCGATCTTTATTATGATCACAGCTATGATCATAAATGTTCATATGAGTTTAGATTTTTATGAATGTAGCAGACAGAATTAATTAGCATGTTAGCTTAGGACGACCTGGACTCGTCGGCAATACGCACTCAACATCGAACAATGCAATGGGAAGACGAAGGCATCCTCCTCTCCGCCCGCTCGCACGGCGAGGGCGCGTTGCTTGTGCAGGTGCTTTCCCCTGAGCATGGCCGCCATGGCGGCTTGGTACGTGGTGGTGCAAGTCGCAAGAACAAATCCACCTATCAGCTTGGCAATCGGCTAGCGCTGATCTGGCGGGCGCGGCTTCCCGATCAGTTGGGCAACTTCACCGCCGAACTCATCGCCCCCAACGCCGCTCTCATCATGGACCAGCCTACGCGGCTGGCGGCGTTACTTAGCGCTTGTGCCTTGGTCGAAAAATCGTTGCCGGATCGCGACCCTCACCCGGAACTTTACAATTTGTTGTGTCGGCTTATTGATATTCTCACAACATCTGGTGTATGGGCAGAAGACTATGTGCGCTTCGAACTCGCCTTGCTCGCCGATCTCGGCTTCGGCCTTGACTTATCGTCCGATGCGGACCTCGTTTACGTATCCCCGCGAACAGGTAAGGCGGTGACACAGGAGACGGCGACGGGATATGAGGATCGGTTGCTGACACTACCTGGCTTTATCCTGGGCCATGGTGAAGCCAACGCCGCCGGCATCTTCGATGGTCTTAGGTTGACGGGCTATTTTTTGGAGCGCCATTTGTTTGCAGCGCTGGATCGTCCAGTTCCTGAAGCCCGCCAGGCCCTTGTGGACAGGCTCTCACGAACGACATCTTGACACCTCGACAGGTAACAAAAAATGGCTACCGATAAATCGATCGTTCGACCCATTCCTTTCAAAGATGCGCTGTCCGAGCGGTATCTGGCCTATGCCTTGTCGACCATCACCGCACGCTCCTTGCCGGATGTCCGCGACGGGCTGAAGCCGGTCCAGCGCCGGTTGCTTTATGCGATGATGAAGCTGAAGCTCGATCCCGAGACCGGGTACAAGAAATGCGCCCGCGTGGTCGGCGACGTCATCGGTAAATATCACCCCCACGGCGACACCTCGATTTATGATGCCATGGTGCGCCTTGCCCAGGAATTCGCGCAGCGCTACCCGCTGGTCGATGGGCAGGGAAATTTCGGCAATATAGACGGCGATAACGCTGCTGCCATGCGCTACACCGAAGCGCGCATGACCGAGGTCGCTAAAGCGCTTCTCCAGGGCATCGATCAGGACACCGTCGATTTCCGCCCGACCTATGACGGCGGCGACGAAGAGCCCGTTGTCCTCCCCTCCGCCTTCCCGAACCTGCTCGCCAACGGCACCACCGGAATCGCGGTTGGCATGGCAACCAGCATCCCGCCCCATAATGCGGGTGAGCTTTGCAAGGCGCTTTGTGAGCTGGTCGAAGAGCCCGAGACTTCCGTGGACGCCCTTCTCAACCATGTCCGGGGGCCAGACCTGCCGACCGGTGGCGTGCTGGTAGAAAGCCCCTCCAATATTACCGAAGCCTATCGCACTGGGCGCGGTTCCATGCGCCTTCGCGCGCGCTGGGAAAAAGAAGAACTCTCCCACGGGCAGTATCAGATCGTCATCACCGAGATGCCGTATCAGGTGCAAAAGGCCCGCCTGATCGAGCGCATCGCCGAGCTGTTGTCGGTCAAAAAATTACCGCTCCTCGGTGATGTCCGGGATGAGAGCACGGAAGACGTTCGCCTGGTCTTGATCCCGCGCTCGCGCACTGTGCCGGCTGATCTGTTGATGGAACAGCTTTTCCGCCAGACTGATCTGGAAACCCGTTTGTCGCTCAATCTGAACGTCCTCGATGCTAAGGGCGTGCCGCGGGTGATGAACCTGAAGGACGTTCTTTCCGCCTTCATCGAGCACCGGATGGAGGTGCTGATAAGGCGGACCAACTTCCGCCTCGGCAAAATCGACGACCGGCTCGAAGTCCTTGAAGCCTATCGCATCGCCTATCTCAATCTGGATGAGGTAATCCGTATCATCCGCGAGGAGGATGAGCCCAAGGCCGAGCTGATGAAGACGTTCGAGCTGAACGATCGGCAGGCCGAAGCCATCCTCAATATGCGCCTGCGCAATCTGCGCAAGCTTGAAGAAATGGCGATCGTCAAGGAGCAAAAGCAGCTCCGAGCAGAACGCAAAGAATTGAAAGCGCTTCTGAAGGACGAGCTGTTGCGCCGCGCCAAGCTCAAGGAGGAATTCGAGGAGACCATCAAGAAATTCGGGAGTGGCCCGCTCGGCGCAAGGCGCACTAAGCTTGGCCATGCGCCAGCAGTTGATCTCGAAGCGCTGGAGGAAATCGCAGTCGAGCGCCTACCGGTCACCGTGGTCTGCTCCAAGCTCGGCTGGGTGCGCGTGATGCGCGGCCATATCGAGAATAACGCCGAGCTTAAATACAAAGACGGCGATGCCGAGAAATTCGTCATCAAAGCGCAGACCACCGACAAGCTGATCCTGATCAGCACCGATGGCCGCGGTTATTTATTACCTGTCGATCGCCTCCCTGGTGGACGCGGCCAGGGCGAGCCATTGAGCCTCCAAGTTGATCTCGCCAAGGGTGCCCAGGCGCTTCATCTTTCGGTCCATCGCGCCGATGGCAAACTATTATTGGCCAGTACCGATGGGCGCGGCTTCTTCGCTGAGGAAAAAGCCATCGCCGCGCAGACGAAGTCGGGGAAACAGGTGTTCAATCTCGACCCTCTCGCCAAGCTTCTCGTGGTCACGCCAGGCGATGGTGATCAGGTCGTCACCGTCGGCACGAACCGGAAAATGCTGATCTTCCCGGCCTCGGAGTTACCCGTCATGAGCCGAGGCAAGGGCGTGTTGCTGCAACGCTTCAAAGACGGCAAGCTCTGCGATGCCAAAGTGATCACGCTCGAAGACGGCCTCTCCTGGCCCGCTAAGAACGGCACCCGTGTGGTTAAGGAAGCTGAACTCGAAGCCTGGCAAGGCAAACGCGCCAGCGCCGGCCGCATGGTCCCCCACGGCTTCCCCCGAAATAACCGCTTCTCCGGCTAAGCAAGCGGCCGCTTGGATGGGGTACTTGGCTGCGGTGTTTTTGACCGGACAGCTTAGGCTGTTGGGTAGGAAATTTCCTGCACCTCTAAGTCGTCAACGCCGCCCGGTTTTCTTACCTCGACGCAATCGCCGACTTTGGCGCGAAGGAGGGCGCGGGCGACGGGGGAGACCAGGCTGATTTCGCCCAGATCCAGCCGCGCTTCGTCGACACCTACGATGGTGACTGTCCGCTGACGACCCTCTTTATCCGCGAAGGTCACGGTAGCGCCGAAGAAAACCCGATCCCGGATTTTTTGTTCCGCCGGATCGACGACCCGCGCATGTTGTAGCCGCTTGATCAAAAACCGCATGCGCCGATCGATTTCGCGCAGGCGTTTCTTGCCGTAGATGTAGTCGCCGTTCTCCGAGCGATCGCCATTCCCCGCCGCCCAGGATACCACCTCGACGATCTTCGGCCGCTCAACGCTTCTGAGTTGATGAAGCTCCGAATTAAAACGCTCAGCGCCAGCCGGCGTCAGGTAACTGCTCGCCCCTTCGGGCAACGGCGCCGGCCCATCATCCTCATCGTTCACCACCAACATTCCCCCAATGTGACGAAGTCCAACTTCAGCCCTTCGGCGCTGCCGAAATCTGGATGAGGGTGAGGGGGGAGGTGGTTGGGTTGGCGATGCTGTAAGGTGTGTGGGCGGGGAGATCAGCGCTTTGGCCAGCTTGGCATTGGGTCTGTTGATCGCCCAGGCGAAACTCCGCCGTGCCGTTGATCACCAGCCAATGAAGGGAGGCATCGGCGCCCTCCAGTTGATCGATCTGTTTGCCTGGTGACACCGAAAGGCGCTGTATCTGCGCGTCTGCGGTCTCTTCCAGTGTCGAATAAGACCCCCAATTCTGCTCAATGGTGCTATGTTGCACTGCCTCCGATCGATGGGCGGCGTTAAGACTGGCGACCACCTCTTTCACCGGCTCACTTCGTCCGCGATCGGTCACCAGGAGCGCATCGTCGGTTTCGATGATGGCGAGATCTTTTACACCTGCGCAGGCCACCAGCCGATGGCTGGTATGAACGAGGCAGTTCTCGGCATCGTTCAAGAGCACATCGCCATAGGTCGCATTGCCTTGCTCATCACGCGTCGATTGTTCCCAGATGCTGTGCCAGGAGCCGAGGTCCGTCCAATCGGGGTTGCAGGGCACGACAGCAATATCCTCGGCACGCTCCATCACCGCCTTGTCGATGGGTGCTGATGGGATTTTTTTGTACAAGGAAAGAGGGAAGGCGATACTGCCGTCGTCGTTGGCGGTCGCTGCGTTGAACGCCTCCTCGGTCGCTTCCAAGATGGCCGGTTCATGGGTCGCAAGCTCGCTTAGAATTTGATCGGTACGGAAGAGGAACATACCGCTGTTCCAGTAGTAGCCTCCTGCCTTGATCATGGCCTTGGCCGTTGCGAGATCAGGCTTTTCGACGAAGCGGTCGACACGAAGTACCTTCGAGGTGCTGCCGATCGGCATGCCCGCCTTGATATAACCATAGCCGGTCTCAGGCCGGGTTGGCTTGATCCCAAAGGTCACGAGATCGCCACCTTCGGCGATGGGCGAGGCGTCATGCACGGCCTGCTCAAGGGCTGGCTGGTTCTGGATCAGGTGATCGGAGGGACAAACCCAGAGCACGGCATCCGCGCCGAATTCCCGCCTAACATGGAGCGCGGCAAGCGCAATCGCGGCTGCTGTATTGCGCCCGGTGGGCTCCAGGAGGCGATGCTGGGCAAGGTTCGGGTCGAGCGCCAGCAGTTGCCGCTTGATCAGCAGATCCTGGGCATCGGAGGCGACGGTCACCAAGCGCGCGGCCGGTGCAAGCGCCAGCAGCCGATTGGCGGTAAGCTGCAGCAAGCTTTCGTCGCCGATCAGCTTGGCCAGATGTTTCGGCATGGTTTCCCGACTGACCGGCCAAAGTCGAGTTCCAGCACCGCCGGCTAGGATAACTGGCACGATCAATGCCATCTTCAGATCTCCGTCAAGATCGCCGCTTTGATGACGAGCTAGCTAGTAAGCCTCTCACCGACGCTAAAGGCGTTCAGCCCGGCGAGCATGTTCAAAGAGCGCATTGATAGCGGATTTGCCCAGCGGTGCTACCCCGAATTTAATTTTCTCATGAAAACACAAGGTGATGTTGGTTTATATGCCCATTTGTTTGTGCAAAGTTCTAAGCCATGTTACTTGAGCGCTGATGCAGATGAATGAGGAACGTCGATGGCAATGACTAAGCAGATCTTAATAATCGACGACGATGCGGCCTTACGCAGCTCGCTTGCTGAGCAGCTTGAACTCCATGAGGGCTTCACTGCATTGCAGGCCGAGACCGGCGAGGCGGCGCTTGAACTGGCGAAAGAGCACCATTTTGAGGTGATCTTGATGGATGTGGGCCTGCCGGATACCGATGGCCGTGATCTTTGTCGTCTGATGCGACGTCAAGGGGTCAAGACACCAGTGATCATGCTGACCGCTCATGATAGTGATGCCGATACCATTCTCGGCCTTGATAGCGGGGCCAATGATTACATTCCCAAGCCGTTTCGGCTCGGCGTTCTGTTAGCAAGGGTTCGGGCCCAGCTTCGGCAGTTCGAGCTCTCCGATGACGCAACCTTCCCGATTGGTCCCTACGCTTTTCGCCCAAGTGCTAAGACCTTGACCAACAATGAGACGGAAAAGAAGGTTCATCTCACCGAGAAAGAAACCGCGATCTTGAAGTATCTCTATCGCATGGGCGATCGGGCCGTACCGCGCGACGTGCTGCTGGACGAGGTTTGGGGCTACAATGCCGGCGTGACCACCCATACGTTGGAAACCCACATCTATCGCCTCCGCCAGAAAGTCGAACCCGATCCGACCAATGCGCAAATCCTGGTCACCGAACCCGGCGGCTATCGCCTGGTACGCTAGTTGCGTGGCCGCATCAGGGAATCGAACCGGTATCGCCCTGGATCAACTGTATGCGGCCAAGTTTTTGGGGCTGGTAGAGGCGATTGTCCGTTCCAGCCTATCCCACTTCCGCCAATGCCGAGTTTGACCCGGCAATCCAGGTCCACGTATGGCGTAAACTTAGCCGAAATTGTCTTCGACGAACATGTCGGCTTGACCTCACGCTTTTAGCCAGGATCATAGAACCTCAAGGCTAGGGGGGCTATTGATGGGGACGACCTTGCGCGGTGCCGTGATTGGCTGCGGATTTTTTGCCGCCAATCACTTGAATAGCTGGCGTCAGATCGAGGACGTCGATCTCATTGCTGTTTGCGATCTGGATGAGAGCAAGGCGAAAGCGGCGGCCGAAACATTCGGCGTCCCAAATCATTACAACGATGCGGCAAGCATGCTCGCGGCGGAAAAACCGGATTTCGTCGACATCATCACCACCATGCCAACCCATCGCCCGCTCGTCGAACTCGCCGCCAGCCTTGGCATTCCGATGATCGTGCAAAAGCCCTTCGCCCCGACGATTGCCGATTGTGAGGCCATGGTGAACGCTGCGGCCGCTGCCGCCGTGCCGTTGATGATCCATGAAAATTTTCGTTTTCAAACACCGCTCAAAGCCGTGCGAAACGTGCTGGACGATGGTGTGATCGGTAAGCCTTTCTACGGCCGCATTACCTGGCGCACGGCCTATGACGTCTATGTTAACCAGCCCTATCTAGCGACAGAGGAGCGGTTCATCATCCTTGATGTGGGGATCCACCTACTGGATGTTGCCCGTTTTCTCTTTGGCGAGGCAAGCAGCCTCAGTTGCCGAACAGCGAGTATCAAACCGGGGATCAAGGGAGAGGATTCGGCTTTTATGTTACTGGGGCATGAACGAGGTACGACCTCGGTGATCGAGGCGAGCTTCTACAGTCACCAGCACCCGGACACTTTTCCGCAGACTTTGATCGAGATCGATGGTGCTGATGGCACCCTTGCCCTGACGTCGGATTACCAGCTCAAGGTAACCGACCCGACCGGCACGATCCGCAGTTCGGTCGAGCCGACGCTCTTGCCCTGGGCGGAGAAGCCCTGGCATCTGATTCAAGAAAGCGTTCTGGAAACCCAGCGCCATTGGATTGATTGTTTGAAGAGTGGCAAGGAGCCTTCGACCTCCGGTGCTGATAACTTGAAAACCTATGCGCTTTGCGAAGCAGCCTATGCCTCGGCGGCACGGGGCGATACGGTTGATCCTGCCCTAATGTTGAGCGGGATCTGATCATGCAGGATCATGCGAAAACCGTTGTCACCTATTACGACACCCATCCGATCAACGAGCATCAGATCCTTGAAAAGCTCGCGCTTGACGGCCACAGCCTGGATGGTCTCACCGAAGAGGTCCTGCAGGATTACGATCAAGATCATTATGGAGGTCTTGCCTCGACCGAGCGTCTCGGAAGTGAGGCTGTTATCGGCGCGGGCCATCACGTCCTCGATGTCTGCAGCGGCATGGGCGGTCCTGCACGCTATTTCGCCTTTCATCGGGGATGCAGGGTCACCGGTTTAGACTTGACCGAAAGCCGGGTGATCGGGGCGAGAAATCTTACGTCATTGGTCGGGCTCGATCACCTGGTCGACTATCATCATGGTGACGCCCAGGCGATGCCGTTTGAAAATCATGCCTTCGATGTCGCGATCAGCCAGGAGGCTTGGCTGCATGTTCCGAACAAAGCGGCAGTCGTCGCTGAATGCGCGCGCGTGCTGCGCCCAGGCGGGATGATCGCCTTCACCGATCTTGCCGAGATCGAGAGCCTGGATGCGGCGACCATGGCCAAGCTCAGCCCAGCCCTCGCCTCGGTCAACTTCGCCACGATGGAACAATATCGCCAATGGCTGCTCGCTACCGGTTTCGAGATAAAGATCGCTTTTGATCGGAGTGAGGAGCTGAAAACGATCTTGACCAAGCGTCTGGCGATGTACAAACAGCTGGGCTCCCAAACCAGAGAGCGCTTCGGGATGGCGCGCGAAAAAGAATGGGAGGAAGGCTACAGCTTCTTCGTCGAGATGGTGGTCACCGGCAAGCTTGGTGGCTGTCGTTTCGTTGCGAAAAAGCGCCCCTAGTTTCCCAGGCCAAGAATCGGCGCGGCCTTACCATCTCCATCGGCGCGATTCGGCTGCGACGTCAAAGCAGCGCCAAGTCTTTCCTTGCGCGCCCGTCTTCCGTAAGTTCAAAAAAACTGACATCGAACCAACAGGGAAGATTAATGTCCGACGCACATCTCACACTTCAGGAACTGGCGGCTCTTGCTGAGTTCGATACGCCGACCATCTGCAATGCTCTCGAGGTCGTCGCTCCCGAGCGCCGTGCCATGGGTTTCACCACCGAGACCATGGTTTGCCCTTTTCCCGATCGCAAACCCATGGTCGGCTATGCGCGGACTGGGATGGTGCGTGCCACGGAAAAACCCAACCTGGACAAGGCCGCGATGCGTAAGGCCCGGTTGGACTATTATCGCTATATGGCCGATGGCGATCTGCCAAAGATCGTGGTGCTCCAGGATTTGGATAGCAGAAAAGGCTTCGGCTGCTATTGGGGTGAGGTGAATACCGCGATCCATCTAGGCCTCGGCTGTGCAGGCCTGGTGACTGATGGCGGCGTGCGCGATCTCGATGCAGTCGCCCCTGGATTCGACATCCTTTGCGGCAAGATCACACCATCACATGCTTGGGTACACCCCGTCTCCTTCGGCGGTCAGGTGGATGTCTTCGGTATGGTGGTCTGTTCCGACGATCTGGTGCATGCGGACCGCCACGGTGCTGTCGTCATTCCCCATAAGATTGCGCGGGATGTTGTGGCGGCGGCCGAGCTTTGCGGTCGGCGCGAAGAGCCCATTTTGGCGGCGGCTCGAAGTGCCGATTTCTCGATGGAGAAGCTAGAGCAAGCTCTCGCCGCAGCCGACGAGATCCACTGACAAAATACGAAAAAAATGCCGGGACTTGAGCTCCTCATCCCTTTTCTGCTGGCAACCGCCGTCTTTGCCTACATGCCGGGGCCTGCGTTGCTTTACACCGCAGCGCAGACCATGGCCGGAGGACGGCGCGCCGGTTTAATGGCGGCGCTTGGCCTTCATCTTGGCGGCTATGTTCATGTCTTGGCAGCAGCACTTGGCCTATCTGCCATCCTTGACTACGTCCCAGAGCTTTATGCGGCTCTCAAGCTCTGCGGTGCCGCTTATCTCATCTGGCTCGGTATCGCGATGCTTTGGCAAGAGCCAGCGCCGAAGATGCCGTTTGAACAGCCTCGAAAGACTACGCGACGTGCCTTGATCGACAGCTTTTTCGTCGAGATGCTAAATCCCAAAACGGCCTTATTTTTTATCGCGTTTTTGCCGCAATTCGCCGACCCATCGGCGGGCGTGCCGATCGGCCTGCAGCTCCTGGTTTTGGGTATTGTCGTCAATCTCGCCTTTAGCTCCGCCGACCTTATCACGGTCTTTCTGACATCCTTGATCGTTCGCAATGTGCAACGTTCTAATCGTGGGATCCGCATCATTCGAAAAATGGGCGGCCTCGTTTTAGTGGGGCTCGGTCTTCGTCTCGCCTTCGCCAGGGATTAGATCGCGACCGTGTCATGAAGGGCTCCCTACCAATTGACGAGTCGCAATCGGACCGCCAAAGTTAATTCAACAAAGAGCGCTCGGCCATGCATGTTGGGCGCCAGGGCAGGGAGAACCGGCGATCGATTCGGGAATATCGACAATGATGCCTGACAGCATGCTGGTTGTGGCATCCATTCCCGCCGTCGTTAGTTCGCTTGGCCTTGCTACAACCAATCTCATCGGGAGAAGGATCTGATGGCAGCCTCCAGCTTAAAAGCGATGGCCAAGTCGCGCGATGTGAAGATCGGTCACTTTATCGTCGAATTCGCGACCCCTGGCATCGGGCAGATCCTGAAAGGCGCTGGCTGCGACTTCACGTTGTTCGACACCGAGCATTCCGGGTTCAGCTTCGAAACCATCAAGAACGTTCTGCGCTACATGCAGGCTGCCGATCTGCCGACCATCGTGCGGGTGCCGTCGATGGAGTACAACCATATCGCACGCGCTGCCGATATGGGTGCTGAAGGCGTGATGGTGCCGATGGTGAGTACGGCAGACCAGGCGCGCGAGGTGCTGAACTGCCTTAAATATTACCCCGTTGGCGGACGTGGCGTGGCGCTGGGTATTGCCCATGATCGGTATACCCAAGGGCCGACCATGGACAAGCTTGCGGCCGCCAACAAGCGCACCACCTTGTTCACCCAGATCGAGACCGCTGAAGGTGTTGCGAATGCCGATGAGATCGCCTCGGTCGATGGGGTCGATTGCCTCTGGATCGGCCACTTTGACCTGTCCTCCTCCCTCGGTATTCCCGGTGAATTCGAGCACAAGCTCTTCAAGGATGCCGTCAAAACGGTCACCAAAGCCTGCGAAAAACACAAAAAGGCTCTCGGGCGCTTGGTGCCGACTGTCGAGGAAGGCATCAAGCTCAACCGCGCCGGCCACGATTTTATTTGCTACTCCGGCGATGTCTGGGCGTTGCAGCAGGTTGTGGGAGAAGGCGTGGCCGCGATCAGGGCCGATGCCGAGAAACGTAAGGCGAGGGCGAAGCCAGCGCGCAAGACAGCGGCTAAGGCTGCTACCAAGCCGGCGAGCAGAACCAGTGCTGCGGTAAAACGCGGATCGGCGGCAAGTAGGTCGCGAGCCAAAAAGGCGTAAGACCCAAGGGCTCGACCAGGGGATTCTGAGCAGGGGGAATGGGATGAGCAGTTTTCGGGTGGCGTTAAGCGGCGACTTCAAGAAAAGCGACGGCAGTCCTGCTTTCCCTGACTTCGATCTGTCGCCGCTGGATGAGAACCCTGCCATCGACTACGAGTACATCCCCGTTAACGGCCTGGTCAAAGCGACGGCATTGGAAGACTTCGATGCCCTGATCCTCCTGGTGCCGCGCATTGAGCAGATGAGTTTCCCCAAAGATGGTCGTCTCGCCGTGATCGCGCGCTTCGGCGTTGGATACGACAATGTCGATCTTAAAGCCTGTACCCAAAACGATTGTGCCCTGGTGATCACGCCTGATGGTGTGCGCCGGCCCGTCGCGGTCTCGGTGATGACCTTCATGCTGGCGCTCTCTGGCAAGCTTCTGGTCAAGGACAAGCTTACCCGCCAAGGACCGGAGGGCTGGGCGAAACGCAATGACCATATGGGCGTCGGCCTGGTCGGCAAGACGCTCGGTTCCCTTGGGATCGGCAATATCGGTGCTGAGGTTTTCCGCATGGCGAAGCCCTTTGACATGAAGTTCATCGCCTATGACCCCTTCGCCAATGCCAAGGTCGCTCGCGAACTTGGCATTCGTCTGGTCAGCCTGGAAGAGCTCTTTCTGGAATCCGATGTCCTCTCGGTGAGCTGCCCACTGAGCGACGACACCTACCATATTGTCAATCAAGAACGCTTGGCCCTGATGAAGCGAAGCGCTTATCTGATCAACACATCCCGTGGCCCGGTGGTCGACCAAAAGGCGCTCACCAAGGTTCTCGAACAAGGCCGGATTGCTGGTGCCGGTCTCGACGTGTTTGAAGAAGAACCGACAGCCGCCAACGATCCGCTATACAAGCTCGACAATGTGATCCTGGCTCCGCACTCACTCTGCTGGACTGATCAATGCTTCGCCGGCAATGGCGCCGCCGACATCAAGGCCGTGTTCGACGTCATGCATGGCCGCGTGCCGACGGGCGTGGTGAACAAAGAGGTACTGGAGCATCAGACCTGGCGGAACAAGCTGGAGGGCTACAAGCAGCAATTCGGTGGTTAACGTCCGGCGGCCGTTGGCGGAACGCGCCTAAATGGTGGGCAATGAAGGTGTAAAAAAAGGGAGGTCAAAACATGAAAAAAATAGCCATAGGATTGGCGGCACTCGCCGCTGTCGGATTCACCGGGCAGGCCTCTGCCCAATCAGCGGCAGAGATCGCGGTTGAAGCCGCCAAGGAATTTGCCGGCACGGAGATTAC
Organism: Geminicoccales bacterium; assembly: GCA_050633905.1. Lineage (GTDB taxonomy): Bacteria > Pseudomonadota > Alphaproteobacteria > Geminicoccales > Geminicoccaceae > JANQPX01. The sequence goes on from JBOEHJ010000016.1 coordinate 46,756, forward strand.
CATTGTCTGGGAAGCGGGGCTACAGTCCCTCGATCCGCTGAACTTCTCAGGCCCAAAATGGAAAGAGCTTACCGGCATTGACGTCAAGGTGGTTGAGGTGCCGACAGCGGAGATGTTCACCAAGATTCTGCAAGAACACCGCGCCGGCACTGGGGCGTATGATGCGCTCAATGTCATTCCGTCTTGGATGTCCGATCTTGCGCGGGCAGGGGCGCTCGAGCCGCTCGACGATTATGTCGACAAATACAGCTATCGCGACGAGCTCCAGACGATCGCTCCCGTCTACCGTGACAATCAGATGAAAGTCGGCGACACCATCTACGGCTTTCCCGATGACGGCGATGTTTTTCTCTTTTACTACCGAAAGGACATTCTCGAAGAGAATGGCATGAGCGTGCCCACTACCTGGGCCGAATTCGCCGAGACAGCACAGGCGCTGAGCGACAAATACGCGCCTGAGATGTACGGCGCCGCCATGT
>JBOEHJ010000017.1:0-38313 GCA_050633905.1 Geminicoccales bacterium
TACTTATCGTGAGGGGTGGAGGCCGTCTTCGGCGGTTGAGCTGCGCGTGGATGGCCCCTGGTGCTAATTACCAGGTCAATGCCGACGGCGTTTGGATTATGTTGCGTCGAAATCTAGCACCAGCTTTTTCGATGTGGGGCGGGTTTGGCAGGCTAGCGTGAAGCCGGCATTGAGTTCCCAGGGTTCCAGCGAGTAGTTCTGGATCATCTCGGAGGTCCCCTCGATGACCTTGCAGCGACAGGTGCAGCACATGCCGCCGGCGCAGGAATAGGGAAGGTCGAGCCCTGCACGCTTGGCGGCTTTCAAAACCGTGTCGTCCTGCCCTTGAATGTCGAAGCGGCGCCTTGATCCATCGAGGATAACCTCGACCGTGACACCTTGCTCCACCGCCCCGATTGCCTGCTTCGAGGCACTTGCGATCGGCGGCGGGCCGCCAGGCGGTGTGAACAGCTCAAAATGGACATTTTCAGGATTGACGCCGAGTGCTTGCATGGTTGCGGACGCCTCCTCGATCATCGGCTGCGGTCCGCAGATATAGATACCGTCATGATCCCTGGACCTGATCACGCCGTGCTCGGCAAAGGCTTCGAGCTTCTCCCGATCGAGACGACCGTTCAAAAGGTCGACGTCCTGTTCCTCCTCATCCATGACATGAACGAGAACGAACCGTGTCATGAAGCGATCCTTTAAGGCCTCGAGCCTGTCCAGAAACATGATCCCTTCGCTATTGCGGTTGGCGTAGAGGAGCGTAACCTTGCTTTCGGGCTCGCTCTCCAACACCGAAGCCGCAATCGACATCATCGGCGTAATCCCGGATCCCGCACCCAGCAGCAAGTAGTCATGAACACCACCAAGCGGTGCGAGAAAACGACCTTGTGGCGTCATCACATCAAGAGTGTCACCAACCCTGAGGCTTCGCGCGAAGGCTGAGAAATGACCGCCCGGAATGCATTTGATACCGACCGAAATGCCTTCCTGGTCCGGCGTCGAGCAGATTGAATAGGACCGCCGGATATCCTCGCCATCGAGCTCGATACGGAATGTCACATATTGGCCGGGGATGAAGCGATAGGCCTCTTGCAAGGCGTCTGGAATCCCGAAGGTCACGATGATGGCCTCCGCCGTATCCGGACGAATGGCACTGATGATCAATTCATGGAAACGCGGTGCAGCCATCGTCAGTTCAGCGTCCCAAGCTTATAGACATTTAAAGTAATCGAAGGGTTCGGCGCATGTGATGCAGCGATATTGCGCCTTGCAGGGCGTCGAACCGAACTCGGAGATTTTTCGGGTTTCCTTCGATTTGCAGCGTGGGCAGGCGACATCGGCATCCTCGAACAAGGCTCGGACCGAGCGACCACCAACAGGGGGCGCGATGCCGTAGGTACTGAGCTTGTCACGACCTACTTCCGTGATCCAGTCCGTCGTCCAAGGGGGCGAGACGACGCGCTCTATCCTCGCCTCGAACCCCGCTTGAACAAGAGCCGCCTCGATCGCGAGCTCGATCGCCAACACAGCTGGGCAACCGGAATAGGTCGGTGTCACCTTGGCAATCGCAAGATTACCCTCCACCTCCACCGAACGTAGAATGCCAAGATCGGCGACGGTTACACAAGGGACTTCAGGATCAAGCACCGCCGCCGCCGCCGCGTAAGCTCTTGCGGTTCGATCGTCAGACTTGGCCAAACGGGTCACCAAGCAAGGCCCGGATAGGTCCGCTGCATATATTGCAGCTCGGCCAAGAGATGCCCGAATTCCTCGCCATGGCGACCTTCGCGTCCGCCAGTGATCGGAAATTGCACCTCAGGTATCTGCAGCATGGCCTGCCCGAAAATCTCATCGATCGTTGCGTCCCAACAAGCCCGCATCCCCTCCCGACTGGGCATCAACGCCAAGTCAACGCCGTCCCGTAACGGGACCGGGACAAAAAGCTCGTCTGTATAGGGGTGTAGAGCATCGACTGCGGCTTGCATCCGCCGCGCACTTTCTTCGGTTCCGTCGCCAAGTCGGATGACCCATTCGCCCGCATGGCGGATATGATAGGCGATTTCCTTAACCGCCTTGCCGGCGATGCCGCGCAACCGCTCATCCGTTGAGCCAAGCGTCGCTTGCCAAAACGGTTCCATGAAGGCGGCGAAGTAAAGTTGGCGTAGCAGGGTGTGAGCGAAATCCCCGTTCGGCCGCTCCACCAACAAGCAATTCCGATACTCCCGGTCCGTCCGAAGGTAAGCGATGTCGTCCTCGGTCCGCCCCCTCCCCTCAATCTCAGCCGCATAACTATAAAGGGCGCGCGCCTGCCCCAGCATGTCCAAGCCCATATTGGGCATCGCCAAATCTTCTTCCAGCATCGGCGCATGCCCACACCACTCACTCAAGCGATGCCCCAACACCAAATGATCATCTCCTGCTGCGAGCAGTTCGGTGACGTGGACCTCGTCACGTTGGGCGACGTCACCCTCTGGCTGGACACCGTCAAGTCTGGGCCGCGGCGCGCTCGCCGCGCTCATATATTGTCGACCTCGTCGGGGATTTTGTAGAAGGTGGGGTGGCGGTAGATTTTGCTTTCTGCAGGCTCGAAGTTTTCGCTGGCGGCTTCGGGGTCGGAAGCGGTGATCGACGCTGATGGGACGACCCAGATGGAGGTACCTTCGCCGCGTCTAGTGTAGACGTCGCGGGCGGCATTCAGCGCCATCACCTCATCGGCGGCGTGCAGAGACCCGACATGTTTGTGGCTGAGTCCGTTGCGCGGACGAATGAAAACCTCAAACAGCGGTATCGGCGTCTCGCTCATTCTGCCGCCACCTTTTCGGCCGCTTTTTTTCGTACGAAGCGCTTCTTGGCATGGGCAATCGCTGCTTCCCTGACCCAGGCCCCTTCCTCCCAGGCTTTGGTTCGAGCCTCGATGCGATCGCGGTTCATCTGGCCACCCCCTTTGACCACGCGCCAAAACTCATCCCAATCGATCGAGCCATGATCATAGCCACCCGCCCCATCGTTCTTCTCCTGGTTCCACGTCAGATCCGGATCCGGCACCGTCAAGTTACAAAAAAGAGCTTGGGGTACAGTGGCATCGATGAACTTCTGGCGGAGCTCATCATTGGTGAAACGCTTGATCTTCCATGTCATGGATTGATCGCTGTGCTGGCTGTCGCTGTCTGGTGGGCCGAACATCATCAACGAGGGCCACCACCAGCGGTCCAGCGCATCTTGCGCCAGTGCCTTCTGTTCAGCGGAGCCCTTTGCAAGGGTCATGATGATTTCGTAGCCCTGACGCTGATGAAAGCTCTCTTCCTTGCAAACCCTGATCATCGCGCGCGCATAGGGCCCGTAACTGCAGCGGCAAAGCGGGATCTGGTTCATGATCGCCGCGCCATCCACCAGCCAGCCGATAGCGCCGATATCCGCCCAGGTCGGCGTCGGATAGTTGAAGATCGATGAGTATTTAGCTTTTCCCGCGAGAAGCTCTTCGGTCATCTGCTCACGGCTGACGCCCAGCGTCTCGGCTGCTGCGTAGAGGTAGAGCCCATGCCCGCCCTCATCTTGCACCTTGGCAAGTAACGCTGCTTTGCGCCTCAACGTCGGCGCTCGGGTGATCCAGTTTCCTTCAGGCAGCATGCCGACGATTTCGGAATGCGCATGCTGGCCGATCTGGCGGATCAGGGTATTTCTGTAACCCGCCGGCATCGGATCGTTGGGCTCGATTTTCTCCTCGGCATCAATCCTCGCTTGGAAGGCTGCCAGAAATTCGGGCGTTTCCTCGGTGGTGCCATCAGCATTGATCAGGCCCTGGGCGTACATGGCTTGTCCTCCTGCACGATCAGCTTCAGCAATGCTACATGATAGGCAACGTCGTCACCAGCACTTCGTCGAGGCGGTTTCGCCCCTCAACCTCGTGCTAGATACCCGGCAATACAAAGCAATACCGGCCCAAACGGGGCCGGTAATTGAAAGCAGCTATGGCTATTTTTCTTACCAGCATCTTTGACGATGCTTCATTGGGTGACCAATGACTGCTTCTGACCCGCTGTCGTGGCTTAACCACTTGACCGCGGTATGCTCGATAGTGCCCCTGAACTGCACCATCGTCCGTCGCCCAAAAGCCTTTGGCTTTCTTTCTGAGCGACAAGCCCCCCTCTAGTCCGCCGGAGAATGTTACCGTTCGAGTAGACTTTATGCATTCGTTTGCACGACGTCAAAACATTTTTGCAACTTGTGGACAATCGTTACCTCACCCCATCGTTTCTCGCAGAATGACGTCATGATTCCCGCCGGCTGATGATGGCCCCCGCGCGCCTTTCGGACACGGCTTTATCAGCCCGGACGATCGGGCTGCCGAACGTCCAATCGTCGCTTACTTGTGGAGGAGACAGACAATATCAAAACACTACCGACAACGCCTTCGGGTTTCACCAATGATCCGAAAAATGCGGGATCAAGGAAAGGCCGGACAATTGACGCCCATCATTCATTGCGCCCAAGGTTGATCGACGGGCTGGCTTTCAAGAACACATGGTCATTGCTTGGATCGATAATGCACCATGCACATAATTCAATGCCGAGCCGGCGACTTTATGGGAGATAGATTCAGTGCCCGATGTCATGTTGAATTTTTCAAAAGATGAATATGCCGAGCGCCTCGCCAAAACCCGAAACGCCATGGATAGCTACGGCGTCGACCTGTTGATCGTGACCGACCCCTCCAATATGGCCTGGCTCACCGGCTATGACGGCTGGTCCTTTTATGTCCACCAAGCCGTCCTCATCACCTTGGATGATGAACCCATTTGGTTCGGCCGCGGACAGGACGCGCCGGGTGCCAAGCGCACCGTCTTCATGGATCACGATCATATCATCGGCTACGCGGATCACTACGTGCAGTCGACCGAGCGTCACCCCATGGATTTTCTTTCCGATCTCCTGAAGGAACGCGCTTGGGCCCAACACACGATCGGCATCGAGATGGATAATTACTATTTCTCCGCCGCCGCTTTCGCCTCCCTTTGGAAGCATCTTCCGAACGCGACCTTCAAGGACAGCACTGGACTGGTGAACTGGCAGCGGGCCATCAAGTCACCCCAAGAACTGATCTATATAAAGCGCGCTGCGCGGATCATCGAGGCTATGCAGGCAAAGGCCTTTGAGATGATCGAGCCTGGCCTCCCGAAGAATAAACTCATCGCCGAGATTTACCGAACGGCAATCGATGGTGCTGACGGCCATGGCGGTGACTATCCCGCCATCGTGCCTTTGGTGCCATCGGGCATCGATGCCGCAGCCGCCCACCTCACCTGGGACGAACGTCCGTTCAACGCGGATGAAGGCACGTTCCTCGAACTGGCTGGCTGCCATCGTCGTTACCATTGTCCACTTTGCCGAACCATCTTTCTTGGTAAACCGCCCCAGAAGTTTCTCGACGTTGAGAAAGCGGTCCTTGAAGGGATCGAGGCAGCACTCGAAGTCGCCAAGCCAGGTAACACCTGCGACGAGGTTGAAGCGGCCTGGCGCAAGGTCATTAATCGCCACGGCTTGGAAAAGGAAACCCGCTGCGGCTATCCGATCGGGCTCAGCTATCCCCCGGATTGGGGCGAGCGCACCATGAGCATCCGCAAGGGCGACGATACGGTGCTCGAGGAAAACATGACCTTCCACTTTATCCCGGCCATCTGGGAGGAGGATTGGGGCCTCGAAATCACCGAAAGTTTCCTCGTCACACCATCCGGAGCGGAGACGTTCTGCAACTACCCAAGAAAGCTATTCGTCAAGAACTGAGACCGGTGCTAAGAGCGTCATGAGACATCTCGTCGTTGTCAAAAAATCAATTCGCGACTGAAGGTTGGCCCGGAGCTGTACAACCGCTATAAGACGGCTTACCGAACGTCTTCGGTGATCGAGGGCCCGTAGTTCAGTGGTCAGAACGCGCCGCTCATAACGGTGTTGTCGCAGGTTCGAATCCTGCCGGGCCCACTATTTTCCTTTGTTGTTGACTTGCCTGAGTTTGCTGTCGGTGCAACCGAGCTATCCGCTCGGTTCGGCGTCGAGGCGATCTGCGTTTTCGGATCGAGCAACCGGATGTATTGAGAACAACGGTTGGTTTTCTTTGCAAAACAGACATGGGCAGAACATCACTTACCGGGATCTCGCCCCTAAACTGCAGCGAGTTGTTGTTGTTGTTTGGAGAGACTGGTCTCGATCGGAAAACTAAGAGAAAATGTTGTTCCCTGGCCTTCTTCGGAAGTTAATTCGATGGTGCCGTTGAAGCTTTGGGTGACGATTCGATAGCAAAGCGCCAGGCCCTGCCCCGTGCCTTTGCCAACGTCTTTCGTGGTGAAGAACGGTTCAAAAACACGATCCTGGATGGACTTGGGGATGCCGCATCCGTTGTCATTCACATCAACGACGAGGTTGTGATCGACAGACCGGGTTCTGATCTGAATAAGACCTTCATTGCCACGACCGCTTTCCTCGATTGCTTGCGCGGCATTGACAATGAGATTGAGAATGATCTGGTTAAATTCGCCGAGATGACCATCGAGTTTTGGAAGATTGTCACCAAAGTGGGTCTTTAGTTCGGTGATATACTTCCACTGACCTCGAGCCACTTCGATCGTGCTTTCGATGGCTTGATTAGCGTCGAATTCCTGGCGTTCTTGGCTGCCGGGATGGGCAAACTGCTTGACGGCTTGCACAATCGTCGAAACGCGCGCTAATCCCTCGCTTGCCTGGGAGATTGATTCGGGGATTTCATCGATAAGAAAGTCGAGGTCAGCCTCGGATTCAAGTTTTCGAATGCGATCAAGAATACTTGTCGCTTCACCATCAACTTGGACATGCTTGGCGAGCTCTTGATAGACACGCAGAATCGACAAGACGTCGTCCATGCCGCCGCGGAGATAGTTGATATTATCGCCGATATATTGAATGGGCGTGTTAATCTCATGGGCAACACCGCCAGCCATGGTGCCGAGGGCTTCGAGTTTTTGGGCCTGTCTAAGGTCAGATTCCAAGGACCGGCGTTCGACTTCGGCCGCAAGCTGCTGCGTAAGATCCCGAAAGATCCATATTCGATGGCTGGTTTCGCTGAGCTCAAGATTGGTGACGATGAACTCCAGGGGAAAGGCTGAACCATCAAACCGTCGCCCGGATGCCTGATGCCAAACCTCCGAGCCCTCCTCGTCATCCGTACCGATGAAACTGGTGGCTGCAACCTCGCAGCGTATCTGCCCGTCATCATCAAAGAGATCCTGGATAGGCGAGCCGATGATACTTGCTTCATTTTGGCGGAACATGGCGCGGGCGGCACGATTGATCACGATGACCTTGTTTTGCTCATCGCTCACCAGCGTTCCGGCAAAGCTGTGATCGAGGATGGCGGAAAGTCGGGTAGAACTGGCTTCAAGTGCGCCGACAGCACCTGCTAACTCCTGGTTTGACCGATAGAGTTCGAGGCTTTTTTGCTCCAGAAGCGTTTCAGCCTGCTTTCGTGCCTGTCGTTCTCGACCGAGCCGCCTTTCCAGGCGGATTACCGCCGTATCTTCCGACATCCGTCAGGCAGCGCGTACAAGATGAAACTCTGTCTCATGTTTGACGCCTGATGACGAGCCGGATCTTTGGATATCAATGGGTTCAGCGAAATACTTGATGCAGCCTTCGATCAAGCCATGCGCCAGATCGCCCATATTCCGATCTGAACGATAGACGATCTTCAGATGGTCCGGGCTTTCCAATGTCGCGATAACCGAGGGCAATTCGGCGTCGGGGTAAAGTTTCTTCACCTCGACATGAATGTATTCCTCGACGCTTTGCAGAAACTGAAAGGCGTTCTGCTCGCCTTCGAAGAAGCCCGGATAGCCTTCGACAAAGCGTCCAAAGAGATGTTTTCCGAAAGTATGGAGAAGATCGTCGACGCTAACTTTCGTCTCGACGCTCAGATGCTGGACGAGGGTTACGATTTCGGCATGGTCATAGGTGCCGACCGCGGTATAGACGCCGCCGGATGGCAGATCGGACGCTTCAACGATCTGATCAGCGACATCCGGGGAGAAGGCGCTCTCGACCATCTCCAGAAATTCCGTGAAAACGACACCCTTCATCGATACAAACTCCCAACAACAAGCCGAAGGCAAGTCGGAAAATTTTCCCGCATTTTGTTAGATGACAGAGAAAAATTAAGATTGGGTTATCGACCTCGCTTTGTCCGCTCTCGCCGCTAAGCAGGACTTGGCCTTATAGCGGGACATTGGGATGCTTTTCTTCCATGTCGTTGAACTCGGCTGCTACGAAAATCCGATCGACGCGTCGTGACCATTGAGGCCGTGTGCTCAGCAGAACGGCGGTTATTAGGTTACGCGGGTTAGTCGTGCCACTAGGCGACGTACAACGGGAGCAACGACGAGGACGTTTGGGAAGGCGACGGCCCAGGAAGGCATCCAGGCGGACATCCACAATCCGAAAAAGCCATCGATTGCACCCATCGCCCGAAAGGTCGCGATGCCTGAGATGATGAACGACATCATGCCTGACAGGAGAAAGCCGAATAGAAACGGTGCGAATCGTGGATGCATCGGCGAGGCTCTTTTGCAGCGATGGGCTGTTCCCGATCTACCTGCTCTCGCTCCCATTTTTCAAGCTCTGTCGACCCGCATGATCGGCTGACTTTAGCCTAATCCCGTCAGACCGGGGCCGGTTTAAAGCCCGGAGACCTCGAAGCCGCCATCGACGTCGAGAAGATGCCCGGTGATGTAGGCGGCTTCCTCGGAGGCAAGAAACGCGATGCTGGCTGCGATTTCTTCGGGTTGGCCATAGCGTTTGATCGGCAGCCGGGCGTGGTAGGCATCGCGGATGGTCTGGTCATGCATGCGCTCGGTGAGTGCGGTCTCGACGGGGCCGGGGGCGATGCAATTGGCGGTGATGCCATGCTCGGCAAGCTCAACGGCGAGAAGTTGCGCAAGGCTGAACACGCCCGCTTTGGAGGTCGCATAAGCGTTGCGATGCTTGAGCGCTTTTCGGCTGTTGATCGAGCCGATCAGCACTATGCGTCCCCAGCCCTTCTCGATCATCGCGGGCGCGACCGCCTTGCAGCAGAGAAACGTGCCAGTGAGGTTGACCGCGAGGGTCTGGTTCCAAGTGTCGAGATCGGTTTCGAGCAACGGCATGGTCTTGCCGATACCGGCACAGGTCACCAGAACGTCAATGCTGCCGAACGTCGTCGAGGCGGTTTTGATCATCGTTGCAACCGAGCTTTCCTCCCGGACATCAACCTCGATTGCGAGCGCCTCGCCACCATCTTGCCTAATCAGTGTGGCAGTCTGTTCGGCATCATCCAACTTGAGATCTGCGACCGCGACCTTGGCGTTTTCCTTTGCCAAAAGCAGTGCTGTCGCCCGGCCGATGCCGCCACCACCGCCGGTAACCAGCGCAACTTTATCATTGAAGCGTGGTCCCATCGGCGGTTTCTCCTGGAATCATCAGGCAGCGAGTTGAAAATCCAGCGCTTGGAGGTCTGAGGCCAGGGCTTTAGCCTCTGCCGCCGAAAGCGACATCAGAGGCGGCCGCAGCCTGGTCCAGCCTTGATCGCCCTTGGCATCGGCGATCATCTGCTTCATCGCCGGGATGAGTGCGTAACGCTGCAGGATCTGTCGAATGCTCTCGACTTCGACATGACGCGCGGCGGTGTCCTTGCCAGCAAGTGCCTCGTCGTAGAGTTGGCGGATGGCGCGCGCATTCACGTTGCAACCAGCAGAAATGCAGCCAGCACCGCCAACTTCGAGACCAGCCGCCACTAGGTTTTCAGCCCCAGGGAACACGGCAAGATCAGAATAACGCTCGATCAGCATCTTGCTGTGCGCCCAATCGCCCGTACTGTCCTTGATGCCGGCAAGGGTCTTGGGATGTCGCTCCTGCAACATGTCGACCAGACCTGTGGTAATCGGCACGCCTGAGACCTGGGGTATGTGGTAGAGGACAAGCCTGAAATCCGCTGTCCCGACCCCATCGATCACCCGGTCATAGCTCGCGGCGAGTGCTTCATCGGAAGCGCCTTTGTAATAGAATGGCGGCAGCATCAAGATGCCGAGCGCGCCCTTGTCGATGGCGTGGCGGGTTAGACGGACGGTATCGGTGAGTGCGGCACAGCCGGTGCCGACCATCATCTTGCTGGCAGGGATGCCGGCATCGATCGCGGCCTCCAGCAAGTGGGTGCGTTCCTCCACAGAAAAGGAATTGGCCTCGCCTGTTGTGCCGAACATCACCAAACCATGGCAGCCTTCATTCAGTGCCCATTGGCAATGCTCGATATAGTTTGCGACATCCGGATTGAGATCCGCATCGAGCGGCATCAATACAGGACACCACACACCGTTCAGCTCGCTACCGGATTGTGCTTCAGCCACGCGTCTCATCCCCAAAAAAAAGACCACCGTCAAGCAGGCCCATGACAATATCATCTTAGAGAGGATGGCGCTTAAACGGAAGCGCTGCCGCCGGCGCCTTATTCCATACTGTCGGGCAAGGCGGCCTCGCGCTCGGCGATGAAGGCAAGCAGTGCGTCATCAATGGAGGGGTCCATAGGCGGCGGGGCATAGTGATCCAGCATCTGCCTAGCCTTTTCCAGGGCCCGCTGGTTGGCGTCTTTCTCCCCCTCGGCCGACCATTGCTCATAGCTGTTGTTGTCGGCTAGCTCCGGCATATAGAAGGCGGTCTGAAAATGGCTTTGAGTGTGGTCGGTGCCGAGATAATGCCCGCCTGGCCCAACTTCACCGATCGTGGCGACGGCCTCGTCGAAATCGCTGAATTGCGGCCCTTGACCGAAGCGGTAGAACATCTCGATCTGCTCGCAATCCAAGACGAATTTGGCAAAGCTCGCGGCTAAGCCTGCCTCATCCCAGCCGCAGCTATGCATGACGTAGTTGGTGCCGGCTAAAAAGACCGGGTACATGGTTTGGATCGACTCATATGCTGCTTGGGCATCGACCCGCTTGGAGGACGCCATCATACCTGAGGAACGGAGCGGCACGCCGTATTTGCGGGCGAGCTGGCCGATCATCAGATTCATGAAGCCGATCTCCGGTGTTCCCGCCATGGGTGCTCCGGATTTCATCGAAATCGTCGCCACGAAATGGCCATAGACGACGGGTGATCCTGCCCGGCAAAGCTGCGTGAAGGCGATGCCAGCGAGCGCCTCGGCATTGAGCTGGGCGACCGAGGCCGCCGCACTTGCAGGCGCGTTGGCGCCGGCCATGACGAAGGGCGAAATGATGTTGGCTTGATTGGCTCTGGCATAAACCTTCATCGCGCCAAGCATGGTTTCATCCCAAACCAACGGCGAATTGCAGTTCATGATCGCGAGCATGACGGGATTGGCGTCCACGACATTGGCGCCGAACACAAGCTCCGCCATCTTCACCGCGTCAGCAGCGCGTTCGGGCGCCGTGACCGGTCCCATGAAGGGCTTATCCGAATGTTTGATTGCGCTGTAGGTGATGTGCAGATGCCGCTTCGGCACGGGAATGTCGACCGGCTCGCAGGTGACCGCACCTGTATTGTGTAAAACCGGCGATAGGTAGGCGAGCTTGTGGAAGTTGTTCAGATCTTCAAGGGTGCCATAGCGGCGCTCATTATCGAAACCATAGACAAAGGGTGAGCCATAGGTTGGCGCAAACGCCACCTTGTCGCCGCCGATCTCGATATTGCGCTCGGGGTTGCGGGCGAGCACAGTAAAGCGATCAGGTGCCTTGGCGATCAAGTCCATCAGCAGCTTTTCGGGGAGACGAACCCGATAGTCCTCGACATTGGCGCCGGCGTCCCGCCACATAGCGATGGCCTCATCATCACGAAATTCGATGCCGACATCCTGCAGCAAGCGAAGCGAGGCCTGATGAATCCGTTCCAGCTGGTCTGCATTCAGCACCTCGTAGGCCGGCACTGCCCGGTCCAGAACCGGCAACGCTGTCACCTCATGAGAAGTCCTTGCCTCACGCCTCGAAGCACGACCGCCCCGCCTGCCTTCACGCTGTCCTGCCCGTGCAGTTGCCATGGTGCCCTCACATTAAAACCGATCATCGACCGAACCACTGCATCATGGAATATCAAAGGCACCGACTGATCCCTTTCGTGTATTCGACTAAACTAACTCAATTTTCGACACGCATCCTTTCGACCCTTCGTTTAGCCTATGTTGCCAAATCATTATCTAAACATTAGGGTATTTTTCTTTAACTTTGGAAGCATGTAAAACGACATGTCGACTGATCTACTACTGGTGGAGATTTTAAGTGTCTCTTGATGCGCCTGGGTTGAGCGTGGTTGTCAGTTCCTTTAATTATGGCCCGTATTTGCGCCAGGCCATCGATAGCGCTTTGAATCAGGTTTGCAATCATTTGCAGGTCATTGTCGTCGACGATGGCTCGACCGATGATTCGCGCGAAATTATCGAGAGCTACGGCGACCGTATCGAGACCTTGTATCAGCAAAACAAAGGACAGATTGCGTCTTGCACCGCGGGGCTTCAGCTTTGCCGTCGCGACGTCGTCATCTTTTTGGATAGCGATGACTTTCTTTGGCCTTCCGCAGCCTCGGAAATCATGGCCGTTTGGACCCCATCCACGGTCAAGGTGCAGTATTCACTGCAGGCGATCGGCAGCGACGGCGATCTGGTGCATACCGTTTTCCCCAAATACCCTCACGGCCTGACGCCGTCGACAATCAGGGCGGAGCTGTTGCGCGCTGGGGTCTATCCCGCAACGACCACAAGCGGAACCGCCTTCAATCGCGAATTCTTGCTCAAGGTGATGCCGATCCCAGAGGAATATCGCTGCGATATCGATGATGCGCTCAATGTCGCTGCTCCCCTCCATGGTGATGTCATCACGCTTCGAAAAACCCTCGGATGCTACCGCGTCCACGATCGCAACACGTCTGCCCATGCGGAGCTGTCGGCTGAACGGTTTGAGCGATATGCCAGCGACTTCGCGGAACGGCAGCGCTATCTGAGCGATACCTGCAAGCGGCTCAATGTGAAACTTGCCGACAATGTCATCAAAAACGACCTGGCGTATTGGGAAAGCAAGCTGTCGGCGGCCGTGCTAACGCCGGGTTCTGGGCGGTTGCGTTTGCTCTGGCCAACGGTTAGGGCCTCCTATGGTTCAATCCTGGATTTCGGACAGCGCACAGTCCATGCGGTCTGGGCCATTGGCTTGGCGCTGGCACCGCGGTCCCTCGCTTATCAGCTCCTGGCCCAGCGGTTCATCTTCAATCGTCGATCCCGTTTCGCCGAAGCCCTCCTTAGCCAGGTCTGGCGTTTTGGCGCGCTCACGAGATCACTCTTCGGCAAGCGCAGAGAGACCAGCCTTGCCGAAGCGGGTATCGATAGTCTCGAAGACCAGCAGGTCGTCGAAACGCGCAAGGCTTCCTAACCGGACCCACGCGGTCTTTAGCCGAGTAGCGCTTGGACAGCAGGCGTTTGTCCAGCATTGATCGGAACGATAACGCCAGGGTTCATGATGCCCTTCGGATCAAGCGTGTTTTTCGCGGCTGCAAGCGCTTGGCCGAAAAGTGATGGCTGCTGTTGTTGGTACCAGGGCATGTGATCGCGGCCGACAGCATGATGGTGGGTAATCGTGCCACCAGCTTCAAGGATCGCATCGGATGCCCGCGTTTTGATCATTGACCATTGTTCAAGCAGACCGCCGGGTTTGCCCTTGGCATGGAATGAGAAGTAAGGAGCCGGGCCGTCGGGATAGACATGGGTGAACCGGCAGGTCACCAGCCCTGGATTTCCCGTTGCTTCGATGATCGCCTGTTCGGTGGCGGCTTTGACCTGATCGTGAAACGCGGGGAATTGATCCCAGGTAATGGCAGTTTCGAAGGTCTCGGCGATGATATTCAGCGGGGTTAGGATTTCCCGATTATAGGGCATGCGGATAAAGGCAGTGCGCCATCTATTGGCCGCATCGAGATCATCGTGGAGCCGGCCGCCATGATCTTGCACCAGGGCAAGAGCTCGCGCCATCCAGGCATCGAGCGGGTGATCGGCGGATTCGAAGGCGAGCACCATCAAAGCCTCGCTGCCATCATTGACGCCGTTGACCATCGCCTCATTAGCATCGATCAGGCGAAGGTTGGACGGATATAGCCCGGCTTGTGCGATGGCGCGGATCGCTTCTGCGGCCTGTTTAAAATCGGCAAAGCCGATGGCCGCCCCCGCTTTATGCACCGGTTTTTCCTGGACTCGGACCCAGGCCTCGGTGATTACCCCAAGGGCCCCTTCTGCGCCGATCATCAGCCGATCAGGACTAGGGCCGGCCCCTGATCCTGGCAAGCGTCGGCTCTCGACGATGCCAGATGGGGTGACGCTTCTCAAACTCTCCACCAGATCGTCAATATGAGTGTAGAGCGTGGCGAAATGGCCACCCGAGCGCGTCGCGATCCAACCGCCAAGCGTCGACACCTCGAAGCTTTGTGGGAAATGACGAAGGGTCAATCCATGGGGGCGTAGTGCAGCTTCGAGATCCGGCCCGAGAATTCCTGCTTGGAAGCGCGCGGCGCGGCTTGTGTGATCGATCTCGATCAGCCGGTTCAAGCCCTTGAGATCGAGACTGATGGTGCCGGCAAAGCCCTCGCCAACGGCGGGCTCTACGCCGCCTACCACGGAGGAACCGCCGCCAAACGGGATCACCGCCGCGTCAATGTCGCTGGCCCAGTCGAAAATCGCCTTGATATCAGCCTCGCTTTCAGGCTTGGCGACCAGGTCGGGTGCGTGTTGAAAGTCACGGGCGAATACCTTCACCGAGTCCGGATAGGATTTGCCGTAAGCCCGCAAGAGCCGTTCACCGGCGGCCGAGGTTATCAGATGTTGAAGGGAGGAAGGCGGCTGCAGACGGACGGTGGACAGGTCGATCTCGTCAGCGCGGGGTGGGGGCAATGGCGTCGCTTCCACGCCGAAACGATCCTGATAGAAGCCAAGGAGGCGGTACTGCTCGTCGGCGTTCAGACCATCACCTTCATAGCCCCAACCCCAGAATTTCAGCTTTCGTTCGGACATCATACAGTTCTCCCCTCGCTGAAACCGCAGACGGTCACCTGATATCGTTGCAACACGACAACAAGTTGCCACCTTAGTGTTGATTCCACAGCATTGTCACGGACGATAGGCACCAGGGCCCTACGTTGCTCGCCCACGGCGCTCTAAACTTATCAGGCATAATCAATATCCAAAGGGACGGATCTGATGAAAAGCCTCTTCGCCGTCGTCATCGCCTTGCTTATCAGCATCAGCGGATCCATCAGCTTTGCGGAAGAGCCCTATGCCTCATCGGTTCAGCAGGTCTATCCAGGCGTGAGCAAGGCCGAGCTTTGGCAATCGGTCATGAAGAGCCTGGCCAACCACGATCTCCCCGTCGTCGCTAGCGATTTCGAACGCGGCAAGATCAGGGCGCGCCAGCATAATTACTTGAACAGGGCATGGGCGCATTGTGCGTCAACCAATCACCGTTCCTTCAGCCCGACCAATGTCACCAATCTGCGCATCCGCTCAGCCCCGATCTACCGTGGCGTCGATCTCAAGCTGGAGATCTTGGAGACCGCCGATGGCGCCCTTCTTGCACTAACACCACGCTATAGCAATATCGATCGCGACTATGGGCGCCGCAGCTTCGCTTTCGAGATCCCCTGCCAATCCACCGGTATTTTGGAACAAGCACTCTTTGCCGCATCAAACAAAGCCGGCTGATCACAAATACATAAGCAATCCACGACCTTCTGGTTCGTTTGGTTCTTTCCGTTTCTTTTGATGTTGATCAAACCCTGCAAAAGAAAACCGCCTGATTCATCACTGAACCAGGCGGTTTGTCTTGGATTAACCAGAATAGCCGTGGTTACATGGCTAGTGGTCGATTGGTACTAAATCCCGACATAGGACCACATACACTTATAATTCCAGGTTCTTTCTTCGACGAAACCCGAAACCAAGTGACGTGGTCACACCACCACTAGAACTTCCAGCGGATCTCGGTTCTGGCACCGAACACGTCGTCCTCGTCTTCCTTGACCGCATAGATGGCATCCGCCCGCAGCAACCAGGCATTACTGAGAGGGATCTGGTAACGCACGCCCGCAGCATACTGGTTGTCGACTTCGTCATCGAAGCTGTTGGAGAAGTCGGAGAGCTGACGCTCGCCTGCGAGCTCAAAGACTAACTGCTGCTCAAAGTCGAACAGATATTGGATGCCTAAGGCGCCGCCATAAGCGTTCTGACCAGTGTCATCCAAGAAGGGGAACCCTGTCAGCGCATCGCTCTCGAAGTTGATGCCGGTGTTCCTCAGGAGCCCTGTCGCATCGGCCGCAGGAATGGGCCGCTCGATACCGACAAAGAAGTTGGCATAGGGCAAGAGGGTGTAAGGTTTGCTGGTGATGAAGGAGTTCTCCGACAACAGCATCACACCGTTCTGCTCATCGCCTTGATCGCCGTTAACACCGAACTTGTCCTGGCCAAAACTCGCCACGACACGCATCGAGTTCGAGAGCCAGCCGCCGTAACGTGCGGTGTAGGCAGCGGTCAAGGAGTGATAGTCCTGCCCATCTTGTTCATCCTGGGCATCAAGATAGGCATAACCTGTCTCGATATATCCTTCCAGCGTCTCAATAAAGGCGGCAACACCGTAGATATTCACCTTGGCGTCGGCGACATTATTGTTGACGTTGAGAATACCGGGGGTAGTCACCTTGTTGGCACCGCCAAAAAAGGTGATATCGGCATTGGAGATATCAAGCGCTTTGCTGTTCAAGGACGGCAGCGACGCTGCACCACCGACGAAGGCATCCTCAAGCCAAACGCCGTTTTGGAAGATCAACGGGATCAAGCCGCCCGTAATAGGCAGGTCGATATTGTTATAGCTGCCCGTTAAGCCCGCCGTAATCGCGCCGACGTCACCTTCGAAGAACGCTGTCTGCGGCTGAAAGTCATATTCGAGCTCGCAGTCATCGCTGCTGCCGTCGCCGGCAAACTCACAGCGTGTGAACTGGGCATCATCCTGCAAAGGCTGGAACAACGCATGTAGACGTTCGGTTGCGGTTAGCCCGAGATCGACATCGAGATTGAGACGCGTTGCGATTTGCCCGATCTCGTTGCCGTTACCGTTATCATTATAGGCAACCGCAGTTCGCCAGTCGCCGAAGGCATAAAGGTGGCCGAAGACCAGGTTCTTCTCGCCGACGACGTTGATACCCTGACCGAGTGGGCCGACATCGTAAAATGGCTGACCAAGCTCGATGATCGGGCGTTGGGTATCGACAGCTGTCTTGCCGCCATAGATCTCGACCTGTGCTGCCTGATCATAGGGCTTGTCTTCATAGGTCGGATCCGCCTTGAAGACTGTGTCGTCAAACTCGACTTTTCTCGCCCCTTGACCAATAACAGGTTCACCGGCGGCAAGAATAATCACCGGCCAAGCGGCACCGTCGGGGGCCACGGCGGCACCTTGACGGATCATGGCTCGATCCAAGGGACTGGCCGTTCCCCCGAGGAGCACGCTAGCCTGCGGCCGCCAGACTGGCTTACTGGCCTGACTGTTGGATTGAAGCCTCGTTGGCGCCAACGCCTTCTCTTTCGAGACGGGCTGGCGATCGGCAAAGGCTGGCTTGACAGCGAGCGATGGTTGCTCTGGCAAGGGGATCAGATGTCCACCGCCAGCATCTCCCGCTGCCGCTGCGGCGACCATGACCGAGGTCATGGTGCTGCAGCTGAGTAAAGCCAATCCGACCGATCGAAGCTGCCGCATTGCGGCGCTACGGCTGGACATCAATTTCCACTGCATAGGGATGAATATCCACCATCCATTCGTTCATCGCCTGCTCCATTTCGATGGTGGCTTCCACAAGGCGCATGAAGTAGATCGGCTCTGCGCGGCTGCGGAGACGCACGGACATCCGGTAGGTGCCAGCCTCGGTGAACGCACTCGCCGGCACCGTGTATTCAGCTTCACGGTTTCCGAGCGGTGGTAGGGAACGCCCTTCCATACGAATGAAAGGCGGGTGGTTGAGCACGGTGGTCGGCACCGCGCCTGGACGAAGGAACGGGATCGGATCGATGTCGAAGTTGACCGGCAACGGCATCTCGCGATCCGTTCCCTTGACATTGGTGGTCAGGAACTTGGTCTGGAGATTAAAGAGCTGATCGTCATGCTCGATCTTACCAGCGGCGACATCCATGGAATGGAGATCTGCCATGTCGCCATAGCTATCGACATAACCCGATTCCCAAACCGTCTCGCCGGACGGGCTGGTCAGCGCCACGTTCAGCCAGATCTCCGGCTGAGCACCAAGCGAACCTGACGGCAGATTATGACCAGGATTAATGTTGGTCACATTGTACGAGAAGCTGAAGCTCTCGCCGACCTGTGGCTGGTCATCGAAGAACGGTCCATCGATCTTGGACCCGTTGTTCATGATCTGCTCGCGATGGCCTCTCTTCTCTTCAAGCAACGCGATATTGTCCTCGACGATCAGCATCGCCTCTTCGCGGTCGACCGGATCCGTCCAGGGACCAGGAAACTCCGCTTCAATTAAGCCGTCGATCAAATCGACCTCGAAATCTTCCGTTCCCCAACCAGCGCGGTAGTCGAACTGCAGCCATTCTTCGATGGTCCAGCGTTCCGCATCGGGGTTGTGTGGGAAGATTCCGGGATGGGCAATCGAGTAGCCCGGCCCGTAGAAGGAATGGTCATGATGATCCCGATCATTGCCGACGGGCTTGCCATTGACGATGGCCACCGGCGACTTCTCGTAGCCATCAGCAACGCCCGGCGTCTTGCCCATATGGCATTCCTGGCAGGTGACGCCATCGTCGAAGGCCGGCGAATTGCGGTATTGGTCCCACACCACCTCTAGCTTGATGTTCGGATGCACCGCCACCTGATGGCAGGAGACGCAGAACTCGCTCTCGCTCATCTGGGTAAAGGGCTGAACCTCCGTGTGGCTCGGAATACCTTCATCACCTTCCTTGGTGGCGATGGGATATTCGGGATCAGCAACCACCTCGGCAAAGGAGCTGTCAGTCGCCACGCCCTTGACCGGAGCATGGATACCGCCTGCCATCACGTGACGATTACCATTCACCTTGCCATAGGCATCGGATACCCGGTGGCAAGTCACGCAGGTCACGCCTTCGCGGGCAATGCCGCTTCGTTCCCAAAGGGCCGATTCGCGAGCCTCGCCAAGCTGAGTCCCAATCTGTTGGTGGCAGCGCACGCAGAATGCGCCGACCGTGCCCGAGGACAGCTCGTTGATCTTCTGCTCGAACTTATGAAACATCGGAGAGATCGAGGAATAGGCGTGGTTCGACACCGACCATTGACGGTAAATCTTCTGGTGGCAAACACCGCATTGGGCAGCGCGCGGATAAGCCTCCTGGGACAGGAGATCCCAATGAGCGTTATCAGACGTGCCATCCTGCGCTGAAGCACTAGAGATCCCCCAGCCGACAGAAAGTATGACCATCAACCATTTCCAACGTCTCATTCGATCCCCCTTTTGCAACAAGATACACAACAACAATCGATCTCTCTCGAGTTCGACCAAACTTTTTCTCGCCACTAATGGCAGCAAGACGAACTTATACCATCAAGAACAGTGTTGAACATGAAATACCCATGTAGCTCCACTAACACACAACAGGAAAAAAAATTCCCGCTTAGCAGCTGATAAATGGTGATTTGTCATTCCTCCTTTAAACGCTAATTCAATTAGATGGAATACCAACCAACGCGTTTTTCGGCTGTCGAAGGTCAGGGTTTTACTTCACGACTTCTGCCGGACGACAAAAACCTGTCGAAAATTCGCGTTATACGGGAATTTGCTACTTCATCGACAGCGATCATGAACGAAATTTAATGATGTAATTTTTGATACTATACCCTTGGTTGTATTTTTTTTCAAGATCAGCAACGTAAACGTGTATATTTAGTTGATGATCAACAAAATGTAGATAAGCGCCGACAGACTGAACAACGCGATACCAGTCGAGATAAGCACGGCTGCGGCACTGGTTTCCACAGCGCTCCCATATTGTTCGGCAAATACGTAAGTATTGGCGCCGACCGGACAGGCCGCAAAGAGAATGGCAACGCTGGCCGTGACGGGATCGAGATTGAAAAGCCGTGTCACCACAAACCAGGCCAACAAGGGGTGAATGGCGAGCTTGAGGGCTATCATAATGCTGGCCGGCTGCAGATTGCCACGGACCCGGCGGAGACTCAGCGATGCACCCAGGGCGAAAAGCCCGGCCGGCGGCCCAGCCTGTCCGGTGAACGCCAAGGTCCCCTCAACCATCGTTGGGAGCGCTGCGCCTGATATCCCCCAACCGACGCCCAATGCGCTGGCGAGAATGAGCGGGTGTTTCAAAACGGAAAACGTGATGTCCCGCACCACGCCAAGCAATCGGATGTCCTTGTCCTCCTCCTCGCGCAGCCTTGCGAGTTCGAGAAGCAAGGTGACGATGCTGAACAGCAAGATATCCAGCATGATAATCAGGAGGGCCGCCACCCCACCCTGCTCACCGTAAAGGCTGAGCGCCAGCGGCAGCCCCAGAACGACACTATTGGAAAAACTGGAGCCAAATCCTTGGATCGTCATCTCAGCGAAGGATTGGCGGAGCAGCATGCCGCCGATGAGCATCCCTGCAAGGAAGATCGGCGTCTGTGCCGCAAGATAGGCGCCAATGATCGGCCAATCCTCGATGGCGCCGATATCGGTGGTCGCCATCATGCGAAACAGGAGGGCCGGCATGGCGATATTGAAGACGAACATGACCAGCGAGCGCACGGCGAGTTGATCAACGACCTTGGCTTTGCCCGCAAAGAAGCCGATGAAGATCACCGAGAAAAGCGGGATGACCGAGTTGACAATGTTTTCCAAAAGCGGGTCCATCAGCCTGGGCGAGGATTGGCGCCCAGGCATGAAAAAGGGGAGCCCTTTGGCTCCCCTTCAACTGCCACAAAAGCTAGCTGGCTTAAACGATCACGTCGCCGCAGTCACTGCCCGCCTCGCCATAACGCCGACCAGATGTGCTCTGTAGTCTGCGCTGGCGTGGATGTCGCTGTTGAGGTTGGTGGGACTGATTGACAGGCCGTCTAGGGCATCAGCGGAGAAGTTGCTGGATAAGGCACTTTCGGCATCGCTGGAGCGGAAGACCGAAGCTCCGGCCCCCGTCACCGCAACTCGCGTCTCGCCACCGGTCTGGGCGACCATCACGCCGACGATCGCGTAACGGCTAGCAGGGTTCGGGAACTTTTGATACCCGGCCTTGGAGGGCTTGGGGAAGCTCACCGCGGTGACCACCTCGTCCTCGTTCAAGGCGGTCTCGAACAGGCCGGTGAAGAAGTCGTCGGCGGCAATGCTGCGCTGATTGGTGTGCACCGTTGCATTCAGCCCGACAATGGCTGCCGGGTAATCGGCAGCAGGATCCGCATTCGCGATCGAGCCGCCAATCGTGCCGCGGTTCCTGACCTGTGGATCACCGATATGGCCGGCGAGATGAGCAAGCGCTGGAATGCCGGATGCGACCACGTCGGAGCTTGCCACCTCGGCATGGGTGGTCATCGCGCCAATCTTAATGGCCGAGCCCTCGTCGCTGATCCCCTTGAGCTCGCCGATCCCGCCGAGATCGACCACATCGGAGGGCGAGGCCAGACGTTGCTTCAGCGTTGGAATGAGCGTCTGACCACCAGCCATGAACTTGCCGTCATCGGCATTCTTGAGGGCGCTGACCGCGTCGGTCACTGAGCCGGGCTTGTGAACGTTGAATTCGTACATTGTTATCTGGCCCCCCTATTCGGCCGCTATCTTCGAAGAGTTTTCCTGAATGGCGCGCCACACTTTTTCAGCCGTCGCCGGCATCTGGATGCGTGATCCGATCGCGTCCGTCACGGCATTCATGACGGCAGGCGGCGAACCGATGGCACCAGCCTCCCCACAGCCCTTCACGCCAAGCGTGTTATGGGTGCAGGCGGTTTCCGTGGTCGCCACCTGGAAGTTGGGGAAATTGTCCGCCTTCGGCATGCAGTAATCCATGTAGGATGCCGAGATGAGCTGGCCCGCGCTGTCATAAACGCAGTTTTCGACCAGCGCCTGACCGATACCTTGCGCCAGACCGCCATGCACCTGGCCTTCGACGATCATCGGGTTGACCAGCTTGCCAAAGTCATCCACCGCCGTGATCCGATCGATGGTCACCACGCCGGTCGCGGGGTCAACCTCGACCTCACAGATATAGGTGCCGGAGGGATAGGTGAAGTTGGCCGGATCGTAAAAGGCGCTTTCCTCCATGCCAGGCTCGACCAGGCCTTGGGGGATATTGTGCGGGACATAGGCCTCGAACACCACCTCGCCCAAAGCCTTCGCCTTATCCGTGCCGGCGACGGTGAAGTTGCCATCCTTGAACTCGATGTCGGCTTCGGAAGCTTCGAGCAGATGGGCGGCGATCTTCTTGCCCTTCTCGATGATTTTGTCCGCGGCATTGACGATCGCCTGACCACCGACCGCAAGGGAGCGTGAGCCGTAAGTGCCCATGCCAACTGGCGTCTTGTCGGTATCGCCATGGATGATTTCGACATTCTCGATCGGCACGCCGAGCTTGTCGACGATCAGCTGTGCAAACGTCGTATCATGACCTTGCCCGTGACTGTGGGAGCCGGTCATCACCTGGCAGACACCGGTATGAGTGAAGCGGATCTTGGCACTTTCCCAAAGACCGACGCCAGCACCGAGCGAGCCAACGACTGCTGAAGGCGCGATGCCACAAGCTTCGATGTAACAAGAAAACCCGATACCCCGAAGCTTGCCCTTGGCTTCCGTTGCCGCGCGCCGTCCAGCAAAGCCGGCATAGTCAGCAAGCTCCAAGGCTTTTGCCATATGGGCTTCGTAATTGCCGGTGTCGTAAGTGAGAGCGACCGGCGTGTCGTAAGGAAATTGCTCGGGCTTGATGAAGTTCTGCCGGCGGAGTTCGGCTGGATCCTTGCCCAGTTCTTTAGCTGCCGTCTCGACGATCGTCTCGAGCAGATAGGTCGCTTCGGGGCGGCCCGCCCCACGGTAGGCATCGACCGGCGCCGTGTTGGTGTAGACAGCGTCAACAGCGCAATGGATCACCGGGGTCTTGTACTGCCCGGCGAGCAAGGTCGCGTAGAGATAGGTCGGCACGCAGCTCGCAAAGGTCGAGAGATAAGCACCCATATTAGCCTTGGTATGCACCTTGAGCGCGGTGAAGTTGCCATCGGCATCCATCGCAAGCTCGGCATGGGTGATGTGGTCGCGACCATGGGCGTCGGATTGAAAGCTCTCAGTACGTTCCGCCGTCCATTTCACCGGGCGGCCGACTTTCCGCGCCGCCAGCAAACAAACGCATTCCTCGGCGTAGATGAAAATCTTGGAGCCGAAGCCGCCGCCGACATCGGGGGCGATCACGCGTAGCTTGTGTTCCGGTGCGACACCGACGAATGCCGCGATCACCAGGCGCGCCACGCTCGGGTTCTGCGAGGTGGTATGCAGCGTGAAGCTTTCACTCGACTTGTCGTAGTCGCCGATAGCAGCGCGCGGCTCCATCGCATTGGGGACCAAGCGGTTATTGACCAGATCGACCTTGGTCACATGGGCTGCAGACGCGAGCGCCGCATCAACGGCCGCCCCATCGCCGAGTTCCCAATTGTAGACCGTGTTGTTGGGAATATCGTCGTGGATCTGCGGCTGGCCATCCTTGTCGGCATCGCCGGTCGAGGCACACGCCACCAGCGGGCCGTAATCGACCTCGACGAGTTCGGCGGCATCCTTGGCTTGGGCATAAGTCTCGGCCACAACGCAAGCGACATGGTCGCCGACATAGCGCACTTTGCCCTGCGCCAAGATGGGATGAGGGCCGGCCTTCATATCCGAGCCGTCCTTGGAATGCACCATCCAACCGCAGATCAGCCCGCCCCAGCCTGCCTCGGCAACATCCTCGCCGGTCAGCACCGCGAGCACGCCGGGTGCGGCCTCGGCCGCTGCCTTGTCGATGCCGTTCAGCGTGGCGTGGGGATAAGGCGAGCGCACGAAATAAGCAAAGGTCTGTCCATGCCGGCTGATATCATCGGTATAGCTGCCGGCGCCTGTGATGAACCGATGATCCTCCTTGCGGCGGACAGCGGCACCAATGCCATTTTCTGCCATGACGTCAGCCCCTCATCTCTTGTGCGCCGGCCTTGATGGCCTTGACGATGTTATGATAGCCGGTGCAGCGGCAAATATTACCCTCGAGCCATTCCCGGATTTCCTGCTCTGACGGATCGGCATTGGTCTTCACCAGATCAACCGCACTCATGATCATGCCTGGCGTGCAAAACCCACATTGCAGCGCATGATGCTCGCGAAAAGCCGCCTGCATGGCATGCAGCTCGCTGCCATTGGCGAGGCCTTCGATGGTGGTCACATCGCTGCCGTCGCATTGCATCGCCAAGGTCGTGCAGGCTTTGACCGACTTGCCGTCGACATGCACGACGCAAGCCCCGCATTGGCTGGTGTCGCAACCGACATGCGTGCCCGTCAAGCTAAGATGCTGACGCAATAGCTCAACAAGCAATGTGCGCGGCTCAACCTCCTTCGAGACCGACTTGCCATTCACCGTCATGGAAACACTTGCCATTCGCTCTACCACTCCCTGATTGCCTGGCCCTCACTTTCAAGGACCGATCTCTATCCCCATTCGGCGAGCGCGTCCATCAATGATGGACCGGTATCCCCGAGATCTTTCAACGAAGCTATGAGAGTGATTACCCACCGTCAACGGGCTTCGATGTCGCTGGCGCGATCAGCGTGCTAGTGATCCGATCACGATCAGCGCCAATAGACCTGCTGCGACCCAGACATATTTGTTTCGCATCATCTCTGTCATGCCGCTCTCTTCGGTATCATGACTGCCGGGCGACGCGATCGTTGAAGGTGTGGACGAAGCTGCGACTTCGGCGGATGCCGCCTCGCTTACCGAGGGCGCAACCTGTTCTTTGAAGTTCGAAAAAAACTCGTCCGCCATCTTCTTGGACGTACCATCAATCAGCCGAGAACCAAGCTGCGCTAGCTTACCGCCGACATCGGCCTTGGCGACATAGGTCAACACGGTGCCACCTTCGCCGTCATCAGCGAGTTTGACATCCGCCCCGCCTTTCGCGAAGCCAGCAGCCCCGCCCTTGCCTTCACCGGATATCGTGTAGCTTTCCGGCGGGTTGATATTGAGAAGCTTGACCTCGCCGCCGAACTTCGCCTTCACCGGCCCAACCTTGGCGACAACCTTGGCCGTGAAGGCATCATCGCCGATCATTTCGAGAGATTCACAGCCTGGAATGGACGCTTTCAACGTCTCAGGATCGTTCAGGGCAGCCCAGACTTTTTCGCGCGATGCAGGTATCCTGTATTCGCCACTCATATCCATGATTGTATTTTCCCAAGACCCGAAGTGTTGATGCCATCACCAGCTCACCGGACAACGCTACAGCCCCAGAACAATTGAGGCAATAATGACCCTGGTCAGATTGTATAATACTACTTGGCGTCCGGGGTTTTCTTGATCAAGTGATGGAGCAAACAGGGTGGCTTTGGCGCCTTGCCGTGGGTCACGCAGCCTACCAGCGTAGGACCAGACGGTTGCGTACAACCTCATAGCTTCGCAGCTGACGCAGAAAGCTTGTCCCGAGAAGGGATATGTCCAACGCCCCCTGGTTCACATACGCATCCAGGTCATAGAGCTGCAGCTGTCCGATCCTGACATCGCGCAATGTGACCGGCGCGGCATAAGTGATACCGTTTGCGCTCTTGAAAGCAGTGTTGAAGCGCAGACGGCCAGCACTCAACCCGATGCGGCTGGCATCGTCGCTATTGAGCACGATATGAGTTGCGCCGGTATCGACCAGGAATCGGATCGGCGTGCCGTTGATATAGACATCCGTGATGAAATGGCCGCTAGAGCCGCCATCGATGATTTCTTCACGATCCCCGCCACTGGCCTGTATTTCCGGTTGCGGTGCCCGATAGAGGGGAGTTTGTATGGGATGACCGTTTTCGCGCAGCATGCGTTCGAACAGCCCGCCATCCTGCAGCCCGACAAAGACGGCGCCCATGAAAATGGCCAGGCCAAGACAACGAAAAGCCCACCCAACCATTTCAACGCCCTCCTAATGAACACCCTCACCTGCTGAAAGTTTATGCAAAACTGTATAAGAAATTCCTAACCTGCTGACAGGTGTAGCAAAATCGTATAAACAACGGTGCAAACTCGGTAAAAAAAACCATCGACCTCTGGTCGAAATGCTCTATGATTATAGTTAAGTTGGCGTTTTTGAAGCTCGTCGGCATGCTGGCGGTGGTTTCAGCAAGACTGCTGTCAGGCTTTATCTTGGGCTATGAGCCGAGGTTGTTGGGCCAGAAAACGGTGTTAGAGGAAGAGTGACGATGAAAAAGTTTTGGTGGGGCATTTTCTTTGGTGCGCTGATCGGTGTGCTCCTGCTTGCGCCCGATTCGAACTTCAGCGCCAATATGCGAGATCTTTTCAAAACCGCTCAATATACGGTGGCGGACGTGCTTTACGCCGCAACAGAGGCAACCGGACGTGTTGCTCAAGGCGTCGAGGGCGGAGGAAAATTTTAGCCCACATCGCACCAGTATGAAGCGGGTCTCTCTTCGCTGATCGGCCAAATCCTGTTGGAAAGCGTCCTTGTTCCAGCAACTGTTGCCGGCCTGATCATGTTACCAACCCGGTGGTTCAGCCATCGGGTTTTCTTTGTTGTGATCGCTGCAGCAGCTTTCCTCCTGGCCTTCATAGTCAGCTATGTGCTCACATTCGGTTGGCCGAGCGACGCAACGCTCAACGCCCGACAGAAAGTGTTTTTTGTAACGACGGCAGCGGTGCTGCTGGGTATCCATTATAGCCTCGGCCAGCGGCATGCCATTTTCCTGCCAGCATTTTTGGTGATCGCGGGGCCTCTTTGGATCGGCTGGCCAGCACTCATGCAAGGTGCCTCCTCGACGATCCTGTTGATTCTCCCAGCAGCGCTTGGCCTTTGGATTTTGCTGCAGATTACCCGCGCGCCAGCACGATCGGTCGAGCTTGGCCTGCTCCTGGTGATCGCGGCAATCGGTCTTACCTGGACCGCACTTTTCGCGCGAACGTTCTCGATAGCACAGCTCGCCCTGGTTTTGGCATCAGCGCTTCTGGCTGCAATGCTCGCTCGCAAAAAACCACCCGCGACCGTGATCCTGATCGCGGCAACCATGTTATTCGTCGGGCTCTTGAGCACCCTTTTGCTGTACAGCGAGGCGCCTTTTTCAGCACTCCTTTTTCTAAGCGCCGGGCTGATCTTGCCACCGTTTGCAGGCGTCATTTCTCGTTATACCGCCAGGCAACATCCGCTTTGGCCAAGCCTCCTGATCGCCTCGTTGCTGACCGCCATCGCCGTCAGCATCGCCTGGATCGATGCAGGCGCAAGTTCTATCTTTGATGGGGCATCTCTTGATCATGGGGTGGTCAACATCCAAGCAGGGAAGCCTTACCAGAAAAACTATTTTGCCCTTGATGCCTTGATATCGATGCTGATCACGACCTCATCGGCAACAGTCGTCGTTGATGTCCAATCCCCCTGTCCGATGCCGTAATCCAGACGATGGATCGGAAGTTCACCTTTCGCCTCGGCAAGTTCGCGGGTCGGGTCGTTGGGATCCTCAGCGATCTCGAGGGTGAACGATAAAGTGACCTCCTTGGTCACATCACGCATGGTGAGATCGGCCACAACGTCGAACCCGCCATCGCCATTCGCTGTGATCGTTTTGCTCTCAAAGGTCGCTCTTGGCCAGGTCACGGTGTCGAAGAAGGAGGGTGAATTCAACGTCTTGTCCCGATCACCATGACCTGTGGTGATACTGGTCACGTCGATGTCGACGAAAAGCCTGCTGTTGACGAGGTCATCAACATTGAAGACGATCTCAGCAGCGAAATTCTCAAAACTGCCCTGCACGTCCGAGCCTTGCTGAAAGGCAAGGAAACCGAGAACCGAGCCGTTATCGACAATCCAGGCATCGGCTGGAAGATCCTCCTCGGCGGCAGCGACCTGCTCAACAGGATCGCTCGCTGCTGGTTGATCAGCTTCGGCCGTTTCCGCGACGTTCGCCACCTCCGAACTGACGGTTGTGTCTCCTGAACTATCCGTATTGACCACACCGGTGACCTCGACCTTGGCGGTCGCTGGCTCCTCATCAGGCGTGACGAAAAACGGACCGATCAGGCCGATGGCCAGAACGACGACCCCGACGGCGATGGCGCCATTCGGCAACATCCGCTTCAA
Source organism: Geminicoccales bacterium (assembly GCA_050633905.1). Lineage (GTDB taxonomy): Bacteria > Pseudomonadota > Alphaproteobacteria > Geminicoccales > Geminicoccaceae > JANQPX01. The sequence continues at coordinate 28,344 of JBOEHJ010000017.1, forward strand.
GATGTCGTCCTTCAACATGAAGTGATGCCTGAATGCGGCGCCGATATGAGCCAAAATTAATAGCGCCATCGCCTTCGCGAACAGATGATGCAGACCGACTAACCTTTCCTCCATCGCTTGATCCTGTCCGATCAACGCGGGAAGCTGGATCGAGCCCCAGAGCACGATCGGGAAATTAGCGGCATTGGATTGCAGGATACCGATCAGGGGTTGGAGAAAAATCAGCGCATAAAGCACCCAATGAGTGCCGGAGGCTGCCAGACGCTCCCAGCCCTTCATGGTGACAGGTAACGGCGGCGCGGGATGGGTCAATCGCCAGAGCAGCCTTAGAACCGCAACGGCGAGGATGGTCACCCCGATCCCTTTGTGGATCTGATAGAGCGCGAACTTTTCAGCACCCGTTTCTAGATCCGTCATGTACCAGCCAAGCGCGAACATGACGAAGATCATGATCGCAATCAACCAGTGAAGAAGCTGTGCGATGCCGCCATATCGATGCTCGAACTGATCTGCCACGTCTTACCTCATCTTGCTACGCGATCTGTTGAACGCAGACTGTCAAATGGTTACTGTCTTGAACGTTAGCGCGATGAGCCCTATCCGGTTCAACAGGCCATGGCAAGCGCGTAGACGCGCTTTCGCCCAATCACTTCAAGAGCCTGTGATCAGGCTCTTTTTTCCATCCGAACTCATGCTATGTCTCGAAACAGGTTTGACTGTTCACGATGATCTCACAAACATAGGTTTCATTCAGCGGCCTCACTTTGACCAATCGAGGATCGATAACAGGGGGAAGACAACCATGAGCTTTGATGACCATTTGACCTTGTCTCGTCGCGGCCTGATGACCGGAGCTGCCGCTGCAGGCCTCGCCACGGTAACCAGTACCTTGCCTAGGGAAGCCGTCGCCAAGGCGCCGTTGATCGGTGCTGAGCGGCCAAGCTATTATCGCTTCGATCTCGGTGACTTCGAGGTCACCACCTTGCTGGATGGCGCCATCGGGCTGGATGGACCGCATCCAATTTTCGGCGAGAATGTCGAGGAGGCCGAGGTTCATGCACTCGCCGAGGAGAACTTTCTACCGCCGGCGCAGATGGCGATCAGCTTCACGCCGGTGATCGTCAATACTGGCGAGCAACTCATCATGTTCGATGCCGGCAATGGCGCGGGAAGGCGCCCGGATGCCGGACATCTGGCTGAGCTCTTCGAAAAGGCAGGCTTTGCGACCGACGAAGTCGATCTCGTGGTGCTGACCCATTTTCATCCCGACCATATCGGCGGTCTGATGGAAGACGGCGCGCCGCTGTTTGCCAATGCGAGTTATGTCGCCAATGAAGCCGAATACGACTTCTGGAGTGCTGAAGACAAGCTCACCGGCGGTACCGAGAGGGTGGCCAAGCTCACCCAGTCTAATGTGGTTCCGTTTGCTGAGAAGATGACCTTCATCAAGCCCGGCGCCGATGTCGTCTCCGGCATCACCGCCATCGATGCTTCAGGGCATACGCCTGGCCATACAGCGTTTCATCTGGAAAGCGCCGGCAAGCGGCTGATGGTCACCGCGGACACTGCCAATCATTATGTGATGTCACTGCAGAAACCCGATTGGCATGTCCGCTTCGATATGGACAAAGATGCCGCGATCGCTGCCAGGAAGTCGGTCTTCGGCATGATCGCCGCCGATCGCATTCCGTTCACCGGCTATCATATGCCAGCACCCGCCGTCGGTTTCGTCGAGCAGCAAGGCGAAGGTTTCCGCTACGTGCCGGCAAGCTACCAGCTCGATCTCTGAGACCGGATGATCTGATCGATCGTGTTAGGTAAACGCGTCTAACCCCCGGCGGGGCGCTTGCATGTCTTTGTGAAGCGCTTCGCCGGCTGGCGTTGGCACCAGGATCGAGCCGGGACCATCAGACCAGCCGCGTTTCTTAATCAGTCCCAAGGATGCCAGATCTTCGACAGCGTCGACACTGCCGAACAGCCGCAGCAGCATCGGCGCGGAGATGCCGCGAACTGCCTTCGGCATGGTGCAGAGACGATCGAGAATCTGATGGTGAACGCTACCGCGGGCGATCTGCATGATCTCTTGCTCCTTGCGGCAAAAAACCTCTCCTCCCCAACCCTATCCATCCAAGACTGAGGCGTCACCAGTCCTGCCGACGCGTGACCTTGTTCGCTTTCGCCCCGGTTGAATCACGTCTCATCGGCCTGTTGGTTAGGGCCACATTGCGGATCGACATCAACCCTTGGTTCCCCGATTGGCGTGGGGAGGATCGGCATCGACGAAATGGCTGTCGCGCTTTTGCATGAGATAGAACTTGAAGTGGGGCGTCGTATCGGTGATCACGAACTGCATAACGACCGTTTCACCAGGCTCTACGATGCCGTCCGAAAATTGGATTCCGTCATAGGGTTCGCGGGTTTCGAAATTATCGGAGAACCTGTCCGACACGAAGGGGCGCCCGGCTTCGGTCGCCTGACCGAATGACAGGCCATCGCCAAACGGGCTCTCGCGATTAATCGCCTCGCGAAGCTCCAGATTGAACAGCGTCCAGGGTAGTTCGGTAGCGTTGCGCACCACCTTAGTGACAGCGAAGCCAACATCATGCTGGGACTGGATACGGTTGCCAAACTGCGGGCGCATACCACGAACAACTAGGATCGCTGGTCCGTGATCGGTGATCTCCTCGACCAGAACCACCGGATCGTCAAGCGTGCCGGTTCCCCAACCCTCGATCAGACGAACGCCGCCAAGCTCATCACTGAAGGTCAGCCCGCCGAGTTTCAACTCCGCAGCTGACGACAGCGACGGTAGGGCTGCCAAAAGTAATCCGAGAAAAACAGGCCACCGCATCTGATCTAACCTCCCCTTTTTGCACTCCCCTTGGGACGATTTTAGAAGCCTTTGCGCGGAAACCCAATGGTCAATGCTACCGAGCCACTCGATGCCCGAATGGCCAAGGTTAGATCGGCATCATTCCGCCGGGATTGGCAGCCTTAGGGATCAGCGCCAATGACGATTTCTCGGCCCAAGAGCAACAAATTTGGAATGTGCTCGTTGCGAAGGGGTTCACATCATAATGTCACCTAAAACGTCGTGATCCAGCATGCATCGCGAAGTTGTTAAGATGCCATGGACCTAGCACGCAGCCACGGAATGTTCTGATCCCATCAACTGATGCATCGATCTCCATGATGTGATCGGCGCTCAGCGCACTGGCCGAAACACAGACGACAATGCTGTCGACTTTCATGCCGAGGAGCCGCTTCGATGACCCCTTTTACCAAGTCCATCAATCATCTTGCCCTGACGCTCGGCCTGGCCTGTGCGTTGCTGATCTCATCTTCGCTCAGCGTCAAATCACAGACGTTTTCCGAAGGGCAGCTGAAGTCCTTCGCCACGGCCGCCACGGCGATCAACGAGATTGCCTTGAAATGGCAGCCAAAGGTCAAAGCCGCCAAGAGCGATGACCAAGCCGCCGAATTGCTACAGCAGGTGGATACCGAGATGCGCCAGGCGATCGAGAGCACCGAAGGGATTGGTGTTGATGAATACCAGAGCATCATGGTCGCCGCCCAAAGCGATCCCGCACTTAAGGGCCAGATCGAAACAATGCTGAAGGACATCGCGCCGAAGTAAACCCGGTGATCAAGCCCGGTGACGAGCCGGGCGTTCCTCCCACCCGCCTTGACCAGGTCGTTCCGGACCGGCATGTCATGGGGATCACGTAAATCCCTTGCGGGACCCGGCCGTCGATATGTCACTGTTTCTCACGCTTCTTCTTCTTGCCGCAGCGCTCGCCGTCATCGGTTTTGCCAATTGGCGAGAACGACAGCCAAGAGAGATCGACAAGACACCGCTGGTCTCTTATCCGCTGATCCAGATGATCGGGATCGTGATTGTCGTCTTGATGGTCGCCCATCTGGTAAGCCTTCTGACGGGACAGCAACTGCAGGGTCGCCGAATGCCCTGACTTCAACGATTTTATACGGCTGCGCCCGTTGCCAGGATCAGACGACGGCTCTAGCATGCGCTGGTTATGCGTTTAGTATTTCGCATGCGTCCCCGTTCAGGCGGCTTTGAGTTCGCTTTTTTCTCAAGACCTGGTTAGCGATCATTGCCTGCTCGTTTTTTTAAGGCGCTGCGACGGGGAGACAGAGATTGCGCGTTACGATGCAGAGGCTGAGCACCACCTCATTCCTTCTGGCCTGTGGACCGATCTTCGGTGTTCTTCTAGGGCTCACCTTGCTCGCCGAACCGATCAGCGCGCAAACGCCGACGGAGTTCTTGGCACCAACCGGTGATCCTGCCATCATTCCTCCTGAATCACGCCTCGAGCTGCTCTTCGATGATGCCTGCTTTACCGAAGGCGTTGCGGTCGCACCCGACGGTAAAGTCTATTTCAGCGATATCACCTTCACCAGCAGCTGCCGCCATGGTGATAGTGCCCTGCCCCAGGCGGGTATCATCTGGGTGTATGATCCTGCCAGCGGCGAAACCTCAGTGTTCAGATCGCCAAGCGGCATGTCGAATGGTTTGAAGTTCGACGGGGCCGGAAACCTCATCGCTGCGGAAGGTGCCGATTTTGGCGGCCGCCGCGTGACCGTCACTGACATGGCAACAGGTCGTGCCCGGATCCTTGCCGGCATGTTTGACGATCGGCCATTCAACGGGCCCAATGATATCGCGATCGACGTCAATGGCCGTGTCTACTTTACCGATCCTCGCTATCTCGGTCACGAACCGGTGATGCAGCCGACCATGTCCGTCTACCGTATCGATCCCGACGGCACGATAGCCCGGATCGTCTCCGATGCCGGCAAGCCCAATGGCCTTATGGTGTCGCCCGATCAATCCACGCTTTACGTCGTGAGCAACGACAACGGTACCCTTGATTTCACGCGGCTGGGCGAGAGCGAGGTGACCCAGCGCGGGCCGATGATGATCTGGGCCTATGCCTTAAACCCGGATGGAACAGTCGGCGATCGACGCGAGTTTATAAATTTTGCGCCCTTCGACAGTGCTGACGGCCTCGTCGCTGATGTCGATGGCAATGTCTACGCCGCCGTACGCCGCGCCGATGCTCCCGGGATCTATGCCTACAACAGCGAAGGCAAGGAGCTCGCCTTTATCCCGACCGGTGACATCCTGCCGACCAATCTGGCCTTCGGTCGCGGTGAACGATCGAACCTTCTCTACGTCACCGCTGGCGGCGCTTTGTACCAGATCCAGCTGAATGCCGAAGGATACCAGCTACCTTCGCCATGATGGCCTGTTTCTCCCCTGACAATCGCAAAGACGTAGGGCAGGTCATGACAACCAAAGCGATCAAAAACGATTCAGCGCCATGACGTTCCGGATCTCGTCTAGCTTAAAACTGACACCGACGAGAGCTTGGCCGGTCTCAGCTAAAGCTTCATGGGCCAGGCCTTGGCATGGAGTACCTACCTGATATTCTGAAATCAAAGGGCGCGCCTCTACGGCATTCGGGCAAGACGTGAATGCTGTCCGACCTCGATAAAGCGTTCAGGAAAAAAACAGGGATGAGTTCATGCTCCTGAAGGATAAGGTCTGCGTCATCACCGGTGCTGCATCAGCACGCGGGCTTGGCAAGGCCTCGGCGCAGATGATGGCTGAGCAAGGTGCCTATATCGTGATCCTCGATGTCGACGGTGAAGCAGCAAAAGCGGCTGCCGCGGACATCACCAAGAGCGGCTTCGGTATCGCTTGCGACGTGACCGATCCAACCGCCTGCCGCACAGCTGCAGAACAGGTGCTGGAATGGGCTGGTCGGGTCGATGTCCTGGTCAACAATGCCGGCATCACCCAACCGATCAGGACAATGGACATCGCCCAGGAAGACTACGCGAAAGTCCTAGATGTCTCGCTTCGCGGCACGCTGAATATGAGCCAAGCTGTGATCCCAAGTATGCGCGCCCGCCGCGCGGGCTCGATCATCTGCATGGGGTCAGTCTCCGGCCAACAGGGCGGTGGAATTTTCGGAGGGCCGCATTACTGCGCGGCGAAAGCGGGGGTGATGGGCCTTGCGCGCGCCATGGCCAAAGAGCTCGGTCCAGACGGCATCCGCGTCAACAGCATTGCCCCCTCCTGGATCGACACGGATATCACGGCAGGCCTCATGACCGACGACATCCGAGACCAGATCATCGCGACTGTCCCGCTCGGACGCGGCGGCAAAGCCGAGGACGTCGCCGGGGTCGTCGTCTTCCTAGCCTCCGAACTCGCTGCCTATGTCACTGGTACCACCATTGACGTCAACGGAGGCTCTTACATCAGATAGTGGAACGTCCACGGCGTTGGCTTTGCAGCGGTGGTGTTGGGGAAGATGGGATGCGCCCAAGTTTAGACGTGATGTGTGCAGTCTTAGTGAATAAAGGAGCTTTTGAACGTGCCTAGTCGCCAAGTCCGGAATGTTTCGAAGGAGGAACTACGCGAGAAGGCAAAGATGATCCGCCGCGAGGTGGTGCGTCTCACCGATATCTGCGGCTCCGGCCATTACGGTTCGGCCTTCTCGATCGCCGAGTTGCTCGCCGTCCTCTATTACCAACTCCTCCACGTGAAGCCGAACGATCCGACTTGGCAGGACCGGGACCGCTTCACTATGGGCAAAGGCCACGCCGCTATCGGACTCTATCCAGTCCTCGCCGATCTCGGTTTTTTTCCGAATTCCGACCTAGACAACTACACGAGGCTGCACTCGCCTCTCGGTGACCATCCCGACATGAAGAAAGTCAAAGGCGCCGATTTCTCCTCGGGCTCCATCGGCCACAATCTCTCCGTTTCGGTCGGCATGGCCGCAGGCTTAAGGCTGCAGAAATCACCTGGACGTGTCGTCTGCATGATGGGTGACGGCGAGCAAACCGAGGGGCAGATCTGGGAAGCCGCGATCTCGGCCGCCCACTGGAAACTCGACAATCTCGTCGGCCTTGTCGACATCAATGGCGCCGGCTCCGATGGCGATCCCCAGGAAACCATGGCGACCGAGCCGCTTGCCGATAAGTGGCGGAGCTTCGGCTGGGACGTGATCGTTTTGGAGGATGGACACGACCTCGATGATACGTTCAACGCTCTCAACAAAGCTCTGAACGAGCCACGAGAAAAACCAACAGTGGTCTTGGCCTACACGGTCGCCGGCAAAGGTGTCTCCTTCATGGAAGGCACCTGGCAGTGGCATCTCGGGTTTCTCGGTCCGAAGGATCTGGAAAAGGCATACGCTGAAATAGAAGTAGGAGTGATCGGATGAGCACCCCCTATATGAACGCCGACCTCCGCCAGAAAGTCGACCTTACCGATACGACCGTCACAGAAGATTTCGACGATGCGTCCTGGGACATGGTCACCGCCCTCGCTTTGTCCCAGCAACTGACCACAGGCCAGGTTCTGCTCGATCTTGCTGACGCGGGCCACGATGGCCTCGTCGTCTGCACTGCCGATCTCGGCCGCCCGACCCAGGTCGTCAATTTCGGCAGGAAATACCCAGACCGCTACTTCAATTTCGGCATCGCCGAACGCAACATGATCGGAGCCGCCGCCGGCCTCGCGACCACAGGGCTGACGCCCGTCATCTCCAATTATTCTTTCTTCCTGGCCCTCATGGGCGTGGAAAACATCCGCAACGACATCTGCTACACCGATCTTCCGGTCAAAATGGTCGGCACCCACAGCGGCATCGCCATGGGCTTTTATGGGACGTCACATCATTGCAACGAGGATATCGGAGCACTCCGAGCCATCGCGAACCTGACCCTCATGGCGCCTTGCGACGGGAACGCGCTCCGCGCAGCGTTGCAGAACCACATCGACCACCCCCATCCCATCTATTTCCGCTGCGGCCGAGGAAGGGAGGCGATCGTTTATGACAAGCCCCCGTCGTTCAACATCGGCGGCTCTAACCAACTCCGAGACGGCGACGATATTTCGATCCTCGCCATCGGGAATCTGGTAAAGGCCGCGTGCGATGCGAGCGATCACTTAAAGAAGGAAGGTATTGGCGTCCGCGTGATCGACATGTACTCGATCAATCCCATCGACAAGGAGGCGATCCGGCGCGCCGCCTGCGACCACCGCTTGGTGGTAACGGCAGAAGAGCACAATATTACTGGCGGCTTTGGGTCGGCCGTGGCCGACGTCATCGCTGAAGAAGGCCTGGGCGCCAGGCTGGTTAAAATCGGCATGCCGGATCAGTACAGCATCCTCGGCCCGCCAACCCATCTCTATGCACATTACGGCCTAGATGGGGAAGGTGTGGCGAAGCGGGTGCGGGAGGCGTTGGCGTAACAGGTGCCATCGCCTTGAACATCAAAAACGCCCCATCAGCCCAAGACGAAACCTGAATTCGCCATCACCAAACGGATGATCGTACACGCAACTTGCGCATCCCTTCACAAGGCCTATTGTTTGCAAGCAAAAGAAATGCGATCTTCCGAAAAAATAAACGGTCAACAGATCAAGGCCCCGTAGCTCAGTAGGATAGAGCGGCAGATTCCTAATCTGTAGGTCAGAGGTTCGAATCCTCTCGGGGTCACCAGTCTTTTCAATGAGTTAGAAAAATTACAATTCAAGAAATCTACGAAGTTTCAGACTTCGTTTCAGACTTTTGTGCTCGTTGTGTTCGTATCATCGCAGCGTTTAGCAGACTGGATTGCGATTAAGGTCGGCGTAGTATCTCTCCATCTCCATGGCTGCCTTTGCGGCCAACTCGCGTTTTCGCGGGAGATAGGTTTCCAGAATTTTCAGCGTGTGATCGTAGGTGTGACCTGTAATCTGGGCAATTTGGGTAGCATCCAGTCCAGCCTCACCCATTCGGACTACTGCTGTTCTGCGCAGATCGCGAAACTGCAACCCCTGACATCCAGCTTCATCAGCGACACGTCTAAAACGGTGCTGAAAGTGATCCTGTTTGTAGGAACGTCCTTCCTCGGTAGTCAGAATAAGGGTTCCGCGCCTAGGTGCAGCGAACAGTGATGATCGCAATGGCGTCAGTACGGGAACATCCAAGATGACACCGGTCTTGCCTTGGCGAACACCATTGATCCAGTCTCCGTCAAACTTCGACCACGGAAGACGAAGGACGTCGCCCAGTCGCTGCGCGGTGTAGACACCCAGCGAGAAACCAAGACCGATCGATGGCATACCCAACTCATGTGCCTTGGCAAGGAACGCTTGCTCCTGACTATTTGTCCAAATCTGATCTCTCGGTCGGGTGTTCAGCTGCTCAAACCGTTGCGCAGGATTGAGGTCAAGAAGGCCCAGATTAACACCGTGTTGGAGCAGAATACGAAGCGTACGCATAACAGCGTTGCCTCGGTGAGGACGGTCAGTGAATTGATCACGGAATGCGAACACAACCCGGCGGTCGATAGCTTTTACGCCAAGGTCACCGAACGTTTCTTCGATGATCTTCAGGTGCTGTCGATATTCGGCCTTCGTGCTATCCGCAATTTTCTGATACCTAGGACTCTTCGAATATGATGCGATAAGCCACTTAATAGTGCCTTCTTTTGGGCCGGAAGAGCCGTCGCGGCGCCATCTATCGACATCGGCGTTCAGTGTTTCAGCTTCGACGACTGCTTCCGAAAAATTATCGGACAGACGCCGTGCTTTCCATCCAGCATCCCGAAGATCAGGTCCCGGCTGCCAATATAGGTAAATGTGCCCTTTGATTCTCTTACGCACGAGGTAACGAATTCTCGCTCTGGTCACCAGCAACCCTCCGTAGAGCCTCGTTTCTCTCGTCTAAAACGGATAATGCCCTTCGATCGCCGTCAAGCCAAGACTGTAGTTTCGCTCGTGACCAGACTGGACCGCTCGGTAACACACGGTCTGGGCTGGGAATATGTCCACGCCTTAGATCTCGCTTGAAGTCCGTTATACGCTGATAGCCTAGAAAGTCGGCCACCTGAATTTCGTGTAGTGCCTGCATATTATTGCCACTAGGACCGCTCTATTGTT
>JBOEHJ010000018.1:0-191236 GCA_050633905.1 Geminicoccales bacterium
GCTGCTAGCGCTGATCGAACGAGCGGAGACGGCGATTGGCCACAAGCTGCCGCTGGCTGACGACTCGCGAAACCGCCTGACCGAGCTCGCCGACGGTGATGGCCGCTATCTCCTGAACCTCATCGAATCCCTTGCCGATCTTCCAAGTGAACCAACGTTAGATCCCGTGGGTCTGGCGGAGATGTTGCAGCGTCGGGCGCCGCTCTACGATAAGCAGCAGGAGGCGCATTACAATCTGATCAGCGCCTTGCATAAATCGGTGCGCGGTTGCGACCCCGATGCGGCGCTCTACTGGTTTGCGCGCATGATCGATGGCGGTGAAGATCCGCGTTTTCTGGCAAGGCGTCTCGTGCGCATGGCGTCTGAAGACATTGGAGCGGCGGACCCATCCGCCCTCCCGCTAGCAATCGCGGCCGCGGAAACTTACGAGCGTCTTGGCACGCCCGAGGGCGAATTGGCGCTTGCCCAGGCTGTTGTGCATTTGGCGATGGCGCCGAAATCCAATGCGGTCTATGTGGCCTTCAAACGGTCGATGGCTGCCGCCAAGGAAAGCGGCTCGCTGTTGCCGCCTGCTCATATTCTGAATGCGCCGACCAAGCTGATGAAGGATCTCGGCTATGGCGGTGGCTACGAATATGACCACAATGCTCCGGATCGTTTCTCCGGCCAGAATTATTTTCCTGACCAGATGGAACGCCAGACTTTCTATGAGCCGACGTCCGAGGGTGCCGAAGCCAAGGTCAAAACGCGGTTAGAGCGCTGGTCACAACTTCGAGAGGAGCGAGCGATCGCTGAAACTGACGCCGGCAAGGACCAAAAAAAATGAGCGCCGTCGAGCTTCGACCTGTCGCTGAAGATGAGGAGGATCTTCGTTTGGACCGCTGGTTCAAGCGGCATTTCCCCGATCTCGCCCATGGTCGCCTGCAAAAGCTTTTGCGCACCGGCCAGGTCCGCATCGACGGCAAGCGCGCCCAAGCCAATGCCAGGCTGGAAGCAGGCCAGAAGATCCGCATACCCCCCCTCGGCACGGCCGAGAGCGTTGACTTGAAGCCGTCGCCCATGCGTCGACCCCAAGACGCGGATGTGCTGCGCAAGATGGTTCTGCATGAGGATGAGGCGGTGATCGTGCTCAACAAACCGCCTGGCCTTGCTGTCCAAGGCGGTACCAAGACCAAGCGCCATCTGGATGGCATGCTTGAGGCTTTGGCGCGAAAGGGCGAAAAACCGCGTTTGGTGCATCGTCTGGATCGTGATACCGGCGGGATTCTGGTGGTTGCTAAATCCGCGTCATCGGCGGCCAAGCTCGCCAAGGCGTTTCAACGCCATGAGGTGGAAAAGCTTTATTGGGCCCTGGTCGCCGGCCTGCCGCCTCTCGAACACGGCATCATCGACAAGCCACTCGCCAAGGTTGCCAGCGGCAACCGGCCGGATTTTGAGTTGGTGCAGACGGGGGTTGAAGGGGCGCAGAAGGCGACGACGCGCTATCGGACCGTGGCGCGTGCCGGCAAGGTCTCGGCTTGGTTGGCGCTACAGCCGCTTTCTGGGCGTACGCACCAGCTTCGCGTCCATTGCCAATTGATGGAGTGCCCGATCCTCGGGGATCCGAAATATGGCGGCGCAAAAGCGAGACCAGATGGTGCTCCCTCGGGGTTGATGCTCCATGCCCGAGAACTCAACTTGCCCCACCCCGATGGTGGGCGCTTGACGCTGAAAGCTCCTTTGTCCGATACCCTTCAAACAGGCTTCGCCTGGATCGGCTTCGAGCCGGATCCAAGTTTGCCAGGCGCCAGCCTCGCCGATTTCGATACGTTATGACTTTGATGCCAGCGCATGGGACGTCTCTTTTATGGTGAGCCTCATTCTCTTCGACTGCGACGGCACATTGGTCGACAGCCAACATGTGATCATCGAAACCATGAACCGGACGTTTCGTGCTCAAGGTTTGGCGCCGCCCAAGGCGGAGGCAACCAGATCGATCGTCGGCTTGTCCTTGGAGGTTGCGATGGCGACCCTGGCGCCTGAGCGCGATGATGACGATCATCGCCGCTTGGCCGAGGTTTATAAGGAACAGTTCGCCACGCTCCGCCTGGCGGATGATTTCTCCGAACCGATGTTCGAAGGTACCATGACGGTGCTCGATCAGCTAAAGGCGATGGACATCCAGCTCGGTGTTGCCACCGGCAAGAGCCTTCGAGGGCTGCGCTTGGTGCTCGATCACCATGGCATTCGAGACCGGTTCACGACACTCCAGACCGCGGACTTTCACCCCAGCAAGCCCCATCCCAGCATGGTGGAAAAAGCCTTGGATGAGACGGGTGCTGTCGCCGAGGCGACCTGGATGCTCGGTGACACCAGTTTCGATATCGAGATGGCGGTGGCGGCTGGCGTTCGCCCGATCGGCGTGACCTGGGGTTATCATCCAGCTGCTTCCCTGCGCGAGGCGGGTGCTGAGATCGTCCTGGATCGTTTCGAGCAGCTCTTGGACCTGGTCAATGAGACGCGTCGCTGACATGAGGCGGTCATGAAGCGGTTCTATGAGGATGTGAGCGTCGATGAGATCGATGGCGGTTTTCGCATCTTGCTCGATGGACGGCCGCTCAAGACGCCGGGCAAGGCCACGTTGTTGACGCCGGTGCAGGGTGTTGCTGAAGCCGTGGCCTCGGAATGGCGTGAGCAGGGCGAAAAGATCGAGCCGAGCGCGATGCCAATCACGCGCCTTGCGACGACGGCGATGGATCGCATGCCCGAGCTTCGAGAACCTGCCATTCAGGAGATTACCGACTATACCGGGACGGATCTGCTTTGCTATCGAGCACCCAAGCCCGATGACCTGGTGCAGCGTCAGCATGAGTGCTGGCAGCCGCCACTTGACTGGATGGAGCAACGTTACGGCATTCAGTTCGATGTTACGGGTTCGCTCCTCCCGGTTCCCCAGTCCAAGGCGACGATCGAAGGCGTGCGCGGGATTGTCGAGACGATCGACGACTGGCCGCTGGTCGGGTTGCATGGTGCGACAACCGGACTTGGCTCCGTAATTTTGGCGCTTGCGCTCTGGCATGGCGAGATCGACGCTGGCGGGGCTGCCGATGCTAGTCTCTTGGACGAGCTGTTTGAAATTGAGCAATGGGGCCAGGAACGGGATGCGTCGCGCCGTCATGAGGTTCTGCGGCGGGACATCAAAGGCATCGCCACCTACCTTCAGCATTTGCCGCCCAAACCCCTAACATAGAGTCTAGACGCCATGGCCGCCTCATCCTCCAAGACCGTGATCTATGCAGCTCTGATCGGTAACGGGCTGATTGCGATCACCAAGTTCATCGCAGCCGGCATCACCGGCAGTGCGGCCATGTTATCGGAGGCGGTTCACTCTGTCGTCGATACCGGCAATCAAGGGCTTCTGCTCTATGGGCTCAAGCGCTCAAGCCGGCCGGCTGATGATGCGCATCCCTTCGGTTACGGCATGGAGCTTTACTTCTGGGCCTTTGTCGTAGCGATCCTGATTTTCGCCGGCGGAGCTGGCATCTCGATCTATCACGGCGTCGAAAAAATCCTGCATCCGGAGCCGCTCGAGAGCGTCTATGTCAACTACATCGTTCTGACCCTGGCGATGGTATTCGAGGGTGTTGCCTGGTGGTTTGCGTTTACCGCGTTTCGGGCGAGCAAGGGGACTCTTGGCTATTTCGAGGCGGTGCGGCGAAGCAAGGACCCGACCTTGTTCACTGTGCTGTTCGAAGATAGCGCGGCGATGCTTGGCCTGATCGTTGCCTTCATCGGCATCGCCCTTGGCCAATGGCTGAACATGCCGGTTCTGGACGGCGTCGCCTCCACCTTGATCGGTGTCATTCTCGCGGTCACGGCCGCCTTGCTCGCCTATGAGGCCAAGGGGCTTTTGATCGGCGAGGGCGTGGATCCCGAGGTTAGGGCAGGGGTGCTGGCCTTGTTGGATCAACAATCGGACATCAAGAAGGTCAATGAGCTGCGCAGCATGCATCTTGGCCCGAACGATGTCCTCTTGACCGTCAGTGTCGATTTCACTGGTGATCTCAATGCCGATCAGGTCGAGGCGGCGATCTCGACGATGGAGCGGGAGATCAAGAGCAGCTATCCTGACATCAAGCGGTTATTTATCGAAGCGCAGAGCTGGAGCGCGCATCAGGCCGATCGCATGGCCTCGGTGAAAGCTGGGCAGAATGTTGCTGGTGACAACGCAGGCGAGGGGATGATGGGGTCTGACCGGCCTGTCGAGGATGTATGAACGATCAGGCCGCACCGCCTTGGACAAGTGACACGGCGAGGCTGTGGCTGCGGCCGCTTGTCGAAGCTGATGCCGCGCATTTCGAGAATCTGTTCAAGAATGATTGGGATGCCGTCAAGCAGACCGGACGCATGCCCTATCCGACGACGACGGCGGCGATGCGGGTCTGGATACGACGGCATACTGGCCCGGGCGGCCATGTCTTCTTCCTTCGCCGGAAGGCCGATCATGATCCGATCGGCGCCATCGGTTTCGGCGGCGAGGGCGCCGTGGCCGAGCTCGGCTATGCTCTTGGGAGGCCTTATTGGTGCCAGGGCTATGCAACAGAAGCTGTCATGGCGATGATCGATATCGCCCGTGATCTCCGCTTTGGCGGTTTGCAGGCTTACAGTTTTGTTGAAAATCCAGCCTCTGCTAAGGTGCTGGAAAAGGCGGGTTTTACCGAGATCGGGGTGATCGTTCGGGAATACCCGAAACGTGGTGGCCTTCGTCGGGTTCATCACTTCAAGTTCATGCTGTGACAAGCGACGGCGCTGACCATCAATAAGACGTTTTAGGGAGTTGTTTCGATGGAGTACAGAAAGCTCGGCAGAAGCGGCATCAAAGTCTCGCCGCTTTGCCTCGGCACTATGATGTTCGGTGGCCAGACCGGCGAGCCCGTGGCAGCCCGGATCATTGGCAAGGCGAAATATCAAGGACTGAACTTCATCGATACCGCCGATGTCTACAATGACGGCCGCTCTGAAGAGGTGGTCGGCCGCGCCATCCATAGCGATCGCGATCATTGGATTCTTGCCACCAAGATGTGCAACCCGATGGGATCGGGGCCCAATCAAAAGGGTTTGTCGCGTCGTTGGATGTTCGAGGCAACGGATGCATCGCTCCACCGTCTCGGCACGGATTGGATCGACATCATGTATCTCCACAAAGAGGATCATGACACGCCGCTCGAAGAGACGATCGGCGCCATGGTCGATCTGATTCAAACCGGCAAGATCCGCTATTTCGGCCTCTCTAATTATCGCTCCTGGCGGGTCGCGGTGATCTGCGATCTATGCGATCGCCTCGGCATCGACCGCCCGATCGTCAGCCAACCCTATTACAACGCCATGAACCGCATGCCCGAGATCGAGCATCTGCCGGTCTGCGACTTTTTCGGGCTCGGCGTCGTGCCCTATAGCCCCCTTGCGCGCGGTGTGCTGACCGGAAAATACCAGCCTGGTGCTGCACCATCGCAAGAAACGAGGGCTGGGCGCGAGGACACGCGGATGATGCAAAGCGAATGGCGCGAAGAAAGTCTGGTGATGGCGCAAAAGGTCAAAGCCCATGCCGAGGCGCGCGGGATCACGCCTGGTCAGTTCGCCGTCGCCTGGGTTTTGAACAACCGGGTCGTGACCGCGCCGATCGCGGGGCCGCGAACGGAAGAACAATTTGACGACTATATAGGCGCGCTCGGCTATCGCTTTACCGCTGAGGATGAGGCCTTGATCGACAGTCTGGTCACCACCGGTCATCCCTCGACGCCGGGCTATAACGACCCCGCCTATCCCATCGAAGGCCGTCCGACCTGGACAGCCGGGGGTGCTTAGCAACCTGTTATGTTATCCCGCCCCGACTGTCGTCGATAGATATCAGAAGGTCTTTTGGACGGGGCCGGTGATGACGCTTGTCGCGCCGGTTTCGCCAAAATCGACGAGTTCCGAACGATAGCCACCATTACTCTCGATCCTAACAGCGGCGGATAGCGGGACGTTCATATTGACCCAGGAGGTGCCGGACGTGTCACCGACCAGAGGCAGGGTGATGCCGCTGGTGGTCAGTTTATGGCTTTCGAACCGGCCGGCGGGGACGCTCACGGTTTCCACGGGGCCGTTGACGGTCTCGACGCTGTTGGCGAAGGTCGAGGTGATCGGTTTTGCCATGGCGATGGCCAGCAAAGCTGGTAGTTCCTGGGCCGGTTCGTCGTTTTGCTGGCTGATGATCCGCCGGATTTCCATGCTCTCAGGCTTGCTCCAATCCTGTGCCGCGACCAGGATTTTCATGGCGGACTTGCCGCTATAGGTTTCTTGCTCGGCCTCGATCCAATAGGCCCCGCTTTCTTCGCCGACGACTTTTTGAAGTCGTCGGGTGACGGCACCATCGGGATCGGTGTCCATATATTCGGTCCATTGGCCAACCTTGGGCGGATTGCGCTCGAGACCCTGATCACCGTAGCTGGTGCTGCTGGTCTGGAGCCCGGCGACCCAGTTGTCGAGTGACGCTTTAGCCGCTGGATCGATGGATGGCGCACAAGCACCCAATCCGAGGAGTGCAATTAGAACGAGACGGTACATGACATTTCCTTTGAGGCATGAGCAAGGTTGGCATGATGCTTTTTGAGCAAGTCACCATCCGCGTGATATACCGAGTTTGTCTTGGAAAAAAAATGCCGTCGTGCTGATTCGTTTTTTTGGCTGACGTTGGACGCCAGTGCATTTCCTGGGCAAGTACGAACGAACCCTCCCCCGCCCAACCACACGCAGTGGGCGCCCCACCCGATATGGTGGGACACTGCTGGTGGTTGGAAGGAGGCGTGTGCTGGTTCCGAATGATCGGAAAATGGTCTAGGTGTATGGGGTGTTTCCAAGCAGTGGCGGCCGGACATTGCCTATGCAGACCCTATTGCCTTGATTGAGGAAAACCCTTGGACGTTACCTTGACCAAAGACACTGAAAGCCCCGTTGTCCGAACCCAAAATGCGGTCATTCAGGCGCGCGATCTGCAAAAGCGTTATGGTGATTTCGAGGCGGTGCGTGGCATCGATCTCGCGGTTCGGCAAGGAAAATGCGTTGGATTGCTCGGACCGAATGGGGCGGGCAAGACCACGACCATGCGCATGATCATGGGGCTGACTTCGGTGAGTGGCGGCGAGCTCTCGGTATTCGGTAAGCCTGTGGATCAGATCGGTCGCGCCGAACGCTCGCGTATCGGCTTGGTGCCCCAGGAGGACAATCTCGATCCGGACCTTTCAGTCCGTCAGAATCTCGAGGTTTATGGTCGGTATTTCAAGCTATCGGCTGGCGCCATTGCCGAACGCGTGCCATCGCTTCTCGCCTTCATGGAACTCAACGAGAAAATAGATCAAAGCGTGATGCAGCTCTCGGGCGGTATGAAGCGGCGCTTGGTGATCGCGCGTGCCTTGATGAGCAATCCGGATTTGGTAATTTTGGACGAGCCGACCACGGGGCTTGATCCCCAAGCGCGCGTGTTGATCTGGAAGCAGCTTCAGGCCCTGAAACGCGACGGCAAGACTTTGCTGCTCACTACCCACTACATGGACGAGGCGGAGCGGCTTTCCGACCATATCGTGATCGTCGATGAGGGTAAGATCCTGGCCGAGGGCTCGCCCGATGACCTGATCAGGAAACATGTGCGCGGGCATGTGTTCGACGTGCAGAAGCCGGTGGGCGAGATGCTCGCCAACGGTCGATTCGAATGCGAGGACATTGGCGATTCGGTGCTGTTCTATGTCGAGCAGGCGGGCGAGCTACAAAAAGCGCTGCCGCCTGATGTCATCTATTTACACCGCCCGGCTAATCTCGAAGATGTCTTTCTTCGCCTGACCGGACGAAAGCTCAGGGAAAATTGATGCAGCGGATCCTCGATTTGGTGCCCTACAGCTTTGCCGTGTGGTGGCGTCATTTTTTGGTCTGGCAGCGGACCGTCTGGTCGTCCGTGACCCTGCAGATGGTCAACCCGGTGCTCTATCTGTTCGCTTTCGGCTTTGGTCTCGGCGCGATCATCAGCGATATGGGCGGGCTTGGCTATCTCGCTTTCGTAGTGCCGGGGATGATGGCCTATTCCGCGATGTTCACCACGAGTTTCGAGGCCACTATTTCGGCCTATTCCAGGCTCACCATGCAGCAGACCTGGGGGGCTATTTTGGCGACACCTGTTACCTTGCTGGAATTGCTGGTGGGTGAGGTCGGCTGGGCCATCGCAAAGGGGCTGTTCTCTGCCTTTGGGGTCGTGCTGGTCGGCTATTTCTGGGGTGGGATCGACTCGCTTTTTGGCGCATTGCTCAGTTTTTTGGTGCTCACCCTCGCTTGCTTTACCTATGCCGCCTGCGGGCTTGCCGCGACCGCCCATGCCAAACATTGGGAATTCATCAGCTATTTCATGACCTTTTGGGTGACGCCGAATTTCATCTTCACCGGGGTCTTCTTCTCGATCGATCGTTTTCCGGGCTTCATCCAGGCGCTGAGCTGGCTCCTGCCCACCACCCATGTCATCGGAATCATCCGCCCGCTGACCGCAGGCCAACCGCTCGATCCCATCTTCACCTTGCTCCATCTCCTCTTTCTGAGCCTGCTCGGTGGCTCGATGTTTTATCTGGCGCATAGAAAGTTGAAGGATCGTTTATTCGACTGAGAGATTTTCTCGACAATGGTGGAATTTGAACCATGGCAGCATCATTGGTATTGGCATCGTCGTCCCATCAAAAAAGTTTCGTCGAGGCGCTGCGCGAAGGCTTCAGGCGGGGCGTACAAGCTGAGAAAATGCCGGATGAAATCTACGAGATCGATCGCGATTTCGAGACCTTTGTTGCTGCGATCACCGACAGAGCGGGAACGATCACCCTGCCTAACGGCGAGACGGTTCAAAAGGTGCCGTTCGACGTCTTCTGGCTAGTCGAGGGCAAGAGCTTCATCGGCGAGGCGAGTGTTCGCTACAAGCTCAGCAAATGGTTGATCGAGGCAGGCGGTCATATCGGCTACGGCATCCGGCCGAGTTTTCAGCGCAGGGGTTACGGCAAGCTCATCTTGAAACTGGCACTCGAGAAATGCCGGGACTACGGCACAGGCCCCGTCCTGGTGACCTGCAACGAGAGCAATATCGGTTCGGCTAAAGTCATCGAGGCGAATGGCGGCGTGTTGGAGGATCTCCGCAAAGATCCTTTGCGAGATGGCATGTTGAAGCGTTACTGGATCGAGACCTAGTCGGCGGGTCAACCTGGACGCGGCAAGAAGCAGTCGCCCCTGACAAAAACCCGTTAACCCTGAGATAACCTTTCGCCGCTATATTTGTGCCCTAGTCCATGAGATTCTGGGATTTTTAGCCTTGCCTCATCTTTTCTGGCGGCGGGCGGATTCCCAGGATCTCATGGACCAGAACAGGAGCTTAGCGATCCAGCGTTAACATCATGTTGACGCGACGATGACGGTTTAGGTATTTCCTGGGCAAATCGAAACGGACTGCTTCCCCGACTAGTCACCTGATTTTTTTAGCGTATTTAGGGTGGTCCGGCGGGGCAGAGGCGTGCGCCGCCTAAGCCTGATCGAGGGGCCGCACTCGAACTTCGATCGGTCCGACATTGTGCACTGAAGCTTCAACGTGGACCCCTAACATACCGCATACGAACCGGCACGCTGCCGGTGCTTGTGCGGCGGCGGAAATGACCCACATGATAACGTGACAAAAAACAGGAGTTTCCGTCATGACCGGATGCATTGTTGGTTGGAGCCACACAGCCTTCGGCAAGCATGAACAGGATGATGTCGAAAGCCTGATCGTGCGAGCCGCGAGCGAGGCGATTTCGGATGCCGGTATCGAGGCTGGCGATGTCGATGAGATCCTGCTCGGCCATTTCGGCGGTAGCTTTTCCCAACAAGGATTCACCAGCTCGCTAGTCCTTCAGGCTGACGAAAGCTGGCGCTTCAAACCGGCAACGCGGGTCGAGAATGCCTGCGCCACCGGTTCGGCCGCGGTTCACCAGGGCCTGACGTCAATCCGGGCCGGATCGGCCCGCTTTGTGCTGGTGGTAGGGGTCGAGAAGATGACCGATTTGCCGGGTCGGGAGATCCCAACAGCCTTACTAACCGCTGCCTATCTGAAAGAGGAAGCCGAGATCGAAGGTGGTTTCGCGGGCGTGTTCGGCCAGATCGCCCAGCGCTATTTCCAGCAACATGGCGACCAGAGTGATGCTCTTGCCGCGATTGCGGCGAAGAACCACAAAAACGGTTGCAGCAACCCGCTTGCCCAGATGCGAAAAGACCTGGGCGTCGACTTCTGCCGCAACGTTTCCGAAAAAAATCCCCTTGTTGCAGGACCGCTCAAACGCACCGATTGCTCCCTGGTTTCCGATGGTGCTGCCGCCGTGGTGCTGACCGATGTCGAGACCGCGCTCACCATGAATAAAGCCGTCGTGTTCCGCGCCGCCGTTCAGGCGAACGATTTCCTGCCGATGAGCAAACGCGACATCACCCTCTTCGAAGGTTGCCAGGTCGCGTGGCGCGACGGCCTGGACAAGAGCCGGTTGTCGCTTGACGATTTGAGCTTCGTCGAAACTCATGACTGCTTCACCATCGCCGAACTCCTGGAATATGAAGCGATGGGGCTGGCGCCACGAGGACAGGGTGCCCGCGCCGTCCTCGAGGGATGGACACAAAAAGACGGCAAGTTGCCGGTTAATCCATCCGGAGGTCTCAAGGCCAAGGGCCATCCGATCGGCGCTACCGGCGTCTCGATGCATGCGCTTGCCGCCATGCAGCTCACCAACAAAGCAGGCGACATGCAGGTGAAGGACGCTAAGCTTGGTGGCATCTTCAACATGGGCGGCGCTGCCGTCGCCAACTACGTCTCCATCCTAGAACCCCTTCGCTAACAGCGAGCTGCTGTTGGCTTGACTTGGGCTTGGGCCTGCTGTCCTTGGAGGTGTCTGATAGCAGGTGAGTCTTGGTTTGGGGGTGGGCAGGTGTCAGCGATACAGCGAGCGAGGCTCGGGACTAGCCTTGTTTTTTTTATCTGCGGCATCGGGCATGGCACCTGGGCGCCGCGCCTTGCCGAACTGAAGGAGCAGGTCGGGGCATCCGACGGAGAGCTTGGTCTTGCGCTCCTGATGATCGGTTTTGGCGCGTTGATCGCCATGCCGCTCACTGGTTTTCTGGTCGGCCGGCTCGGTAGTCGGCGCGTGAGCATCGCCATGGCGCTAGCCCAGGGGCTTGTCTTTCCGCTTCAGGCTTTTGCCTGGAACTGGATCGTTCTCGGCGGGGCGATGATGTTGTACGGCCTCGCGATCTCCAGCCTCGATGTGGCTATGAATGTTCAGGCGACCGAGATTGAGCGGCGTTATGGTCGACCGATCATGTCCTCGTTCCATGGCGTTTATAGCGTCGGTGATATGGTGGGTGCCCTCCTTACAGGCGTTGCGGCATCCATCCTTCTAGGCCTCGCCAGTCATTTTCTTCTGGCAGCATTGGTGATGTTACTGGTCGGCGTCGGCGGATGCTGGGTGATGATCAGAGACCAAAAAGTCGAGCCCGGTGCCGGTCCCAGTTTCGCCCTACCTCGCGGTATTCTGATCGCGATTGGTCTGATCGCCTTTGCCGGTCTTGTGGCCGAAGGCTCGGTCGGGGATTGGAGCGCCATTTATCTCGTCGAGTATCAAAACGCCGACACCAAAACCGCCGCCATCGCGCTTACCGTCTTCGCACTCGCCATGGCGATCATGCGCTTTGCCGGCGACCGTCTGGTCCATCGCTTTGGTCCGTTTTTCATGCTCCAGGCAAGCGGTTTGCTAGCTGTCATCGGTCTCACCATCGCGCTCCTGGCGCCGTCCTCGACGATTGCCATCCTTGGTTATGGCATCAGCGGCCTCGGCGTCGCCGTGCTTTTTCCCGTCAGCCTTTCCATCGCGCCCCGTTTCAGTGGTCTCAGCCCCGGCGCTTCGGTCGCCGCCGTCGCCACGGTCGGCTATGGCGGGTTTCTTGTGGGACCGCCTGTGATCGGCCTGGTCGCCGATCAAATCGGGCTGCCTTTGGCGCTATGCATCGTCCTTGCACTGGCCGCCATGATTTTGCCGCTCGCCTGGGTCGCGTCGCGTCAGACGATGTGCGGCGATGCGAGGGCGGGATCAAACTCAGCCTAAGCGCAATAAAGATTCGATTTGTCGTCACCTCGCTGAATTTCTATCCCGAAGTGATAAGTCAGGCCTTGACCTCGGATGATCACCGGTCATGACGGGACATCGGTCTCTATTGTGAAGGTTAAAATAAACATTTGGAGCGGAACATGAAAGCAGGATATCTAATCGGTGCCGCTGTTGCTGGCCTCTTGGCCTTTCCGGTTCAGGCACTGGATGTCGAAAGCTATGAGGGTCTGGTCGCAAAGTCGCTGGAAGCAATTAAGAGCGAGCAGGTCGATGTCGACGCCTTGTTGCAGTATCAGGACGCCTTGATCCAGCTTGGTGTCGCCGGTGCTCAAGGTTATGCCAAGGAGCAGCCCGATTTTGCCCCCGCCATGGACTTCGTTGCGGCCAATACCGAGACCATGAAATCCGAAAACCTCGAAAGCATCGAGCCAGCCTGGCATGAAGGCGGTGCCTTGGCGGATGCTGGCATCGATACCGATGCCCTTTATAACGACGATTATGCCAGCATCTACATGGAAGCTGTCATCCATCCCGCCACTGCCCATATCGCCGCTCGCGCCTATGCGCTCACCGGTGATGACGACTATCTCGATGTAGTCGAGTTCGAACTCGAAGAAATCGTCGATCATTTCGAAGAGCTCGAGGACTGATTTTTTCGACCAAGTTCAACACCCTGCCATGTGCGAAGGATCGCTCCTTGCACATGGCAGGAAGGTTCAGATAGTTGAGTAGCGAGCTATGTGGCAGGGTCTCTTGACCCTTGTTTAACAAGCTGGACATTCTCGCACAGCATAAGAGCAGTATCGATCCTCCTGGAATGACTCGTCACCTTCGATTAAGAAAGCATTGACGGTCATTTTTCGATCGACGAAGCATGCGTTATTCATCGAACCAAAGATGCCGAATAAGCTTCGGATCGGCACTGTGATGGTCTGCCTCCAGAATTTTCACGTCGAAGCCCGGGATGTCCAATCGAGCGGCCACATCCCGAACGACTTTTGCAGATGGTCCAGCATAGCAACAGGGATCCTCTGAGTTGTAGACCTGGAAATGGCGCCGTTGTGCTGCGTTGTTGTCTTCGCTTAATGTCGCCAAGCTATAGAAATCCCAATAATTATAGTGCCGATAAATTGGTGCTGCGACGGCTTCCCAATCAGAAACATTGCTCGGTTCTCCCATCAACTCTAAAGGCACGGTTCCCGCGAAGGCGATGCTTTCGCTAATTTTGGGGTCGAGCGCTGATAGAATTGTCGTGTACCAACCGCCCCCCGAAACACCGGCCATATAGACAGTCCTATAGTCTCCCCGTGCGATCGTTTCTTGGACGAGATGGTAGTTGCCGCTTACCATCGATGCGAGAGGATCGAGATGGGGGCGCTCCGCATCATGAAAGAGCGAGAACAACAGGTGGTCAGTCTGCTCGCGGGGCACATCGAGTTCCCCGAAAGCGGTCGGAAATGTGCGATCGATCGCGTTGAACCCAATCGCGCTCATCGACAGAGCGAGAACATCGAAACCTGCTTTGAGCGCAGTCGCGCGGATTTCATCGAAATAATCGAAGCTGAAGGGGCTGCCTGTGTGACCCTGAATGTAGATCAATAGCCCCCGGACGGACTCCTGCTTGGTCTGCGCGAGAACGCCAAGATGGACGATCCCATAAGTTCGGACCGAAGATACACGCCCATGCTTGAATAATTCCTGTTCTATGTCGATCGTACGTGAATTGTCGCGTGACAACTCCTGGAAGTCGTAGTCGTCAACAACCAAGCGCCGCAGCAGGTCGGCACGAAATTGTGCTCTTTGGCTGTGCAAGTCGTCTAAACGCTTGCTAATTTCTAACTCGTTGATCGAATAGCGCGGCAGGGGCTTGGCGTCATCCGATGTCGCTGGCTTCCAGATGCTGTGGAGCAGTTGATAGGGGAAGACCTTCGCCCGATAGGTGACGATTCCAAAGAGAAATGAGATCGTGCATGCTGTGATCAAGGTGGCAACGAGTAAGACATAAACACGTCCTGAAGGTCTCAGCCACCTTTCCTCCAATTCTGCCTTCATGTGTCCGACCTCCCTTAGTTCGGTCCATACACAGGTGTGTCGGCGTCAGGCATAAAATTTGCGCGTGACTGTAACCCCGAATATCGCTGTATTGATCGCCTATAGAACAGTTGGAAATCTAATGTAAGGTGCAGATTTCTAGTCGTTCTTTTGCCAGTTGTCATTGGTTTCGAATGTTTGCTGGTGGTCGTCTTCCCTACTCTTTATCTGTCTTGTCAATTCTCTCCGCAGGTTGTGGAACTTCGACCATACTTATAGCCACCATGAACTTTAGGGCCCCATCGCATTTGCCATTGGTGGCTCTGCACGACCTTCCGGCGCAAACCTCCGCCACAGCCAACGCCGCAACGTGACCGCCGACCGTCGCACATCCCGCCGGCCGGCGTTCCGGCCTCAGTGGTGTATGGCGATTGTTTTGAGGGTTGAAAAACCGTAGAGGGCGTCGAAGCCTTTTTCGCGTCCGAAGCCTGAGCTTTTGACGCCGCCGAAGGGGAGTTCGACGCCGCCGCCGGCACCATAATTGTTGATGAACACCTGGCCGGTCTTGATGGCGCGGGCGAGGCGCATTTGGCGGCCACCGTGATTGGTCCAGACGCCGGCGACCAGGCCATAGGCGCTGTCGTTGGCGATGCGGATCGCGTCCTCTTCGTTGGTGAAGCGGATTGCCGTCAGCACGGGGCCGAAGATTTCTTCCTGGGCGAGCAGGTGATTCGGGGCGACGTCGCCCAAGAGGGTCGGGCGGACGTAATAGCCGTTTTCCGGTGTGTCGGGTGCCAGATTACCTTCGCCGAGAATGTCGATGCCATCGGTCTTTGCCCGATTGAGGTAGCCCTGGATCCGCTGCTTTTGCAGTGGATTGATTACAGGGCCACAATCGAGATCGCGGTCGGCTGGACCGACACCTAGATTGTCGAAGCGTTGGGCTAAGTGATGTACCACATCGTCATAGATCCGATCCTGGATCAGTACGCGAGAGCCTGCCGAACAGGTCTGGCCGGCATTCTGAATGGCAGCGTTCACGAGGAAGGGTAGGGCCTTTTCGAGGTCAGCGTCGGCAAAGACCAGCTGCGGTGACTTGCCGCCGAGTTCGAGGGTGACCGGGCAGCTATGGTCGGCGGCGGCCTTTTGCACCAGCTTGCCGGTTTCGACCGAACCGGTGAAGGATAGATGATCAATGCCGGGATGGGCGGCAAGGGCGGCACCCGCCTCCCCGCCAAGGCCCGTGATAATATTCAGCACACCGGGCGGAAGTCCCGCCTCAAGCGCCAGCTTGCCGATTTCCAGGGCAGTGAGTGAGGCGTCCTCGCCGGGTTTGAGGACGCAGGCATTGCCCATAGCCAGCGCTGCACCCACGCTCCGGCCGATGATCTGCATCGGGTAGTTCCAGGGCACGATATGGCCGGTGATGCCATGGGGCTCGCGCAATGTGAGGACGGTATAGCCATCGTGATAGGGGATGGTCTGGCCATGAACCTTGTCAGCCGCACCGCCGTAGAATTCGAAATAGCGGGCAAGGGCTACGGCATCGGCGCGCGCCTGACGAAGGGGCTTGCCGACATCCTTCGCTTCGAGGGCTGCGAGATGCTCGATCTGGTTCAGAACAAGCCTCGCCAATGCTGTCAGCACCCGGCCGCGCTCAAAGGCGGGCATCCGACCCCAAGGTCCTGCCATGGCGTTCTCTGCCGCTTTCACGGCGAGGTCAATATCGGCGGCCTGGCCCCGGGCGAGGGAGCCGAAGACAGTCCCGTCGCTGGGGTTGACGATCTGGATCGTCTCCCGCTCAACGGCTTCTTGCCAACGTCCATCGATGAGGTTGAGCCCTTCCGCCTTGGTCTCTTCGGTCGCGTCTTGATCGATGAGCTCGTTTTCTTCCGAGAGGCCTTCTTCATCGGCAAACGAAAAGGCCGATTTTAGCGCTGCTATTTGGCGCTGGAGCGCGAGAGCATTGTCCCTTAACTCGTTGTTTCCCTGGTCTGCATTATCCTGCTCTTCATCGGATGACGGCGTCGATTTGAGCGCTGCAATCTTGGGCTGCTGCGTAGGGGTGTTGTCCCCTTCCTCGCCGCTTTTAGGGTTCGTCTGCTGGTCCGTGCCGTCTTCTTCTTCTTCATCGGATGGCAGGGCCGATTTGAGCGCTGCTATTTGGCGCTGGAGCGCAAGGGCATTATCCCTTTCCTCGCTGCTTTCCTGGTCGTCATCACCCCTGCTGTTCCTATCGACTGGCGGAGGAGGTGCCGATTTGGTCACATTCGCCTGGTGTTGGGGAACGGCCGCGACGTTGCTATCCTGGTTATCAGCTCGGCGCGCAACGTCTTCGATTGAAGGCGATATTGGGGCCCAGACGCCCGATTGCTCAGGGTGTCTTCCGGTCGCCATCGTGCTTTCGCTCTCATGAATGCCGCCGCTACGTGTTTCGATCCCTTGAGGCGTTGCCGTGGCTGCGGGGATCGTAGCTGCGAGCTTTTTCTCAGGCGGGCGACGATTGAGCGCTATGGGCTTTTCCGCCTCGCTGCTAGGCCTCGTGGCCTGGGCATGAGCCTTGTCGTGCTCCCTGGGATCGGGAATGTCGAGCACCGAGTCCAGCAGTTCCTGGGTATAGGCATGTTGCGGATTTTCGAAGATATCGGCGGTCTGGCCCTGTTCGACGATCCGCCCAGCTTCCATCACCGCCAGACGATCGGTGATATGGCGCATCACGGCGAGGTCATGGCTGATGATGACGTAGGTGAGGCCATAATCCTCCTGCAGGTCCATCATCAGATTGAGCACTTGGGCCTGAACGGAGACATCGAGGGCCGAGACCGGCTCGTCCGCGACGATCAGGTTGGGCTTGGTGATCAGGGCTCGTGCGATGGCGATGCGCTGGCGCTGGCCGCCCGAGAATTCGTGCGGATATTTGTCGAGATCACTTGCCTGCAACCCAACGGAGGCAATTGCTTCCGCTCCTCTCTGCTCCCATTCGCTGGCGTTGATGTCGTCGACAAGATTGAGCGGTTCGGTGACGATATCGCGCACGGATTGCCGCGGATCGAGCGAGCCGAACGGGTCCTGGAACACCATCTGGACATGGCGGCGCATGCTGCGCTGCTGATGAGGGGCGAGGTTGAAGATGTCCCGGCCCATAAGGCGGACGGTGCCGGATGTTGGTTCTTCAAGGGCGAGGATGGCCCTGGCCAGGGTGGACTTTCCCGAGCCGCTTTCGCCGACGATGCCGAAGCTTTCGCCCGAATCAACCTTGAAGCTGACGCCGCGCAGCGCTTCGATGATCGGCTTCTTGCTGAACAGGCCGCGCTTTGGCCTGTCGTAGTGGCGAACGAGGTTGTCGACCTCCAGCAATGGCTCGCTCAATGGACCAACTCCCCAGCAGTATCCTTTTTGATCGGATGATGGCAGGCAACGAGATGGCCGGTCGCCTGGGGGCGAAGGCCGGGGGGGTGATTTTGGCATTCAGCATTGGCATAAGCGCATCGTTCGGTAAAGGCGCAGCCCAGGACCTGCTGCAAGGGGTCCGGCACCAGCCCCTTGATGGTCGGCAGGCGCGGTCGGTTTTTCGCCGGCTCGCGGCTGGTGATCATATGCTGCGGCAAGGCTGCCAGCAATCCGTTGGTGTAGGGATGGGCCATATGCTGCAACAGATAACCGGTCGGCCCCTCCTCGACAATGCGCCCAGCATACATCACCGCCATGCGTGACGTAGTCCGGGCGATCACGCCGAGGTCATGGCTGATCATGATCAGCGCCATGCCGGCCTCGTCGGCAAGCTTGGTGATCAGATCCAGGATGCCGATCTGCACTGTCACATCGAGGGCGGTTGTGGGTTCATCGGCGATCAGGAGATCGGGTTTGCAGGCAAGCGCGATTGCGATCATCACGCGCTGGCGCTGACCGCCTGACAGCTGATGCGGGAAAGCCGACGGCGGGACTTGCTCGGGCGACAGCCCGACCTTGATCAGAAGATCTTTGGCAAGCGCCAGCGCCTCGCCAGCACCTTGGCCCAGATGCAGTCTTGGCCCCTCGGCGATCTGATCGCCGATCGGTTTTACCGGGTTTAAGGCACTCATTGGCTCTTGAAAAATCATGGCGATGCGCCGCCCGCGGATCTTGCAAAGCTGCCGGTCGCTCTGCTTGAGAAGATTGGTACCATCGAACAGAAGCTTGCCAGCGGTGCGCGCGGCATCAGGTAGCAGGCCCATGATCGAAAGCGCCGTCATGGATTTTCCCGATCCGCTTTCGCCCACCAGCCCCAATCGTTCGCCGAGCGCCAGCTTCAGATCCAGGTCGCTGAGGATACTTGCGCTTCCTTTCGGCGTTTCGATGTCAACGCCAAAACTTTGCATGTCGAGAAATGCTGTCGTCATGTCCTATTCAGATGATAGCCGAACGACATCTCACCGGGCGAGGTTCGGCGGGTCCCCCAGTCGGATCGATTTAGCTTGGGCTCAAGATATAAGGCGGTCCGCAATTGGTAGCGACGTCGTCACCGAGTTGGTCCACGGTCAAGCCATAGGGGCTGTCTGCGATCGTAAGTACGGCGGCTGCCGGTGCTGCAACCACCAACGTGGCGCCGCAAACGGCGGTCTTGAAGGCGAGGTAGAAAGGTGTGCCGATCGCCGCCACCGCCCATTGCCCGGCATGAGGCTGCGACGAGCTGTTATTGAGCGTCGCACCATAGCCTCGTTGATAGCTTTGGGTATTCGGTGATCGCTGATCTGGCGTTTGGGCGCAGCCGAGGAGGAAAAGACTTAAGGCGACGAGGGGAATGATCTTGTTCATCTAGAGACGTCCTTGGGTCGATGTCGGTGGCGCACCGTGCGATCATTTTATCACTATTTGCGTCAAGGTTTAGCCTGTTTGCTTAGGTTTAGCCAAGATGGAGGCGGCGTCTTTTTTTCATCCTTGCTAACGACATCGGGCATTCGATCGTGTTTAAAGGGCGATGTCATGATCGATTTTACGAAAATGCCGTGATGTTACTGTCGGGGACGAGGAGGTCGATCTGCTGTGACCCTTGATCAGATCATTCAAGAGCTTGGCGTGATCCGGCAGGTCCTGGAAGACGCTGTTTTCTTGCTTTGGCGGTTTTTCCTGCAGCTCACGAGCGGCATCACCCAAGATCATCTCGAAGGTGCTTTGGTGATGACGGTTATTTTCCTCGGACCTTCCCTGGCGATCGGCCTGCTCAGTGGTTTCTGGGAAGGACTGCGCATCGAATGGCAGCAGTTTCGGGAGCGGCCGCGAGTAATCGATGGCGATACACTTGAAGTCCGTGGCGAGCGCCTTCGCCTGTTCGCTATCGACACGCCGGAAATGGGACAGCCCTGGTGGGATGAGGATGGTGAGTATCAAGACGCCGGTATTCTGGCCAAAGAGCTGCTGTCCAAGCTGGTGGAGGGCAGTCGGCTTAGTGTGCGCGTGCTGCGGGAAGACAAATACGGCCGCTCGCTCGCCATTGTGAAGGTCAATGGCCGGGATGTTGCCAAGCGCCTGGTCAGTAAGGGGTACGCTTTCGCCTCACCCGGCAATACTCGGTACCGCCGTGCCCATGCTGCCGCCAAACGCGGCAAAAAGGGTTTTTGGCGCGGCGAGCTTCAGATGCCCTGGGATTACCGCGCGGCTACTTGAAGATGCCGTCCCGTTCCTGCTCACTCCCCCGCCCAACCACGCTTTTAGGTTAAGCCCGTTTCCTACCTGCTCCCCACCCACCCGACAGCGTACGGGACAATATCGGGTGGTTAGGTGGGGGAGCGGGCAGGAACCGGGCGGGCCGAATGACCTCAGGGAAAAAGCGGGAACGGGCTTAACCTAAGAATCGCGAATCGGTAGGCCGCGCCAGGCTTTGATCGTCCTGAGTTCGAAAAAGGAACGCATGCTGGAGACGCCCGGCAGATTGGAGAGGACATGACGGTGGATATGCTCAAAGTCCTGCACGTCGCCAGCGGCGATGCGCAAGATATAATCTGATGTGCCAGTGGTCAGCTTGCATTCCAGAATTTCGTCGTGGAGCATCACCGCCTGCTCGAATTGCTCGAGCGCCGACTGCCTTTGCGAATGCAACGAAATTTCGACGAAAACCTGGATGGTCAGGCCCAGCGCCTTGGGATTGAGCCTGGCGCCATAGCCTTCGATAATCCCACTGGCTTCCAGAATTTTGACCCGCCGATGACAGGCGGATAGCGACAAACCAGCCTTGGCGGCAATCTCCGCCATGGGTTGCCCTGAATCCATCTGAAGTTCGTTCAAAATGGTGCGATCGATCCGATCCATAGCTTTTTTTTCCGCTTTTTGCGAATAAAATCGAATAATGTACGAAAATCACTGTGATGGATAGGAAGATTCGAAACATATCTCATGGAGAAGCTGGCATACTCCGCGCAACACCATCAAATTAGGAAGGCTCTGACATGCTCATTGGCACACCGAAGGAAATCAAAAATCACGAATATCGCGTCGGCCTGACGCCCGAAAGCGCCGCCGAACTAGTTGCCCACCAGCATGAGGTTATCATTGAGAAAGGTGCTGGTGCCGGGATCGGTGCTGACGATGCCGCTTATGTCGAGGCAGGTGCCGAGATGGTCGGCACTGCGGAAGAGATTTTTTTCCGCGCCGACATGATCGTTAAGGTCAAGGAGCCGCAGCCAGCTGAGCGCGCGATGCTGCGCAAGGGTCAGATCCTCTACACCTACCTACATCTGGCCCCCGACCCCGAGCAAACCAAGGACCTGGTCGCCTCAGGTGCCGTTTGCATCGCTTATGAAACAGTAACGGATCAAACCGGAGGTTTGCCGCTGTTGAAGCCGATGAGCCAGGTGGCAGGGCGCATGTCCATCCAGGCAGGTGCGACGGCTCTGGAAAAATCTCATGGCGGTCGCGGTGTTTTGCTCGGCGGCGTGCCGGGTGTGATGCCGGGTCGGGTCGTGGTGATCGGCGGCGGTGTCGTCGGGTTCAATGCTGCCCAAATGGCGGTCGGCCTCGGCGCTGATGTCACCATTCTCGATCGTGACCCGGAGGTTCTCGAACGCCTCGGCATGTATTTCCAATCCCAGGCCAAAACCCGCTTTTCCAACCGCGCCAATCTTGCGGACAGCGTCGCCTCCGCTGACCTGGTGATTGGTGCTGTCCTCATTCCTGGCGCTGCCGCCCCGAAGCTCGTCTCGCGAGAAATGTTGGGAACCATGAAGCAGGGTTCGGTGCTGGTCGACGTCGCCATTGATCAAGGTGGTTGTTTCGAGACCTCGAAGGCGACCACCCATGAGGATCCGATCTACACGGTCGACGGCATCGTGCATTATTGCGTGGCCAACATGCCGGGCGGCGTGGCGCGCACCTCGACCTATGCGCTCAACAATGTGACGCTGCCCCATGCGCTGCGCATCGCCAACAAGGGATGGGTACAGGCACTCCGCGACGACCGTCACCTCCTGAACGGCCTGAATGTCTGGAACGGCGAAGTTACCTGCGAGCCAGTGGCCAATGATCTCGGCTACCGTTATGTTGCTCCCGAACAAGCCCTGATCGCTGGCCAAGAAGCGGCAGCCTAGCTGTGCTAGCAACACTGGTTGACCAAATGGTGTTGGTATATCTGGGCGTATACTGACCAAGCTGGGCGACGTTGTCCTAATCAAGCAACGGCCGGCCCGGCCGAGGGGAGATGACGTTGAAGAGCTGGATTGAAAGCGCCAATACCGGAGAGACAGACTTTCCGATCCAGAACCTCCCTTACGGTGTGATTTCGAGCGCCGATCGCGGGCCGCGCTGTGCGGTCGCGATCGGCGGTCAAGTCCTTGACCTGGCTGTTCTCGAAGAAGCGGGGCTGATCGAGGCCGAAGGCGGCCGGCCTGTTTTCGGCCAGCCGGTGCTCAACGATTTCATGGCCTTGGGCAAAGCCAGCTGGTCAGCGATACGCGCCCGCCTCACTGAGTTGCTGGCTGATGGTGGCGATCCCGCCCTCAAGAACAATACGGTCCTTCGCGACGCTGCTTTGTTACCGCTGGCCGGCGTTCGGCCTCGGCTGCCGATCAGGGTTGGTGATTACACCGACTTCTATGCCTCCTATCAGCATGCTTTCAATGTCGGCTCGATGTTTCGCGGCCCGGAAAACGCCTTGCCGCCGAACTGGCTGCATATTCCCATCGGCTACAATGGCCGCGCCTCGACCGTGGTGGTCAGCGGGACCGATATTCGCCGCCCGCTCGGTCAAATGAAGCCCCATGGCACTGACGAGCCGATCTTCGGTCCCTGCCGGCGCCTGGATATCGAGCTGGAAATGGGGGCTGTCGTCGGCACGCCCAACCCGATGGGCGAACCGGTCACGGTTGCCGAGGCCGATGACATGATCTTCGGTTTCGTCCTTCTGAATGATTGGTCCGCGCGCGACATCCAGGCTTGGGAATACCAGCCGCTCGGCCCCTTTCAGTCCAAGGTTTTTGCCACCTCGATCAGCCCCTGGATCGTCCCCAACGAGGCCTTGGCGCCGTTTCGGGTGCCGGCCACGGAGCGGAAGGGGCCGCTTCTGCCCTATCTGGACGATCCTACGTCGCGCAATTACGACATCGAACTCGAAATCCGCATGCGGCCGGAGGGTGCTACCGCCGACAGCACGATCTCACGCACCAATTTTCGCTATATGTACTATTCAGCCGCCCAGCAGCTTTGCCACCACGCGATCGGTGGCTGCCGGATGAACACTGGCGATCTCCTGGGCTCCGGCACCATCTCCGGCCCGGAAAAGCACCAGTTCGGCTCGCTCCTCGAACTTTCCTGGGGCGGCAAGGAACAGATCACCCTCGAAACCGGCGAAACCCGGACCTTCCTCGAAGATGGCGACACCATGAGCCTCGCCGGTTTCGCAGCAGGCAAGGGCCATCGCATCGGCTTCGGCGATTGCACCGGCAAAATCCTGCCGGCCCCGGAGAAGAAAGCCGGCTGGTAGCCATATCCCCGCCGTTCGATCCTGTCGCTCACAACGGCAAAAGCAGACTAGATGGATCCTCCAACATTAACATCGCCTGGGGTTAACCTTGCCTTCGCCATGGTCGGTGATGATGGTCTCTGGTCCAAGCGATCCTGGGAGTCCGTCCATAAGTTAAGTGGCGGCGGGGTCGGACTCCCAGGATTGCATGGACCATAAAATCGATGTCATCAGACCGAGGCTAACGCAGCATTAAAAGACGCCGATCTGATGAGAGATCTAGCGAACACAGCAAAGTTGATCTGGCCTAGCCTGAATTCGCTCTACTGGTATGTCTTCAGCAAATAATATCCACTACAGGTCTCGAAAACTTGGCCGTATACCGTTGATCCAGAGGTAATGTTGGTCGTAACCAAACGGTGTGGACACTCCACTACGCGTCGCCTTGTCCAAAAACCTTCGCCAGAAACGCAGCACCATAGGCCATGCCTTCTGGATCAATGCCGTGAGGAACGCCTGGGCGGATGTTCGAATGGACGGGGATGCCGGCTGCTTCCAGCCCGGCGACGGCGGCGTGCATGGCTTGAATGGGAACGACTGGATCTGCATCGCCGTGAATCAGGAAGGTGGGCGGTTTGCTGGTGGCCTCGGTCGCCAGGGTCTCACCGCCGAGGAGCGCACCTGAATAGCCAAGCACGCCTGCCATCTGCTTGGCCCGCCTCGGCGCCGTATAGAGTGACATCATGGTTCCCTGGGAAAAGCCGAGCAGGGCGAGGTCTTTGTCCTCCAGGCTATCTTTCGCCAATTCCGCATCGATAAACGCGTTGAGCAGCGGTACTGATTGCTGAATGCCGGCGAGCATCGTCTTGGGATCGCGTTCCTGGAGCGAAAACCATTGATAGCCCATCGGTGCCATGTCGCAAGCTTCTGGGCCGTTCGGCGCGACGAAGCGGGCATGGGGCAGGGATTTTCCCATGGTCTGCGACAAATTGATCAGATCGTTGCCATCGGCGCCGACGCCGTGTAGCAGGACGACCAACTGACGAGGTGCGCCGCCTGCCTCTGGCGGTGTGCTTGGGCC
Organism: Geminicoccales bacterium; assembly: GCA_050633905.1. Classification (GTDB taxonomy): domain Bacteria; phylum Pseudomonadota; class Alphaproteobacteria; order Geminicoccales; family Geminicoccaceae; genus JANQPX01. The sequence continues at coordinate 24,206 of JBOEHJ010000018.1, forward strand.
TGAAAGCTCTGTCATAAGCAACTCCATTTCATGACGAACGGGCATATAGCACCCTTTCGACAAAAACATACCCTTGCCCCGAAGGGCCCGCGCGGGATAATGATCGCGTTGCCTAATTGTTCGCAAGCTTTGGTTCACATGGTGGCCCATTTATGATCAAGGGTTCAGATTTCCTCCCCCTGCCCGAGCCGGGTGGGCAGCCTGCCGTTACGCGATTTGCGCCGACGCCATCCGGCTATCTTCATCTGGGCCACGCTTATTCAGCCCTCATCGCCTGGGAAGTGGCCAAAGCCGGTGGCGGGCGCTTTCAGCTCAGAATCGAGGATATCGATATCGGCCGCTGCCGGCCGGAGTTCGAGCAGGGGATCTATGACGATCTCGGTTGGCTCGGTCTCCATTGGGATGAGCCACCGTTTCGGCAATCAGATCAGATGCAGGGCTATGCCGATGCCCTCGATCGGCTGGACCGTCTAGGGGTTCTCTACCCCTGCTTCTGCACGCGCCGTCAGATCAGGGCGGAGATCGCGGAGGCTGGCCGGGCTCCCCACGGCCCCTCGGGCGAAGCGCTTTATCCCGGCATTTGTCGAAGCCTTGATGTCGATGAGCGGCTTCTCCGGATGCAGGCGAACCAGCCTTATGCCCTTCGCCTCGACGTCGATCGGGCGTTGCAGCTGACCGGCCCGCTGGTTTGGGAGGATGTACGGGTGGGCGACGTGCCGGCCGATGCCGCTTCCCTCGGTGATGTCGTTCTCGCAAGAAAAGATGTGCCCACCAGCTATCACCTCGCGGTCACCGTTGACGATGCGCTGCAGGGTGTCACCCTAGTCACGCGCGGCGAAGATCTTTTCCATGCGACCCATATTCATCGGCTGCTCCAGGGTCTCCTGGGCTTGCCCACGCCCCGCTATTACCACCACAATTTGATCGCCGACTCCACCGGCCTTCGCCTGGCCAAGCGCAACCGCGCTATTACCCTGCGCACGCTTCGGCAATCTGGCAAGCAGCCTGCCGATGTCTGGCGGCTCATAGGCTTGCCCGACCCTGAGCCCGCGACCAGCCTGGCCTCTGGATGATCAGCGAGGCCCATGCCGTTCTTCGCTGGCTCTTGACGGCCCTTTGTCTAAGCGCCTGCGCTAGCTCAGTGGAGACGACCTCGATTGACAGTGAAAATATGTCATCACCCTGGCGTCATTGGCAGACCGAAGGGCCTCCCAAAGCGGCGATCTTGGCCCTGCATGGTTTCAACGACTACAGCAATGCCTTTCAGGATTTTGCGACCTTCGCCAGCGAACGCGGTGTCGCGGTTCATGCTTACGATCAACGGGGCTTTGGTGGGAATGCCGATGCCGGATTATGGGCCGGGACCGAGCGTCTCACCGGTGACCTGCGTCATGCGATCGACGAGCTTCGCACGATTTATCCAACGACCCGGCTTTATGTCCTCGGCGAGAGCATGGGCGGAGCCGTCACCATCGTTACCGCGACACAGGGAGAGCGATTACCCGTCGACGGGCTGATCCTGGTGGCGCCGGCCATCTGGGGCGGCGATCAGCTCAATCTGTTTTACCGGGCCACTCTTTGGCTTGCCTCGACCGTGGCACCTGGATGGAAGCTGACCGGTAGTGGTCTTGAGATCTGGCCATCGGACAATGTCGAGATGCTGAAAGCCTTCAGCGCGGATCCGCTGGTCATCAAGGGAACGCGAACCGATGCGGTTGCAGGGCTGGTTGCCCTGATGGACGAGGCGCTGGCGTCGCTGAAAGATCTTGATCAGGAGGTTCTGGTGCTGACCGGCATCAAGGACCAGGTCGTCCCGCCCGGTGCTTTCGCCAGCATGCGCGAACGGCTGAGTGAGACGCGATGTCAGGAGATTATTTACCCCGACGGCTATCACATGCTGTTGCGCGATTTGCAGCGCGAGACCGTCTATAACGACGTTATGGCCTGGATCGGCGACAAGACATTGCGTAGCAAGCCTCCCCTGACATGCGGGCCGGAGAAGAACATTTCTTCAGCACAAAACGATTGATTTCAACCTTTTGTCGCCTTTTTTGCACTGAAATGGTGGTAATTTCATCGCAGTCGGTCTAAAAAAAATACAATAGGAAGAGATGAACAGCCGCAGTCGCGTGTTAACCAAGGTATGCTTGATGAGGATAACGCTGGAGTCTGGATGATTGTCGCCGTTCCATTGTGGCGGTCCCGCCATGTTGCGAATGTGGTGCAGAACAAATTTCTGCAGCGTCCTTTAGCACTGTCTCGGGGGGGGCAAAGCTAATGATGCCATGGTCAAGTCGTGGTTCCAAAAAGGGCAGGCCAGCGGTCAATCTTGATCCCGCGAGTGATGTTTTCGAGCAGTCTGAGAAAAGCCTACTTGCTGAAGCCTTCGGGCGCCCGCTCGGTGTTATTGCCATCCTTGTTCTAATCCTTGCCGTCTGTACCTTGGCGGCCAACCATTTCCTCTGGGTCTTCGACAGGGTGAACGATTTCGCGATGGTCGCTTTCTTCGTCGCGGGCGGTGTCTTGTTATCCCTCTTGCTCCGCTCAGGCGAGCCAAGATCCGAGCAATCCGCAAGAAGACAACAACGCTACGGCCAAGAATCCGAGTTGGTGTTTGAGGATGAACAAGCGGATGAGGGGCTTGTCAGCCCTCGCCGTCAGGGGCTGTCCGAGGAACCGGCTGCAGGTGTGCCCGTCCCCGCGGCAGCAACCCGCGCAGCCGTCCAGCCAGCCGCTGCGTTGTCAGAGGTGGATGACGAAGTCGCAGGCTATGAGCGCGCGCTTCTTCACTATGCCGAACGTGGTGACATGCATGGTCAGGGCGAAATTCTTCGACGACTTGGCCATGCGGCTAAAAAGCGAGGGCATTTGGACGAGAGTAAGGAGTTCTACGTGAACTCCCGCAATTGCTTCAAGAGCACGAACGATCACTATGCGGAGGCCGCCGTCCTGCTGGACCTCGGTCAGGTTCTGGAAAGCCTCAGCGATCACGATGCCGCCAGTGCCGCCTATCGCGATGCCAATCGCGCACTCCTCGATGTGGCGATGAACACCTCAGGCGGTCGCGACAACGACCTCCACGCCCAAGCCGCTGACTAGGTCCTGCCAGAACTTGGGTTACCTACCTATCGGTGCTTGATTGAAAATCTGTGTGCAGTTCCAGATCCTGTGACATCGGATGATGCCCAGACTCGCTACCTAGCCCAGATTGAGCTCTGACCCCAAGTCAACCAGGTCCTAGCAGGACCTGGCCTTTTGGTGATTGTCGATCAGGTCGACGATTTGGCTCATGATGGTGGCGAGGTCGAAATCCTTGGGGGTGAAGACCTTGGCGATCCCCTGGGCTTCGAGCAGCGTCGCATCGTCGGGTGGAATAATGCCGCCGACCACGATCGGCAGGTTGTCCAGCTCCTGTTCCCTCAGTTTCTCAAGGATCTCCGTGACCAGCGATCGGTGGGATCCCGAAAGGACGGAGAGACCGACAACATGCACCCCTTCCTCGAGCGCGGTCATGGCGATGCGTTCCGGTGTTAAGCGAATGCCCTCATAAACCACCTCGAAACCGCAATCTCTGGCGCAAACTGCAATCTGCTCGGCCCCGTTGGAGTGTCCGTCCAGACCAGGCTTGCCGACGAGCATTTTCGGCCGTCGGCCAAGACGCTCGGTGAGCTCATCAATTCGTCTTCTGATATCGGGTGCCTCCGGTAGATCCGTATACACGGAGACGGAGCCACCAACACCGGTCGGCGCGCGATACTCGCCGAAGACTTCGCGCAATGTCATGGCCCATTCACCGGTGGTCACGCCGGCGCGGGCGCAGGTGATGGATGGTTCCATGATGTTACGTTCTTCGGTCGCTGCGGCGCGCAGTTCGCTTAGAGCCCGCTCGACCTCGCCATCATCCCGTGCCTCCCGATGGGCAATCAGCCGCTCGATCTGCTCGGCTTCCGCTTCATGGCTGACCGCCATGAAACCACCATCGCCATTCGTGGTCAGCGGGGAAGGCGCGCTCTCGGTAAAGCAATTGACGCCCACAACTTTCTGCTCACCAGATGCGATCCTGGCCAACCGCTCGGTATTAGAAAGAACCAGGCGTTCCTTGAGGTAACCGCTCTCGATCGCCGGCAAAACCCCGCCGATCTGTTCGATCCGTTCCAGCTCGTCGCGGATATCGGTCTTCAAGGTTTCGACCTTGGCTTCGATCACCGGCGAACCATCAAAAATATCGGGATAGTCCAGAAGATCGGTCTCATAGGCCAGGATTTGCTGCAGGCGAAGGCTCCATTGCTGATCCCAAGGTCTGGGAAGGCCCAAGGCCTCATTCCAAGCAGGGAGTTGTACGGCGCGTGCCCGCGCCGACTTCGAAAGCGTGACGGCCAGCGTTTCCAGAAGAATGCGATAGACATTGTTCTCCGGCTGCTGCTCGGTCAACCCGAGCGAGTTGACCTGCACACCATAGCGAAAACGCCTGAGCTTCGGATCGTCGACCTTATAGCGATCGCGCGTGATCTCCTCCCAAAGCTCGGCAAAAGCCCGCATCTTGCAAATCTCGGTCACAAAACGGACACCGGCATTGACGAAGAAGCTCAAGCGGCCGACGACACCTGGTAAATCACCGGCCTCGATCTGCCCTGATGCCTTGACCTCATCCAACACCGCCATGGCGTTCGCAAGTGCAAAAGCGACCTCTTGAACCGGCGTCGCCCCTGCTTCCTGNNAGATGATAGGAGCAGACATTGGTCGGGTTCCATTTCGGGATGTCGCGATAAGTGAAGGTAATGACATCGCGGGTCAGTCCAAGCGATGGTTTGGGCGGGAAGATATAGGTCCCGCGGGACAGGTATTCCTTGATAAGGTCGTTCTGTACCGTGCCGCTGAGGGACCGGCGATCCACGCCTTGCCGTTCCGCTGTCACCACATAAAGCGCCAGCAACCAGGGCGCTGTGGCGTTGATGGTCATCGAGGTGTTCATTTGGTCGAGCGGCAGCTGATCGAATAGCGCCTCCATGTCGCTGATGCTGCTGATCGGCACGCCCACTTTGCCGACCTCACCCCGAGCGAGCGGATGATCGCTGTCATAGCCGGTCTGCGTAGGGAGATCAAAGGCAACGGACAGGCCAGTCTGGCCCCTGGCGAGATTGGTCCGGTAGAGCTCATTGCTGGCGCTTGCCGAACTGTGGCCGGCATAAGTTCTAAACATCCAGGGGCGATCGGAGCTCTGCTGACGCTCGGTCTTGCTCATCTCAGACATCCAACACCTCCCGGCATTATTAATAGCAATTGCCGCCAAAAAGACTTGCAATTTCTCATGCTGCAGTGCAATATAACATCTTCAGGCCTAGTGAATCAAGTGTTGCGTGTCTTAAGGTTAACACGTTAAAGCATAGTTAACGGTCCTGGAAGGAAAGTCACAATGAATAAAACAACCGTCGAAGACGTGATTGGTCGGTTCGGGTCGCAGCAGCGTGTCGCTGAGCTTCTCGGTATCTGGCAAACGGCGGTGAGTGGCTGGGTACGCCGTGGTGCGATCCCGGCGAAGCGCCAGGAGCAGTTGTTAACGATTGCACAACGTGAAGGCATTAAACTGGCGCCTGAAGATTTTTTTGCCATTCGGCAGCGTGAACCTGTGATGCCGAATGGGAAAGATTTCGCAACCACCCCATCTGCGCGTGAGGGCAACAACGTGATATCTTTGAACCCAGCACAGACGTCGTCCAATGTCGGCTCGAACCCGGAACCCAGCCTGGCCAAGGATCTTTACGAGATCGGCGAGATTCCCCCGCTCGGACATGTCCCCAAAAACATGTATGCCTGGGCTATTAGACGCGAGCGCCATGGCGAGCCCAGCTCGGCCATGCAACAGGAGGTCGTGCCGACGCCCATTCCTGAGAGTGACGAGGTGCTGGTCATGGTGATGGCCGCCGGCGTCAATTACAATGGTGTCTGGGCCTCCCTTGGCCTGCCGATTTCACCCTTTGACGTGCACAAAGCCGACTATCATATCGCCGGCTCCGATGCCTCCGGCATTGTCTGGGCGGTCGGCTCCAAGGTGAAGCGCTGGAAGGTCGGGGACGAAGTCGTTATCCACTGCAATCAGGACGACGGCGACGACGAGGAATGCAATGGCGGCGACCCGATGAACTCGCCCTCCCAGCGCATTTGGGGCTACGAGACCCCTGATGGCTCATTCGCCCAGTTCTGCTCGGTCCAATCCCGCCAGCTGATGCCACGTCCCCGCCATCTCACCTGGGAGGAAAGCGGCTGCTATGTGCTGACCCACGCCACTGCCTATCGCATGTTGTTCGGCCACACGCCGCATCAGCTGAAGCCCGGCTACAACGTCCTGGTCTGGGGCGGGGCGGGTGGTCTTGGCTCTATGGCGATTCAGATCATCGCAGCTTCCGGCGGCAACGCCATCGCCGTGATCTCCGAGGAGGACAAACGCGAATTCGTCCAAAGCCTCGGCGCCAAGGGCGTCCTGAACCGGAAAGATTTCGATTGTTGGGGCCAGCTTCCCGATATCGACGATAGTGACGGCTACGGGCAGTACATGAAGAAGGCCCGGGAATTCGGCAAGGCGATCTGGGCGATCACCGGTAAGGGCAACGACGTCGACATTGTGTTCGAGCATCCGGGCGAGGCGACCTTCCCGGTCTCCTCCTTCGTGGTCAAACGCGGCGGCATGGTGGTCATCTGCGCCGGCACCACAGGCTACAACCTGACCGTCGACGCGCGCTTTCTCTGGATGCGCCAAAAACGCCTCCAAGGTAGCCATTTTGCCAATCTAAAACAGGCAAGTGCCGCCAATGATATGGTGATCAGCCGCAAGGTCGATCCCTGCATGTCCGAGGTTTTTTCCTGGAAGGATATTCCCCGCGCCCATGAGAAAATGCGCCGAAACGAGCACAAGCCCGGCAATATGGCCGTCCTGGTCCAAGCCCCACGCCCTGGCATGCGCACCCTCGAAGAAGCCACAGAGGGCGACGCGCCCTAGCGTTGACGGCTGTGCCGGTCTTGACCATGGGGTTGGTGTGACTGTGTTCCGGCTCTCTGCCCAGTCCAACTATCCGATCGCCCATCGGGAAAACGTTGAGTGTGGGGTAGGGGGCCGGAACGGACCTAAACCAAATGCCTAAAAAACCAAACGAACCCGAAAGCCGCGGAAAACCTGGGATTGTTGAGGAAGCTCGATCATGGCGATAGCGGAACTGACCGAGACGATTGGTGACAAAGATCTACTTCGGCAGGCAGGGGCTGCGGTTGAAGCGGTGGATGGCCTATTTCAGCAAGCCCGAGAGGCTGTTCGCGTTAAAGTCTCGAGCGAAGGTGATCTCCAGCCGGATCTGTTGGATCAGGAACAGCGTGCGGTCCACGGACTTGCCTGGTTCGCTACCTATGTCGAAGCGCTTCGCCAGATGCAGGCTTGGGCTGAGCGGCTGAACAGTTCGGGTAGCTTCGGAGAAACCGAGCAGCTCCTGTTGAAGCTGTGTTTTTCCGAATATCTGGCGCGTATCGCGGGCGGTATCCCGATGAACCAGGTAGAGGTCATCCGCCCCGCCGATCTTGGCCTAGCCCACGATGCCGGCTATGGCGATCCCGCGGTCCAGGCCATGCTTCCCAGCCAAAATGACGCTGCCGCGCGTTCGCGCTTCGCCCTGCTGATCGCCGACGGTGCTTATGGTGATTGGGGGCTGGAGGATGAAACCCTCGACATGATCCGCGACCAGTTCCGGCGTTTTTCAAAAGATCAGGTAGCACCTTTCGCCCATGGCTGGCATGAGCGCGACGAGCTTATCCCCGATGAAGTCGTTGACGCTGTAGCAGAGCTTGGCGTTTTTGGCCTGACCATCCCTGAAGACAACGGTGGGCTGGGCCTAGGTAAGACGGCGATGTGCGTCGTAACGGAAGAACTATCCCATGGTTATATCGGTGTTGGTTCGCTTGGCACCCGCTCCGAAATCGCGGCCGAGCTCATCCGCCTCGGCGGCACGCCGGAACAACAAGCGCATTATTTGCCTAAAATTGCTTCGGGCGAGATCCTGCCCACCGCCGTCTTTACCGAACCCAACACCGGCTCCGACCTAGCCTCCCTCCAAACGCGCGCGACGCATATGGGCGATACCTATACGGTGCAAGGTTCCAAAACATGGATCACCCACGCGGCCCGCGCGGACCTTATGACTATTCTCTGCCGCACTAACCCTGATGAGCCAGGTTATCGCGGTCTTTCCATCCTGCTCGCGGAAAAACCCCGTGGTACGGACGCCGATCCGTTCCCCGTGGAAGGGCTTTCAGGCGGTGAAATCCCGGTCCTCGGTTACCGCGGCATGAAGGAATACACGCTCTCCTTCGACGGGTTCACCGTTCCCGTTTCCGGTCTGCTCGGAGGTGTCGAGGGGCAGGGCTTCAAGCAGCTCATGGCGACCTTCGAAAGTGCGAGAATTCAAACCGCGGCCCGTGCGGTCGGTGTGGCGCAAAACGCCCTGGACATCGCGCTCACCTACGCCAAGGACCGGGTCCAGTTCAAAAAGTCGCTCTATGCTTTCCCCCGGGTCGCGGACAAGCTCACCTGGATGGCCATCGAAATCATGATCGCCCGCCAGCTCACCCTTTTTTCGGCGCGGCAGAAAGATGCGGACCTGCGCTGCGATCTCGAAGCCGGCATGGCCAAGCTGATCGGCGCCCATGTCGCCTGGAGTGCTGCCGATAACGCGCTTCAGATCCATGGCGGCAACGGTTATGCCGAGGAATACCCGATCAGCCGGGTTTTCTGTGACGCCCGGATCTTGAACATTTTCGAGGGTGCCGCCGAGATTCAAGCCCAGGTCATCGCCAGGCGTTTGTTGCAAAGCTGAGCGCTAGCGTTTGGACGCTTCAAGCGGCGTAGCGTTTGAGCAATGCAGGATCAGGCTCGAAGCCAAGACCCGGTAAGTCAGGCACCTGAATCTTGCCGTTTTTTGGTAGTGGAATGCTCGGATCTAGCCAGGCTTCCGGCGCGATATAGAGAAATTCGAACAGCCCCGTTATCGGCCTCGCCGCCATCATCTGCACCGTCGCCCAATAGCCTGGGCCGAAATAGGGTGCATGTGGCATGATGGTCTTGCCCTCAGCTTCGGCGATGTCGCAGACTTTCAGAAACTCGGTAATGCCGCCCACCTTGGTCACGCTCGGCTGGGCGAAGGTGATATGAGGGATGATGCGAGAAAACTCCACCGATGTGCAGGCATTCTCGCCACTCGCGATGGCGATGCCGTATTGGCGCTCCAGCGCGCCGAGCGCACGCGCCGCGTCAGGTGGAAAGAGTGGTTCCTCGACCCAATAGAGGCCAAGGCGCTTCATGTCGGGCATCAGGTCACGGGTATCGGCTGCGGACCAATTGCAGTTGACATCCGTTGCGAGCTTGACGTTCTCGCCAACGCCTTGCCGGCCGGCCTCGATCGCAGGAAGTGTGATCTCATGGAGCTTGACCGCCTCATACCCCTCGCCGACCGCCTTTTCCGCGAAAGCCTGCACCAAAGATGGATCGCCATAGCGCACCAGGCTTGCATAGACGGGAAGCTCAGCACGCCGCGTTTCGCCGAGCAAAGCGCCAAGTGACATGTTCTTTTGCTTAGCGGCGATATCCCAAAGTGCCATGTCCACAGCCGAGATTGCGAATGTGGTGATGCCATAGCGCCCCTGTAGATGGAGTTTTTGTTGCAATTGTTGGTTAAAGGCCGGGATATCCATGATCGTTTGGCCAACCACCAGTGGCAGCATCATGTTGTTGAGGGCCGCCACGGTCGCCGACAGGCAGGAATAGGCAAAGCCGTCGCCCCAGCCGACAACACCATCCGTTGTTTCCAGGCGGAGCAAGGCGATGTCGAGATGGGTCCATTTCGTCGGCATCAGGCCAGTCCCAGAACCGCCATCGGTAAAGGGCAGGCGAAGTGGAAAGACGTCGGCCGATTTGATCTGCATGGACAAATGTTCCCCCCAAAGGGCCAGGCAAAGCTCTGCCCGCGCGCTCTAAGTTATCTTGGAGGATGTTGGCTATCTCTGTCCATGTCGTTCGCGACGACGCAGTGCATGACGCTACGGGTGCCACCATTTGCTAGACAGCATAAAAAACCTTAGAACCGGCGTTGCTGCAGCCTGGCTGTCACCAGAATGCCCGCGATGAAACCGCCTAGATGGGCGGCATAGGCGACGTTCCCCATGATCGGTAAGACCAAGCCTAGGATATTGGTGACCACAAAAAAGGCGGTCAGCGCAACCAGCAACCGGCTATTCGGCCCAAGCGAAATACCTCGTCCGTGAAAGACGATTCCGGCCCCATAAAGAGCACCCACACCCGCTGATGCGCCAACCAACGGGACATCGGCGGAACCGCCGATCAACGCATGAACCAAAGCGCCACCGATAACGCCTGCCGCGAAAACCAGGAGAAATTTCGATTTGCCCAGACGCCGTTCCAGCACCTGACCCATCACCGCCAACATAACGCCGTTCAGCACGAGATGCAGCACATCACCATGCAGAAACGAGTAGGTGAGGGGGGCGACGATCTTCGACCAGATCGGCCATTCGGCAATTGACCAAGCCGTCGGAATGAAGGCGAAATGGAAGATGATCCAGCGTTCGATCGCAACCGGTGCCAAGCTGCTGCCGGCAAAGACGATCGCCATCGCCACTAACATATAAAGCGTAAGTGGCGGGAGATTGATCGCCGGCGGTTTGGTCCGGTGAGGTGATGAATAGGAGTCGATCGGTCCAATTCCTAAAGCATGGTTAAAACAACGCAGCCCTGCGTTGTGCATGACGTTGTCTTGTTCGACAATCGCGCCCGAACGGTATATCGAACTCTTCCATTAACAAACGCTCTTGGCCGCAATATAGCTCACCAGCGGACCATGACATCACTTTGCCCTGCTAAATCTGAAGAAAAAGCAAAGAAGGCAATCCAAGGGAAATTCTTTTTTTGACCAAACATCAAAAAGTCGATCCGCGATATGTGATCGTGCTCGGCGCTTGCATGACCCAGTTCATGGTGATCGGGTTGCTCTTCTCCTACGGCTTGTTTTTCAAGGTGTTCGAAGCGGAGTTTGGTTGGTCGCGCACCCTTGTTTCGAGCTGCGCATCTCTCGCCTTCTTCATGATGGGTGTATTGGCGATTTTCGCTGGACGCCTGAGCGATCGCTATGGGCCGAGGATTGTCCTGGGCATCGCCGGCACCTTGTTCGGAATTGGGTTCGCCTTGATTTCCAGGGTTGGTGAGCCTTGGCAGCTTTTTCTGATTTTCGGTCTGTTCATCGGCCTTGGCATGAGCACCCATGACGTTGTCACGCTCTCCACGGTCGCAAGATGGTTCGATCGCCGCCGCGGTATGATGACTGGCGTGGTCAAGGTAGGCACGGCTGTCGGCCAGATTGCCGTTCCCCCTGTGGCAGCTGTCCTGATTACGGGTCTGGGCTGGCGGTCTGCAGCGCTTGTCCTCGGGCTCGTGGCGTCGGTGTCGTTGCTGGGTGCGGCCCTGATGATAAGAAACCCAGAGAAGTCGGCAACGGATGCCCCCAAGAGCGAAGGGCATGGCATTGGCTTTAAGTCGGCCATCAAGACCCGTCTCTTTTGGAGCTTATGCGCTATCCAATTCTTGTTCCTGCCGACGCTCACCACGGTGCCTCTCCATATCGTCGTGCATGGTATGGATTTGGGCATGAAGGCGACGCTTGCCGCCTTTCTTTTGTCGGTCACCGGTGCAGCGAGTATCGCCGGACGCTTGGCCGTTGGCGCCTTTTCAGATCGGATAGGAGGTAAGAATTCGTTGATCTTTTGCTTCCTGCCGCTCATCTTCAGCCTTGTCGTTCTTGTATTTGTCGAGACGGCCTGGCCGCTTTTTGCCGCCGTTGCGGTCTACGGCTTTGCTCATGGCGGTTTTTTCACCATCATCGCCCCAACCATCGCCGAATATTTCGGAACGCGGGCTCATGGAGCCATTTTCGGTGCGGTGCTTTTCTTCGGCACCATTGGGGGCGCTATCGGCCCCATTTGGGCAGGACGTATTTTTGATACCACTGGAAGCTATGCCCCGGCCTTTATGAGCCTCGCCGCCATGGCGGTTATGGGCCTGATCATCGCCCTCTCCCTGCCCAACAGGGCACGAACAGCCATGGCAAAGAGCACGTATTCATGAAGCTCGACTGCGATGCCGGTTAAACGGTACCGGCGATGTCCATCACGGCTGCAGCCAGGACTTTGGCGCCGGCCGCCAGATCTTCAGGTTTCGCATTCTCGGCCGGATTATGGCTGATGCCATTTTCACACGGCACGAACAACATCGCTGTCGGGCAGATTTCGGCTAGAAAATTGGCATCGTGAAAGGCGCCTGATGGCATGCGCAGAGAGCCGAGATCCAGAGCCCTAGCTGCATTTTCCAAGCTATCGACCAGCCGTTCAGCAAAAACCGAAGGCGGGCGATTGAAGGTCTCGATCAGCGTCACCTCGCAAGGCCCGGCAAGGCGCTTACAGATCTCGGCAATTTGATCGCCTTTTTTGTTCAGCACATCGAGGTCGGGATGACGAAAATCGATGCTGAACAACACCTCTTCCGGCACGGTGTTGGGCGAGTTCGGGATGACATCGAAACGCCCCACGGTAAAGCGCAGGCGATCGGTCTCATCCCGCATCAGAGCCTGCAAACCCGTGATCATCTGAACGGCGGCGCTTAAGGCATCTCTTCGCCGTTTGATCGGGGCTGTTCCAGCATGTGCGCTCTCGCCCTGAACCTTGACCAGATACCAGCGCGATCCTTGAATGCCGGTCACCACGCCGATCGGAAGGCCAAGCGCCTCCAGTTCAGGTCCTTGCTCGATATGGGGCTCGATATAGGCACTTAGCGGGAAATTGAAGGGACGTCGTTCCAATTTCGGGGTCGCATTCAGTGTTTTGGCGAGTGCATCGGTAAAGGAAACGCCCTCCGGGTCCGTGATGGAGAGGCATTCTTTCAGGTCGCGGGCACCGGCGAAGACGGCAGAGCCCATGGCACCTGGTGAAAAACGACCACCTTCTTCATTGGTCCAAGCGACCACCTCGACGGGAAGCTTGGTCGTGATGCCGGCATCGTCCAGCGCTTCGAGGACTTCGAACCCAGCCAGCACGCCATAGATGCCGTCAAACCGCCCGCCCAGCGGCTGGCTGTCCATATGGGAACCAACCAAGACCGGTGCGGCACTCTCTTCAATTCCCTGGCGGCGGATAAAAAGATTGGCGATGCCGTCGACCGAAACGTGATATCGCCTGGCTTCGGCCCAGGCGATCAAGAGCGCGCGCGCCCTGATATCCTCTTGCGACAAGGCTTGTCGATTAACCCCATCGCCAGGAATGGCGCCGATCTTGGCCATCGCCGAATGGCGTTTCCATAAACGATCCTGGCGAACGGCGGCGGCCGCTCTTAGACCGAGATCGGTCATTGGCGGGACCGTTCCGGGCATGGGCGAGGCGATGATAGACACTCCAAACTTGGCACCATTTTTAGGAAGGTTATCGCTTCAAGGCGCTATCGTTGCGGCAAGGGGAACAAGCCGGAAAGTCTGCCGAATTTTCGCACATGTCAATTGGTCGTTTCTCGATGATCCGGCATTGATGTCGACCCAGCATTTAAGTGCTTCTCTCAAGGTTTCTCGGTTTGTATTCTCATCATGTCCAAAGTGAACCTTGATAGGAGGCAAGTAAGAGAACAATATGGCGATGGCAGAATAGAGATAGCGGTAACCAGCCATCAAGAGCTTACCGGGCTATCAGGAAGGCGAAAAAATGTCGATACCAACGGTCTTTGAACTCTTTGCGCTCAAATACGCGGAGCATCATCGATCAGCGAGCGAAAATTTCGTGTTCCAGGACATCCACGATGGCCCGATGCCCCTGGACTACTATATTTGGGTCGCGAAATCGGCCGAGCGGACCTTTGTCATCGATATCGGGTTTGATGAGGCAACCGCCAAACGCCGCAATCGCGCGATTCTGCGTACGCCCGAAGCTGGGCTCGCATTGCTTGGTGTCGACGCAGCATCCGTCGAGCATGTCATCATTAGCCATCTCCACTACGACCATGCAGGCTCTCTCGATCATTTCAAGAAAGCTGATTTTCATCTCCAGGACCGGGAAATGAACTACGCGACTGGCCGTTTCATGTGTCATGACCGCATCCGTATGCCATTCGATGTCGAGCATGTCACCGATATGGTGCGCCAGGTCTATAACGGCCGAGTCGTCTTTCACGACGGCGATCAGATTCTGGACAGCGGGCTAAGCCTGCACCTCGTTGGCGGCCATAGTCATGGCCTTCAATTTGTCCGCGTTTACACCAAGCGCGGCTGGGTGGTGGTCGCCTCCGATGCCGCCCATTTCTATGCTCATATGGAAAGCGGCAACCCTTTTCCCATCGTGTTCAATGTCGGGGAAATGTTGGAAGGACATCGCCGTTGCCGGGCACTCGCGGACTCTGATGCCCATGTCGTGCCAGGCCACGATCCACTGGTCATGGCGCGCTATCCCGCCCCGTCCAAGGAGCTGGAAGGGATCGCCGTTCGCCTCGACGTCGCCCCTAAAGGATGAATAAACAAGCAGCCGAAACGTTGATACCATATCGTTTTCCGCCATGGCCTGCTTGATCCGGTATTTGAGGCTGGATCGATGCTGCCGTGCCGTTGCGGCGAAAAAATTTAAGAGGTCAAACAAAAATGCTCGGCCGAATGGTATCTCTCCTTGTTGTTACGCTGATGATGAGCGCTTGTGCTGAAAAGGCGCCTCTGGGTCATGACAAGCTAGTTTATAATGCGGTTGGCACCAGCGACAGTTTGGGTGTCGGGGCCTTCCCTCTTGCAGATGGCTATACCTTTCGCATTCAGGATGAGTTGAAGGATCAGGGCAGGAATGTTGCGCTGTTTCATATCGGTATCCCTGGCGCCAACACTGATCTCATCGCCAATGCCGCGAAAACAGCCGCTGATCGCGGGGTTAGCGCTGAGCTTGCCACCATCTGGGTGGGCGCGAATGACCTGGTCAATGGCGTCCCGGTGGAGACGTTTGCGCTTGACCTCCATCACCTCCTCGTCGCCGTTCAGGAGGACATGGAGGCCTATGTCATTCTCGCCAACATCCCCTCACTTCCCGATCTACCGAGCTTTATCGAAGCACCATTGCCCGAGGTAACCGAAGAGCGTGTGGCGAAGTTCAATACCGTCATCAAAAACCAGGCGACGGCGCGGGGCATTCCCATCGTCGATCTTTCCGAGGCTGGCATCGATGGACATCTGGTCAATGACTTCGATGGGTTGCATCCTGACGACGACGGCCATGAACGCCTGGCCAAACTTTTTATGAACGCCATCCGCCCCGCGCTCTAATCGGCCGGCGACCCGCCGGTTGGGTTACTGGACGGTGTCTAGCCGGGCGTTTTCGTGAATTGGATGGGATAAGGCCTAGCAGCCTGTTAGTCGTGGATCGCCCTGCTGTCATCCGGAGCTTGATCCCGATCGTTCATGCCATAATCGCGAATCACGCCAGCGACGCGAAGCCGGTAGTCCTGAAAATGCTTGTTGCGTCCCACCGATTGCGCGCCTCGATGCTTTTCAATATGCCGCCATGCCCTCACCGCCTCCTCATCCCGCCAAAAGGACAGCGAAAGGATCTTGCCAGGCTGGGTCAGACTTTCAAAACGCTCGATCGAGATGAAGCCGTCGATGCCCTCGAGCAGAGGCCGAAGATCCGCCGCAAGATTGAGATATGCGCCTCGCTGGTCCTCATGAGGTTCGACTTCGAAAATGACGACGATCATTCAATCCTCCTTTGAAGATATCTGCCCAACTTGGTGAAGCGTCGACGGTACCGCTTCGAGAAAGTTGCGTTCCTCTTTCAGGATAAAGCGCTCGGATGCGGCAAACTCGAAGTTGGCGCGTCCATCAGGATCACATCTCAAACGGGCCCGATAAGCCTCATAGGCAGCTAAACTGTCGAAGCAAATGAGGCCGTAGGCAAGATGATTAGTGCCTTCATAGGGAAGAAAATAGCCGATCAGATCGCCGCCGCAGCGGGGGATGATATCGGCCCAAGCCTTAGCATAATCTTCGAATTTCCGTCGTTTGAACGGGTCGATCTCGTAGCGGATGAAACAGGTGATCATCATGTCAGCCTCTTATGATTGCCAAAAGAATTTCGAGATTTCGTCTTGAATTTTCGACGGCGTAAGGCCGATGTCTTTCAGGGCCTGCTCATTGAGTGACGCCAAATGCTGGCGCTGTCGGCTTCGTGTCGACCATGTCAAGAGCAGCTCATGCACATGCTTCATCCATGATTGATAAGGCCATGACCGCCAGATTCCCATCTTAGCGATCGCGTTTAACGAGTTTCGTTGTTCCATGATCAGCTCATTCTTTCGTTCGAAGACACACTCATCATCCTAGCCCATTGATGAACTGGAATAGTTCGCTTAAGGTCGAACTATGAAAGACGGGCCCGAAATAGCGCGAATCGCTTCACTCATCGGCGACCCCGCGCGTGCCAATATGCTCACCGCCATGGTTGGTGGGCAGGCATTGACTACGAGCGAGCTTGCTGGCGTTGCTGGTGTTGGCTTGCCAACCGCGAGCGGGCATCTTGCCAAGCTCGACGAAGCTAAGTTGGTGGTGGTCGAGCGTCAGGGGCGTCACCGCTACTATCGGCTGGCAGATGGTGATGTTGCCCATGTGCTGGAATCGCTCATGGGCATCGCCACGAGATCAGGAATGACGCGGGTGCGTACCGGTCCGAAGGAGCCAAAACTACGTCTAGCGCGGGTCTGTTATGATCACCTGGCCGGCGAGCTGGGTGTTCAGATGTACGACAGCTTTCTGCGCCAGGGTTTTCTCGAAACCGGCAAAGACAGCGTTCTCCTGACCGAAAAGGGTGTCGGCTTTTGCCAGCATTTCGAGATTGATCTCGGAAGCCTACAAAAGCATCGCCGCCCGCTCTGCCGGGCCTGCCTGGATTGGAGTGTTCGTCGTCACCACCTCGCCGGTGCCCTCGGAGCAGCCCTGCTCGATCAGTTCTACGGCCTGAAATGGGCCAGGCGCGAAAAGGAGTCGCGCGTTGTCCTGTTCACACCTGAGGGCGAGCGCGAGTTCAAGAAGCTCTTTAGCTCCTGAAACACCTAGCCGCCGAAAATGCTCTTGAGCAGCGATGTTGTTCGAGCAGCGGGATTGGTACGGATTGCGGCTTCTTCTTCAGCAAGATAGCCGAAGATGGCTTTCTTAGCGTAATCGACGACATGGCCGGAAAGATCGACGTTAAAACGACTTGCGAAGGGAATGGATTGATATTGATCCATAACACCTTCAAGGGCTTGCACAGCACCGGCATCAGCGAGCGCTTGGTCAACGATGGGATGCATCTGATCTGCCAGCTGACCACTGGTCTTGCCTTCGAGATAACGTGTCGCTGAATCGTTCGGGCCGCTCAAAATGCCTGCAGCGTCTTGGAAACTAAGGCCTTTGATGGCGTCGACAACAAGGTCTTGTGCAACCGGTGTCGCTTGCTCGGCAGCGCGGTTCATGCGCAGTTCAAGATCATCGACCATGCCCGACAGGCCGGCCAGTTTCAGGGCTGATTGGACCTTGCTAAGCCCGGCAGGAAGTGGGATTCTAGCCTTGGGATCATCGAGAAATCCGCCCTCAGCGCCCAATTGCTGGACAACACGTTCGGTGCCGACCACGAGCGCTTCAGTCAGTCCCGCGGCGACATCGGCCGCCTGGGTTGGGCCGTTAGGCAACAGGCAAACGAACGAAAGCATCATCAGATATCGACGCATCATATGTTCCCAAGAAAATTCAGCATACCCGATAACGAAAGGCTTCGACTTTTAAAGTCAAGAGGGCAGGTCGCCGGTCTAACAGAGCCTTGTTCGATCGTTAGACGCCGCCCCTAGCTCTCGCAAGTCCATGGCGTCTCTCGGTAACGATATGCTGTCGGGAGAAGCAAGGCCAAGGTCTTTTCGATGTTAAGTCAACGCTTGAGGGCGTTCCCTCATCACTCGCGGGGTGCGCGTTTGTTGAGGATGCGCTGCAGAGTGCGGCGGTGCATGTTGAGGCGTCTTGCGGTTTCCGAGACGTTGCGGTTGCATTGCTCGAAGACGCGCTGGATATGCTCCCAGCGTACTCGATCCGCCGACATCGGGTTTTCTCTAGGTGGTGGTAGGCCGGGGCCGGTTCTAAGTAACGCGGCGACGACGTCGTCGGCATCGACCGGTTTGGCGAGATAGTCGGCTGCACCCGCTTTGATCGCTGCAACGGCAGTCGCGATATTGCCGTAGCCAGTCACGATCACGATCCGGATATCGGGGCGAAGATCGCGCAGGGTTTTCAGGAGTTCCAGCCCGCTTCCTTCTGTGAGTCGCATGTCGAGTACGGCGAATTCTGGGCGGCTTTCTCTTGCCAACATCCGGCCTTCGGCCAAGCCTTCGGCGGGTAGAACGGTAAAGCCACGTCGTTCCATGGCGCGGGTTAGAGAGCGGCGGAGCGGCGCGTCGTCATCCACCAACAGGAGCTTCCGACCAGCGCCTGGCTGATCCACCGTCTCCAAGCCGATGCCGGGCCCGGTCATGCCATGGCCGCTTCCCTGCTGATTCATCATCATGCCTCCGACACGTAGTTTTTCGTCGAGGACATCCAGGTGACGATCACCTGCGCGCCTGTCGAAAGATTGTCAAACTGCAACGTCGCGCCGTTTCGCGCAAGTAAGGTTTGCGCAATGAACACGCCGAGGCCCAAGCCACCGATCGAATGGCGGGTCGAGATATAGGGTTCGCCGATCCAATCCAGCACCTCAGGCGAGAAACCTGGCCCATCATCTTCGATGACGACATCGAGGCGATGGGTATGCAGGCGCACGACGATGAGGACGGATCGGTTGGCGAATTGGATCCCATTGTCGATGAGATTGCCGAGCGCGTGTTTTAGCTCGGGGGTTGGTATCCATTCCGGTTCGGCGCACATGCCTTGCGAGAAATCTTGAACTTCGACGGTGACCGTTACGCCCGGGCGTTTATAGGATTCGGCCAGGGTTTCCAGGAGATTGCCAAGGGGTATTTTGGTGAAGGCGGCGTGATCGTCATTGCTACCTTCCTTGCTAAGCGAGGCCAGAATTTCCCGACAGCGCTGACTTTGTCCCACCAATTCGGCGACGTCCTCGGCCATGGGACTGTCGCTTGGGATATTGTTGGCGAGTTCCTTGGCGGTGATGGCTATGGTTGCGAGCGGGCTGCCAAGTTCATGGGCGGCAGCCGCTGCGAGACCGCCAAGCGCCGACATCTGCTGCTCTCTTGCAAGCGCCATCTGGGTTGCTGCGAGCGCATCGGCCAGACGCCTCGCTTCATCGGCGACGCGCCAGGCATAGGCGGCGATCAAGCCGCTGCCCAAGACCAGGGCGACCCAGACAGCGAGAATATAGAGCCTCGGCAGGGTCAGCCCCTCGCTGGACCAGGGCAGGGCGCTTGGAAACCAGCCAAGCACCGTGGCGCAGATCGTGACCATCAGGCAAAGGAAGATCGTGGTGCTTAGCGACAAGATGGTCGCAGACAGTGTGATCGGCACGATCAGGAGAAGCGAGAAGGGGTTCTGCAGACCGCCGGTCAGGGCTAGGAGAAAGGTCAGCTGAAAAAGGTCGTAGCCGAGGAGTAGGGAAGCCGCGCGTTCGGTTAGCCTGGTCGTTGCGCTGAATTTGAGTTCCAGATAGAGATTGATCAAAGCGGAAAGGGCGACGGCGCCCAAAAGCGGTATTAGGGGAAGAGGGAAACCGAAGGAGAGGTCGACCAGGAGAATGGTAAAGCCCTGGCCGACGATAGCCACCCAACGGATCAAAGTCAGTGTTCTGAGACGCGCGCGCCGTTCGCCGGTGCCGACGACAAACCGCTGAAGCCGGTCTGTGTCGGTTCGAGGCAATGTTGCCGCTGGTCTCGACGCGCGATCGCGCGCACCCTTTAAATCCGGTGCGATCATGTCGCCACCTTGCTCCCACTTTTGCCAGCCTGCTCAACCAAGTGCGATGATGAGACCCGTTTATAGCGATTTGCGTAAAAAGCAGCATGCAAAAAGTGGTGTGACCACTTCATTGGATTGGGCCGCCTTCGAAGACCCCGTCAGGATATTGAAAGGTTTACGGTTTCTTGTCGGGTTGGCCCCAGCGACTTCGCCAAGAAAGGGCTGCATACCATTGGTTCATCGGACGCTTTCATCGAAAACGGTACAAACCAATGAGGTGGCCACGCCACCTAGATTGTGTCGCGGCGGCCGGTTGGGCCGGTCTCCAATGTTGTCTGGATGATATCGAGGGCTTGTTTTAGGCGTTCTCGGTTTTTGGCGGCGCTCAGGCTGATGCGAATGGCGGCTTGGCTTTCAGCCGGATCGACCGCGAAGCTATGAGCTGGGTCGACCCCGACGCCTTGCCTGTGCAGGGTTTGGACAAAGGATGAGCTTCGCCAGATCTCCGGCAATTCCAGCCAGAGATGAAAGCAATGGGGATGGCCCTTAAACGTTGCCCCTTCAAGGCATGAAGCTGCTAAGTCGAAGCGCGTCCTCGCCTCCGCCCGTTGCCGGATGACCAGATCGTCCGCCGTGCCATCATCGAGCCATTGGGTGAACAAGGCTGCCATAAGGGCAGGGCAGATGATAAAGAAATCAGCTTGAGCATCGGCCAGTCGGTCATAGAGGGTTGGTGGCGCTGAGATCGAGCCGAAGCGAAGATTGGGTGCTACCATCTTCGAGGCATTGGTGATGTAAACAGTCCTTTCCGGCGCCAGCGCCGCGATTGGTGGCGCTCTGTCCTCATAGAGCTGACCGTAGACGTCGTCCTCGACCAGGATGAGATCCTGGCGTTTGGCGATCTCTGCAATGTCGCGCCGTCTCTCATCCGACATCGTCGCGGTCGTCGGGTTATGGGCGGTCGGGTTGAGCATCAGAACCTTGGCATCGGTCTCGCGACAAGCTGCTTCGAGGGCATCGGGGACAAGCCCCTCTGCATCGAGAGCGATCCCCTTCAGCTTGACGCCGAGGCGGTTTGCGGCATGGAGCAGGCCGCCATAGACCAAGCGTTCGGTGAGCACTGTCTTGCCGGATCCCGCCAAGGCGGCAAGGGCAATGACGATTGCCTGATGTGCACCGCCGGTGATCAAGGTCGTTTCCGCCGAGAACTGTCCACCGGTCCTGCTCGCCCATTCTGCCGCCGCGCGTCGATGATCGGCGAGGCCGATGCGGGGCGTATAGGCCAGGAGTTCGCCGATCGGCAGGTTGCCGCGCGCGAGCTTGATCAGACTTTCCGGCAAGAGCTCCTCTGCTGATCTGTCCGGTTGGCTGTTGACGTTGAGCTTGATGAAGTCGCCATCGCCATCGACGACGGGATTATGGAAATAGGCCTGCTGCTGTCGACCGCGCACGAAGGTGCCGCGCCCGACCTCGCCCTGAACCAGCCCGCGTTGCTCGGCCACCCCATAAGCGCGCGTGATGGTACCGGTGGTCACGCCGAGACGAAAGGCAAGGTCACGTTGGGGCGGCAGCTTTTGGCCGGGTTGAAGGTGGCCTTCCCTGATCGAGAAAGCAATGGCGTCGGCGAGGGCCCGATAGCGCGGGCCATCGAAGGCGGAAAGGTCAGGTTGCCACATTGTCATGGTGACAATATAGCATTTGACTCGAACAATGAGTCAATGTTTTTTGGAAATCATCCCAATTTTGCGAGGAAATGTCATGACGAAAGTGCAAAATTGTACCCCTACAATCATCACAACCGCTTTGCCACCGTCGACAGGTCTTCCTTCTCAAGTGATGCGTTTGCTCAAGCTTGTTCGCTCCTGGGCGGCGCGTAGTCGGCAGCGGTATGACCTTGCTAAGCTTGATGACGCAGCCCTTCGGGATATCGGCCTGACCCGAAGCGATGTCGATCATGAGATTTCGAAGCCATTCTGGCAGCTTTAATCGGTCATATTGCTGGGCCTAAGGGAGTCAATTGCCATGCGCCGCCGTTTTATCACTGCCGACGTGTTCACCGACCAGCCTTTCGGCGGTAATCCGCTTGCGGTTTTGCCCGATGCGGAGGGGTTGACCGCGGATCAGATGCAAAAGCTCGCAAGGGAGTTCAATCTCTCCGAGACGGTGTTCGTACTGCCACCGGAAAACCCAGCCCATACCAAGTTGCTCAGGATCTTCGTGCCAACCAGCGAAATTCCTTTTGCGGGTCATCCGACCATCGGCGCCGCGCTCGTTCTGGCTGCGATCGGCGCCTTGGATCTGAACGATCTCAGGACCGACATCGTCTTTGAGATGAAAGCAGGTCCCGTGCCGGTGACGATCGAAAGCAACGACGGCCGACCGAGCAAAGCGACGCTGACCGCACCCCAAAAACCTGAATTTCGAGACGCCCCGCCCATCGATGTGGTGGCAGCCCTATTGTCCCTCTCACCCGACCAGATCATCACGGCTGAGGCCGCTTCCTGCGGCAATCCATTTTTGCTGGTTCAAGTCAACTGCCGTAGCACCCTTGGGGCCGCCAGGATCAATTTGTCTATCCTCGACCGGATCCGTCCCGATGCCTTCGCAACTGAACCGCTGGTCTTCACCGATGAAGCACCCGATGGCTTCGACTACCAGGCCCGAATGTTTGCGCCGGTCCACGGCATTCCCGAAGATCCGGCGACCGGCAGCGCTGCTGCCGCCTTTGCCGGCTGGCTCGGCCACCACGACTCCATGACCGACGGCACCATCAGCCGTGTCATTGCCCAAGGTGTCGAAATGGGCCGCCCCAGCCGCCTGGAGATCGAAGTCGACAAACGCGAAGGCCAAGTCAGTGCCGTTCGCGTCACCGGCAGCGCCGTCTTCATCAGTGAAGGTTCCATTGTGTTACCAGCACTTGGTTGACTTGACATCGACAACACAGGGTGACGTCGTGTGGGTGAGGGTCCGGCGGGCGGATTGGTCTGTGGCTTGCGGGGGAGGAGCCGTGAGCAGGGGTACAGATTGCTGAGAACTGCATCTGGTGGAAATAGATAACTGCGATATGGGCTCTTCTTTAGGGAAGAGCCGCAATCAATCGTTTCTGACATGACATGTGAGGATGTCTCGACACGCATTTGCCTGGGGGTGGTGTCGAGACCGATGATAGTCGACCGGTCTCCACAATTTATCCCGCTACTCTACTGAATTCCTTAATCGATCAGGTTTTCCACCTGATCGGGGGTAGCTCTAGGACACCTTCTTATAGGCCTCGAGCTCGTGGCGGGAGCCTGCAATGTAGGACCACAGGCAGAGGATGATGGAGACGACGAGCCAAATGGTCTCCCAGGAGGTGCCAACGCCCATGTAATAGGCGCCGGCCACGTCGTTCCAGCTGTCGAAGATTGAACCCATGACGGTACTCCTTGTTGAACGCCTTACTCGGCCGGTGCAGTCCGTGTGGGGGCGGTGATGCCCTCGGGGTAAGCTGTGTTCGGCACCTTGGTAAGGTCAAGGCCGAGAAGCTCGGCAGCTTCGCCGACGCGCAGAAGGCCAACCATCTTCAGGATCAGTGAAACGACGTAGCCAGGCACGAAACCCAGAAGGAACATGATGACCACGCCGACCAGCTGACCGACGAAGGAGGCGGTGGGCACCCCCGGATCGCCCTTGAAGGGCAGGATAGCCGGATGCGAAGATATCGACTGCCAATACGCCCCAGATGCCGAGTGTGCCATGGACGGTGACGGCGCCGACCGCGTCGTCGATCCCGAGTTTTTCGAGCATTCGGGCAGCGGGCGCCATGATGGCGCCGCCTGCGAAGCCGACAGCGAAGGCGAGCGGTGGCCACCAAAGATCAAGGCCGGAAGCAGCAGAGATGATGCCACCGAGAGCGCCGGACATCATCCAGAAAGGATCGCGCGTGATGGTCCAAGCGCCGATGATGCCGCCAGCGAAGCCCATCAAAATGTTGAAGCTCAGAGATGACAATGTCACGGGCGTGCCGTAGATCGTGGACCATTTGTCCGGGAACCAGGACCAGGCCTCGCCGGGCACGACCACGTAGGCCATGAGAAAGCCCCAAAAGCCGACGATGATCAGCATCAGTCCGGTGAGGGTGAAGGGGAGGTTATGGCCAGAGATGGCATTGGCGCTGCCGTCCGGATTGAACTTGCCGATCCGTGGGCCGAGATTGATCAACACACCAAGGGCGAAAAAGCCCGCAATCATGTGGACAACACCGGCGCCGCCGAAGTCGTGATAGCCCTAATTCGTGACCAGCCAGCCCGAAGCGGACCAGCCCCAGGAAGCCCCGACAACCCAGGCGAAAGAGCCGAGCACGATGGCGAGAATGATGAAGCCCACGACCTGGATGCGCTCAATCACAGCACCTGAGAAGATGGAAGCGGTGGTGGCGGCGAAAAGCGTGAACGCGCCCCAGAAGACGCCGGTGGCGTTGTCACCTAGATTGGGACCCATAACCTCACCGATGGGATTGGCGAAGTCGATGCCCGTCTGCCAGCTTTCAGCGGTGGGGAGGAGACCAGGGGTCCAGGCCCAATAGACGAACCAACCGAAATAATAGAAGGTCGGCACCATGAAGGCGAAGGCTAGGATGTTCTTGATGCCCGAGGCCAACACGTTTTTCTGCCGGGATGCGCCCATTTCATAAGCGAGAAACCCGGCATGAATGATGACCATCAGCGGAATGGTGAGATAGTAATAGGTCTCGGCAAACATCGTATTGAAGGCGGCGTTGCTCGCCTCCATTTCCGCCATCTTGGCCGTGAGCTCTGCGAGCTATTCCTCCATAGACCTACCCCTGATTTTGTTTCGGGCTCATTTTTGGCTGATCTGACAAGACGACGGAACCCGTATTTTTTACACGGATATATAACGTTAAAGTAACGATTGGATATATCATTGGCTAGCAGGCTTTTCCCGCAGCCTGCCAGCGGTAAGACCACATCAGTTGATACCATTGCCCTCGAAGAAAGAGCGAAGGGATCCAAAAGAAAAGCCCCGCAGCGTCCTCAACAAAGGCCACCACAGGGCTCAATCGCTAATAAATCCAAGCGAGGTCCAGTTCCCCAGGCCCAGTTAGGGCCGTTAGCCAGGTCCTGGCAGGGCCGCGACGATGAGGTCGGCGGCTTCTTCTGGGGTTAGTTGTTCAGTTTGGAGATGGATCTCCGGTGTCTCTGGTGGTTCGTAAGGTGAAGAAATACCGGTGAAGTTGGGGATTTTGCCGTCGCGGGCCCGTTGGTAGAGGCCTTTGGGGTCGCGCCGTTCGCAGGCTTCGATGGAGGTGTCGACGAAGACTTCCATGAATTCACCCTCATCGAAGAGTTCGCGCGCAAGGGCTCGCTCGCCGCGGAAGGGTGAGATAAAGGAGGCCATGACGATCAGGCCCGCATCCACCATCAGCTTGCCGACTTCGGCGACCCGGCGGATGTTTTCGACGCGGTCAGCATCGGTAAAGCCGAGATCCTTGTTCAGGCCATGGCGGACATTGTCGCCATCCAAGAGATAGGTACGCCTGCCCATGCTGTGCAGGCGCTTTTCCACCAGATTGGCGATGGTCGACTTGCCGGAGCCGGAAAAGCCGGTGAACCAGAGAAGACAGGGCTTTTGCTGGTTTTGCGCGGCGCGTGCGGCCTTGTCGACATCGACTTCCTGCCAGACAAGATTGGTGGCGCGGCGAAGGCCGAAGGCGACCATCCCCGCTGCGACCGTCTGGTTGGAGACGCGATCGATCAGGATGAAGCCACCAAGCGCCTTGTTGTCCGCATAGGGCTCGAAGGCGATCGCCTGGTCGAGGTTGAAATTGACGAAGCCGACTTCGTTCAGGCCAAGCGTGTCGGCGGCTAGATGCTCGCCGCTATTGACGTCCTCTTTGTATTTGAGCTTGGTGACCTGGGCGCCGATGGTCTTGGTACCGAGTTTCAAGAGATAGGAACGCTCGGGCAAAAGTTCGGCCTGGTCGTCCATCCAGACGAGATGGGCGGCGAACTGATCGGTCACTTGAACGGATGCTTCGGCATCGGCGATGACGTCGCCGCGGGAGATGTCGATTTCCCGATCCAAGCAGATGGTGACCGCATCCCCGTTTTCGGCCGCCGGCAGATCGCCGTCCATGGTGACGATCCGCGTGACCTTGGCCTGCTGGCTGCCCGGTTGAACGATGACCGTATCACCGGGGCAGACGCGCCCGCTGGAGACCGTGCCCGCGAAGCCACGGAAGGTGTGGTCGGGCCGATTAACCCATTGCACTGGAAAACGAAAAGCTTCGCCGAGCTCGTGCTGAATGTCCACGGTTTCGAGATGCTCTAAGAGGGCAGGGCCGTCATACCATGACATGGTGTCACTTGGATTGAGGACGTTGTCGCCCTTCAGCGCCGATAGCGGAATGCTGGTGATGTCGGCGAACTCGAGACCCTGGGAGGTTACGAAGTCCCGGTATTCCTGAACAATCTCGAGGAACCGTGCCTCGCGGTAGTCGACCAGATCCATCTTGTTGATCGCCAGGACCACATGGCGGATGCCCAGGAGATCGGCGATCCTGCTATGGCGCCTGGTCTGCTGCAGCACGCCTTTGCGGGCATCGATCAGAATGATCGCCAAGTCAGCGGTTGACGCACCCGTTGCCATATTGCGGGTATATTGCTCATGGCCCGGCGTGTCGGCGACGATGAATTTTCTGCGTGCGGTGGCAAAATAGCGGTAAGCGACATCGATCGTGATGCCCTGCTCGCGTTCGGCCTGGAGACCGTCGACCATCAAAGCGAGGTCGAGTTCGCCGTCCTGGGTGCCATAAAGCTTGCTCTCGGTTTCAAGCGCCTGGACCTGATCTTCAAGCAGCAGTTTGGCATCATAGAGGAGGCGGCCGATCAGCGTGCTCTTGCCATCATCGACGCTGCCGCAGGTGAGAAAGCGCAACAGTGACTTTTGGGCGGACGCGTTCTCTGTTTCTTGAAGGGCGGCCATGCTCATTAGAAATACCCCTCTTGCTTCTTCTTCTCCATCGAGCCTGGCTGATCTTTGTCAATCACCCGGCCCTGGCGCTCGGAACTACGGCTGAGCGCCATCTCGGCGAGAAGCTCCGGCAAGGTGCCGGCTGTCGATTCGACCGCACCGGTTAGCGGGTAGCAACCAAGGGTGCGGAAGCGAACAGACTTCATCTCCGGCGTTTCGCCGGGCTCGAGCGGCAGGCGATCATCGTCGGCCATCACCCACATGCCATCGCGCCAGACGACTGGGCGTTCCTTGGCGAAATATAGAGGGACGACGGGGATATTTTCGAACTGGATATAAGTCCAGATGTCCATCTCGGTCCAATTGGACAGCGGGAACACCCGAACGCTTTCATCCTTCTGCACCTGGCCGTTATAGAGGTTCCAAAGCTCTGGGCGCTGGCTCTTCGGATCCCAGGCGTGGGCGCGATTGCGGAAGGAAAAAATCCGCTCCTTGGCGCGTGACTTCTCCTCGTCACGGCGCGCACCGCCGAAGGCCGCATCGAAGCGATGCTGATCCAGGGCCTGCTTCAAGGATTGGGTCTTCATCACATCTGTATGAACGGCAGAACCATGGCTGATGGGCCCCATGCCGGCGGCAACGCCTTCCTGGTTGATATGGACCATAAGATCCAAGCCAAGATCTTTCGCGCGCTGGTCACGAAATTCGATCATCTCCTGAAACTTCCAGGTGGTGTCCACGTGGAGCAGGGGGAAGGGTAGCTTGGCCGGATAGAAAGCCTTCAGCGCCAGATGCAGCAGGACTGAGCTATCTTTGCCGATGGAATACAGCATGACCGGCTTTTGAAATGTCGAGGCGACCTCACGAAAGATCTCGATGCTTTCGGCTTCGAGGCGTTTTAAGTGCTTTGGCATCGCAGATATCGCTGGCATTGAAGCCGTGTTTGTCTGCTCCGTCATTGTGTTCATTAAGGGCTCTCCGAGAACCGGCTGTCTGAGGTATTTATGTTTTTTTCTGTACAGCTTGCCAGGACAAAGGCTGGGTGAAGCTGAATGAGATGACACCATGCATCAAGATTAGGACGGTAATTGGCTACAACGTCCTATCTGCTTGAACAAGCTATGTCCGCTAAAATTCCCTTTGAATCGCTGTAATGCTTAGAAAGCGATCAATTGCAGTAACTAAGGGCGGCAAGGCCCGAACTCATTAGGCCAAGTGTCGGCATTTCCAGCTCTTTCCCCCGCAGGACTGAACCCTGTCGGATGGCCCTAAAGGGCAAAGAGGCTGGCTCGAAATGCGGCGGACGGTCTTCCTCGGCGTCGGCTTCTAAGCGACATCCAGCGCTTTATCGAGACCGATGGCGAGAGGGTCGTTTCTACCCCTATTACCGCTCTCGGCAAGGCTGACAGAGACCAGGTCCTCCGTTGCCTGTGCCATCAGCGTCTTGATCGCCGAAGTCGGCAGGCCCGGATGGCGTTCCACCAGGACGGCGATCATACTGGCTGCGAGGGGAAAGGAAGCCTGATTGAGATCGGCCGAGGCCCATCCCTCATCGGCTGGCATCGCGGTCATATCCCCGGTCATCGCGAGGGTTGAGCCTGGTTGGGCGGGCTGCCTGAAAAGCTGTTGCCTGCTGTCATCAAGCAGCTTGGTGCTTCGATCTGCGCTGCTCCAGAAATCAGGGATATAGCGGCCAGGATACAAACCGCTCTCGACCGGGATGTCGCCTGCTCCTGTCGGTCCGTCATCAGCGGCGAGGCCGATGGCAAGCACATCGACATGGGATGTGGGAAAGCTCTTCCAGGTCCGTGGTGCTGTCGCGGTCACGACGATGCCTTCAGCCGTGGCGCTCGCGATGGCAATTTCCAGGAGCCGGAGGTAATTATGCAGATTGAGGTTTTCGGATTTTAAGCGGTTCCAGTCGAGTTGGTCGACTTCATAACCCCAGCTGGCAATGATCAAATCTGGTTTCGGCAGCGACTCCATGGTCATCAGCATGTCGCCGACCGGATCGAGCAAGCCTTTTACCGGTCGCAGGCGAAGATTGGGTGCTGCCGCGAAAAGGCAGGCAGCCTCGCCGGTTCCATGGCCATGATCGTCCCGGACCGAGTCTGTCTGGCCTGGCCCGAGTAAGGTGGGCAACAGCCGGTAGCGCCGCTGGGCAAAGAACCGGTGACGGTAAACGCCTGTTCCGATTTGCGCCGCGACGATACCATTGCCACTCGCATCGAAGGGGGCGAGGCCGTCTCCCCAGATTGACATGGCGAGCTCATCCGGCAGGCAGCGGGGCAAGCGCTGCTCATCGCTCACACCCCGGACGGGCAGGCCGGCATCGTCGATCAGTTTGGGCGGGCAGGCAATGGCGATGCCTTCGGCGCGACCTTCGAAAGTTTGCGGCAGGTCAAGGAGACGGGGCATGTCGTCAGGATGGGGGGAATAGGCCTCGGTGATGCGCCCACGCCCGCCGGGCTTCGTGCTTTTTGTCAGCCTCGCCCCGAAACTGTCCTTGAATTGGGCAGGCGTGCCGGCAAACGAGATGGCGAGAGGATGAAAATGGGTGATGGCGAACCCCAACTTGATCAGAGTATTGGCAACATGCCTGGCATCATCCTGTTTGGACGAGAAGGCGCCGGCGCAGGCTGCATTGATTGGTCCTTTCGGATCGAATGCCGATTGGCCGCCCACCGACCGCACCGAGACCACAGCACCAACACGTTCGCCCATGCCTGCCATCCTCAACTCCATTTGATAAAAACCCGAAAAAAAGCCGGCACGACGGGTTTCTCGAACCAATCGTCCGGTGTCTATTTTGATAAACCAAAAAGCACATATTTGCTATGTTGATTTCTCTTTTTAGTTGATTTAGGGTCCCGCGAATTTTCGCACCTTTAGGGCCTGCGTCAGTTAAGCAGGGACGCATTTTTTCGGCGGCACCCGGATGGCTTTGACGTTTTGGGAAGCGTTCTGGTGAAAAAAAAGAACCCGAAGCGAGAGGCCCCGGGTTCTTCTACAATGCTCGGACAAGGCGTCATGACGACGCCGGGCATTGGTCTTAGTTGGCGGCGCAGGGATTGCAAGGGTTGCAAGGGTTCGCTGCCGCGCAAGGATTGCAGGGGTTGGCCGCCGCGCAAGGATTGCAGGGGTTTGCTGCCGCGCAAGGATTGCAGGGGTTTGCTGCTGCGCAAGGATTGGGGCAACAGGGATTACAGGGGTTCGGGCACTCGGCCTTGCAAGGATTGCAGGCTGCGATGGCGGTGCTGCCGAAGCTGATGCCGCCCTGGCTGCCATTGACGCCGTCAGAGGCGGTAGGGCTCAGCATCATCATGCCACCGAAGGCAAGGCTGAGATAAGTTGACGAAAGAAGGCGATGTTTTTGCTGCTTCATGAAAGTCTCCGTTCATGTCTGGTGATTGCCGACCGCGGCTTGAGGATAGAGGGCGGATCGACTAAATGACACATTATCGGCGGCCTTGGGGAAGTCTAGGCGGCTCGGTCACGGGCTCGGTCAAGTTTCGATCACGATCAAGTCAGCCGGGAGCTTGGCCTGATGCTCGCCGCTTGATCAGCACCTAGTTATGGTGTCGTGTCTGCTATGTTGGAGAATTCATCATGACGTTGCCCGAAGCTGCGCCGAAGCCTGATCAGTCCTGGCTTGACGATTATCCGAGTGAGACCTTGGAAGAGATGCTGGCGGCCGGGCGCGAGGCCTTGGAGTGGAAGCGCATCCTGTCGAAGACCAGCGACAATCTTGTCGGCGACGTGATCAAGCATGAAGGTCCATTTTATATTCTGGACCACTATCCCAAAGGCGATGTCTACGATTCGGAGAGCCACGCACAATGGTATTACCACGCCCATGACAAGAGCGAGCGTCCGGGCGAACATGGGCATTTTCATACCTTCATGCGCGGCCGTGGTATGGATGGGAGCACCAAGCCCGTCGCGTTACCCGACTATAAGGAAAAGTCCGATCCCCACGACCTGATCAGCCATTTAATCGCGGTGTCGATGGATAAGGCTGGCTGGCCTGTTGGCCTGTTTACCACCAATCGTTGGGTTACCGGCGAGACCTGGTATGCAGCGCATGATGTCTGCTCGATGCTGGATGGCTTTGATATGAAGATGGCCAAGCCGAGCTGGCCGGTTAACCGCTGGCTGACGGCCATGATCAAGCTTTTTCAGCCGCAAATCGTCGAGCTCTTGATTCAGCGGGATGAGAGCATTCTCGCCTGGAAAATGAAGAATCCGGACGTTAATGTCTATGAGGATCGGAAGCTGGAGGTGACCTCGCAGATGCCAATCAGTGTTGAAGAACAGGTCAAGCTAATCGAAGCCAAACTCAAACTGGCAGTTTGATCGCCGGGCTTCGCTGGGTTTGATGGGATGAGTGTGTCGCGTTTGGTGCCCTCCTCTTCTATCCTGCCGCTGCAGCGGTCGGTGGTTCTGGCGGGCTTGGCCGTCTTGGCGGCGGGGGCTCTATTCCTGGGTGGCGAAAGCTGGCGGCTTGCGGCGTTATTACTGATTGGTGGCTTGCTGGGCATGAGTCTTTACCATGCCGCCTTCGGATTTACCTCCGCTTACCGCAATGCGATCCTGCGCGGAGACATCTCTGGCATCACCGCTCAGCTTTTGATGATCGGCCTTGCGATGCTGATGTTTGCGCCGTTCCTAGCAAGTGGCGAAGCGTTCGGACGACCGATCGGAGGGGCGATCGCACCAGCCGGTGTGCGTGTCGCACTCGGCAGCTTCATCTTCGGCATCGGCATGCAGCTCGGCGGTGGCTGCGGTTCGGGCACACTATATACTGTAGGCGGTGGTAGCACGCGCATGGTGGTGACCTTGGTTGCCTTTTGCGCCGGCGCCTTCCTTGGTAGCTTGGACAGTCTTCAGTTCCCTGCGCTGCCCAGCCTTGGGGCCGTCTCTTTCGGCAAGGTACTTGGTTGGCCGATAGCGATTGTCCTGCAGGCGTCGCTTCTCTTCGTTATCTGGCTCGCTTTTCGTCGATGGGCAGGTAGCCGACCGCAGAAGCCGATCTGGGGGCAAGGTCTGAGTGGCACGAAACTGCTGCGGGGGCCGTGGCCGCTTTTGTTCAGCGCTTTGATGCTCGCTTTGCTCAATTTATTGACGTTGTTCGTCGCTGGTCATCCTTGGACAGTCACCTGGGCGTTTACCCTTTGGGGGGCTGAGGTCGCTCAAGCTCTTGGTTGGGATCCTGCCGCCACTCGGTTCTGGAGCGGCGGTTTTCCAGGCCGTGCCCTCGAAGGCGGCTTGTTCCGCGACAACATCACCATCATGAATATCGGCATTATTGTCGGATCGCTGACCGCCGCCGGCCTCGCTGGACGGTTTGCGCCGATCCTTCGCTTGCCCCTCCGCCCGCTAATCGCGGCAATCCTCGGCGGCCTCATGATGGGGTACGGTGCGCGTTTGGGCTTCGGCTGCAATATCGGGGCCTTCTTCTCCGGTGCAGCCTCGTTCAGCCTGCATGCCTGGATCTGGATTGTTTTTGCCTTCGCCGGAACCTGGATTGGCGTCAAGCTAAGACCTCGGTTTGGCTTGCCCGATTAGAGCATTTTTCGACCAAACGACGTCATCGCAAATCCCTTCCCTGAGAAGAACACCCGATATGATGTGTCCCTTTGGGGGGAGGCCGGGTTTTCCTTGCGACAGCTGACGATGTCGTTTTTTTTGCAGGAAAAGTAATCTAGAGTTGATCGATATCAATTTTGTTAACCATTTTATCTTACAACTTAAATGACTCCATTTCTTGGGTGCGTACAGAAGCGGTTATTTGTATGGCTAAAATTCTTGTTGTTGAAGATGAGCCTGATCTGCGTGAGTTGGTTGTCGATCAGCTTATGGATGAGGGGCATGAGACGGTGGAGGCAGGTAACGGTCAGGAAGGGTTGGATCGTCTTGCTGAGATGACGCCCGATCTCATTCTTTCTGATATCACCATGCCGCTCATGGATGGCTATGAGTTTTTCCAGAACGTTAAGGAACATCATCCCCAGCTTGCCAATACGCCGTTTATCTATTTGTCAGCCCTGTCGGATCGGGAGGACGAACTAAAAGGCCTGCGTCTTGGTGTCGATGCTTATATTACCAAACCCGTCGATTTCGATCTCCTGCTGTTGCGGATCGAAGCAGTTCTGCGAATTTACAATGTACAACGGAGCCTGGCGCAGGAGAATGATAACGAGCCACTTGAGACCGAGGCGCCACTTCAACAGCAAAGCTCGAAAAGCGCCGACGACATCGCTCTACCCGAGAAGGAGCCCGATCCGGCAACATCCAAAGATCAACCCTACCATGTTTCTCTCGAGATGGTCCGCCGGCGCTTCGGGGCTCGATGGCAGGGGGCCTCGGGTAAGATCCTGAAGATCGTCGAACAGCTTGTTCGACGTCATCTTAGCTCGGATGATGTCTATAGCGTAACGCCGACCATGGATGTGTCCATTTTCTTCGCTAACCTCGCCCCGGATGAGGCGCAGGCGACAATCGAAACGATCGGCCAGAAGATCTGGCTGCATTTATTCGGCGAAGAGATGCCGGAAATAGATGATCGGGAGGAAGAGGGGGCAACGTCAAATCAAGACCCAGAGGCCGCAATGGCAGCCTTTAAGCGCCTTCAACAGCTCTATACTTATGAGGATCTGTATTTCACCAAGCTCTTGAGTGCGTCAGGCGCCCCATCGAAGATCGTGCGCCTTTCGTTGAATAAGCACTTCTCAGGTAAGGTCGGACATATTTTTCGCGACTATCAATTCGATAGCGCTGCATTGATCGATCTGCAAAAAATTATCTTCGCTAATCTTGGGCGCCAATTCCAAGAGATACAAAAAAACGCCAAGTCAGCCCTGGTGATTTCCGTGAGTTGCTCCATCGTCGATGATCAGGAATCTCGACGGTATTATGCAAAGCATTGCAGTGCGCTGGAAGAACGCTTGAGTGGCTTGCTGATCATTGAGATCACCGAAACCCCCGATCATCTAGGCGCTCATCTCGAGACGCTCGAGCCACTTCCCGTAGGCCGGCGGGTTCAAGCTCTGGAGCTTCGTTCGCCGGAGCAGATTGCGGATCTGGATATGCAGCAGCTCCATTGCTCGATTATTTCAATGGGATATGAAGACGCCGTGCACTATGCGCGTGATGAGCGGCTTTTGCGCTTCAGGCAGGGTCTCAAACGCCAAGGCATCAAGTTCTTCGTCAAAGACATCCCTGAGGGGGCACTCAATGAAGCTCAAAAATTGAAGGCGGAACTCTACTCACTGCAGAAGTGATGATACGTCGGCTTAAATTCGCTCAAGGACTACGCGTTGACATCAGGCGGTGATTGCCTAAGGGCCGCCTTGCTCCTAAGGTCAGGCGATTAAAGTTCCCCGCCGATAGGAGTACCCCACCATGTCCGTCCTGGCTGACCGTCTGTCAGCGATCAAGCCGTCGCCGACCATCGCCGTTTCGACCCTCGCCCGTGAGCTCAAGGCTCAGGGGCGCGATGTTATCGGCCTCGGCGCTGGCGAACCGGATTTTGACACGCCGGAGCATATCAAGCAGGCTGCCATCGAAGCCATCCACGCTGGTGATACCAAGTACACGACCGTCGATGGTACTGCGGAATTGAAGGCCGCTGTTGTCGAAAAATTCAAGCGCGAGAACGGCCTCGATTACAAACCTCAGGAAATCACCGTCGGTGCTGGCGGCAAACAGGTCATCTACAATGCGATGATGGCCACGCTCAATCCCGGTGACGAGGTGATTATTCCAGCCCCATACTGGGTGTCCTATCCCGATATAACCCTGCTCGCAGGCGGCACGCCCGTTGTCGTGACCTGCCCAGAGAACAACGGATTCAAGCTGCGTGCCGAAGATTTGGAATCGGCGATCACCAAGCACACTAAATGGTTGATGCTGAATTCGCCGAACAATCCGACGGGTGCTGCCCTGTCCAAGGATGAACTCCGTGCGATCGCCGACGTCTTGCTGCGCCACCCTCATGTCTGGGTGATCACTGACGATATCTACGAGCACCTCGTCTATGACGATTTCGAGTTCAACACGATCGCGGCGGTGGAGCCGGCGCTGAAAGACCGTTGCCTGACCATGAACGGCGTGGCCAAGGCTTATGCCATGACCGGCTGGCGGATTGGCTATGCCGGCGGCCCGGTGGAGCTGATCAAGGCCATGGCGAAGGTCCAGTCCCAAAGCACTTCCAATCCCTGCTCGGTCAGTCAGGCAGCCTCAGTGATGGCGTTGAATGGTCGTCAGGATTTCATTCCCGAGCGCGCGAATGCCTTCAAAGCGAGGCGTGATATGGTGGCCGGGCTCTTGAACAAGGCGCCGGGCATACGTTGCCATACCCCTGAAGGTGCTTTCTACGTCTATCCGAGCTGTGCCGGCGTGATCGGCAAGAAGACACCCGATGGTTCCATGCTCAATAACAGCGAAGATTTCAGCCGCTATTTACTGGAATCGGAAGGTGTCGCGGCCGTGCACGGCGCTGCCTTCGGTATGGATCCCCATCTCAGAATTTCCTATGCGACCTCGACAGAGCTTCTCGAAGAAGCCTGCGCCCGCATCATCCGCGCCTGTGAAAAGCTGGTATGACCAGGTCAGTTAGCTTCGACCGTCATGCCTGCGATTGACGGTATGCGGCCAGGTTTTCGACGTCTGTAGAGGGATGTTGGGTGGCTGGTTCGATCTGATCCGTGAAGGCAGCACAGCGCTTCATCGCCTCAGATCGACCAGCTGAACATCACCTTCACTTCTCTGCGTTGCCAAGTGTTTCGTGCAACACGCGATCACCGGCTTTGATGCCTAGAAGGCGCGTTGTGCCGGCAGGCACTTCGAGCACCGCGCGCACCGGCCCATTTGAAGCGAGAACAGTCTCGGAATGAGGGACGGTATCATGGGCGATATTGGCGATCTCACCATCGGTCCGGATGAACATCATGTCCAGCGGGATGTAGGTGTTGCGCATCCACATCGCCACGGGGGCTGTCTCGCCGAAATCGAATAACATGCCATGATCGGGTGCCAGATGGCGCCGGTGCATCAAGCCGATGCGACGTTCATCAGGACTCTTGGCGAGCTCGACCTGAAACGCGAATTTCTGATCGCGTGAGGCAATGAACAGCGGGCTCTTTTCCAGGACCTGGCCCGTTTCCTCGGCACTGCTGCTTGCCGGTATTAACGAAACGAGAAATACTGCCGCAAGCAGGCGTCGATAAAGTCCATCAATCATAGCAAACGACATCAGATATTCCCTGTTCTCGCGTTTCTGGCATCAACTCAATAGAGGAAAACAATCACCAGACAAAGCGCGGCAAGACCCAGCGTGGCCTGGCGTCGTATTTGGCAACCAGACCATCCAGCGCAGACTGTTTGGCCGGCTCGTTTTCTGCCTCCGCAAATGCATCGCTATGAACGCCATGGGTCAGCAAGGTTGTCTCGATCCCGATCCCATTGCCGCCAGCGATATCATGCTCGAGGGAATCGCCGATACCAAGGATAGCATCTCGCGGGATGTCGCCGAGTTTCTTTAAGCAAAGATCGTAGACTGGCCGATGGGGCTTCCCCACATAATGCGTCTTACCGCCGAGGCCCTCGTAATGACGAGCAATACCGCCCGGGGCCATGCCGCGTCCACCATTCGGGTATATGGCGATCACGTCCGGATTGGCGCAGAGTAGGGGGATGCCGCGCTTGGCGCCGACTTCCAGTATATCGACAAACGAGGCGAGCTCGGCATAGTCCTTGATGCCGGCAAGATAGAGAAAATCGGCGTCCTTCGCATCCTGAACGACCTCGAGATCCAGGCCTTCGACATGCGCCTCATCCTCGCCTCTGGCCCAGAGAACACAGCGCCGGCCGAAGGTGGCGATCTCAGGGTTGGTTCGATCATGTAAGGTCTGCCAGCAGGCCTCGCCAGAGGTCACGATCGCATCAAAAAGCGTCGCGTCGTAACCCATCTCTTTTAAGCGTTTGCCGTTATGCGCGGCACGCTTGCCCGAATTGCTCAACAGGACAATCCGCTTGCCTTCGGCGCGCAATGAGGTGAGGCAATCGATGGCGTTGGGATAAGGTTCACCGCCGTCATGCAACACACCCCATTGATCGATAATGAAGCCCTGATAGCGAGCGGCGATTTCGGCAAGATTGGGGGCAAACGTCGTGACACTCATCAGGTCGTAGTTCCTTCATGCAAGAGAGCTATACGGGCAAGTCTGGCCGCACCAAAGGCGGCTTCTATCGTTTCTGGCGTCATGATCTCGACGCCTAGTGCCGCCTCGCGGATCTTGGTCCAGGGCTGATTGACAGCACCACCGCCAACGGTGCGCACCGAACGAAGCAGAGGGGCGCCAAGGGTCTGAAGTTTCTTATAGGCCTGGACCTCGATCGATGCGATCCCCTCCATCAGGCCTTGCAGAAAGAGGGTGTCGTTGCTCGGCCGCGGTTCCGTGATAGAGACCTTCTTGGGATCGTTGATCGGGAAGCGTTCGCCGGTATCCGGTAGCGGATAATAATCGAGATCGGTCGGCTGCTCCGGTCGCATCCCGGCCGAGAGCTGCTCTATGGTGGCGGGTGAGAAAAATTGAGCGAGTGCTGCTCCACCGCTATTGGAGGCGCCGCCCGGCAGCCAAAGATCACCCAGGCGGTGGCTATAGACCCCGGATGCCGGATCAAAAAGCGGGCGATCCGCAAGTTGCTTCACCACCAAAGTCGAGCCGAGCGAGGTGACGGCATCGCCAAGCTCACTGGCACCGGTTGCCAAGAAGGCGGCAACGCCATCGGTCGTGCCGGAGACGATCCGGGTGCTCGAAGGAAGACCAAAGGTGGTCGCCTGGGCATTGTCAATCGGTCCGATCTCACGTCCAGGCGGCAGTATCTCGGGCAATAGATGACGAGGCAAATCGAGACCATCGAACCAATCGGGCCAGCGATCCGCGATGACGTCATAGCCGAGCTTGAGCGCGTTATTATGATCCGACAAACCAAGGCGGCCGGACAGTCTCGCGGCGATCCAGTCCGCCTGATGGAGTGCATGGGCGGCCAAACCGAAGCGGTCGTCGGCGGTGAGATGCAGGAGTTTGGCGAGTGCCGAGCTTGGCCCAAGTGCACCGCTCGCAGATGGTGCCAGTTTGGCGACAAGGTCAGCTTCGGCAATAGCACGCGCATCGTTGTACATGAGGCCCGGGCCGAGCGCTTCGCCCTTGGCGTTGCAAAGGAGTAGCGTGCCTGACGTGCCATCCACGGCGATCGCGCGCACGGCACGGCGATCGAGTTTATCGAGCAACCCCTTTAATGCCTGGCTCACAGCTCGCCACCAGACGGCCGGATCTTGCTCGATCATGGCGCCATTTCGCATCGGTGCTGGCATCGGAACCGCGTTCTGCCCTCTTGGTTGAGCGTCATCGCCGATCGCCGCAACCCTGCACCCGCTGGTGCCGATATCTATGCCGAGATAAAGACCATCCATCTTGTTGGCGGTATAGCGCAAGTGCTCCGTCGGTCAACCCGGCGGTTGACCTGATCCGCTAATCATGGCCTAGCTATTTGCAAGTAAGGTTCAGGGAGTGCGGATGGTGACGACAGTGTTGAGCATTAGGCTCGGCCTTGGCTTCACTGGGCGGTGGCTTCGCGCCCGAACAGCCAATACGCGATTCATTCGACGTGTCGCCAGTCTTCCAATAAGGGACTTATTCAGTGCTCGACGACATCGTTACCCAGTCGGTCTAGAACGGCCGAACGCTTGGTATGAGTACAGCAGAACCAGAGTTGACACGCCGATTTTTGGCACGTAGCGTTCTGAACACTTGATGAACAAATTTACAACTAAGATGATGTAAGCATTAAAGAAGGGGGCAGGTTTGGCACAACCGAGGGAGGCAGAGACGGACTTGGCCGTGCGAGCGGCCTGGTTGTCGTACGTCGGGGGATATACTCAAGAGCAAATTGCAGAACGGCTCGGTGTATCGCGGGTTAAGGTTCACCGTCTCAGCGCGCTTGCTCAAGATATGGGGTTTGTCAAAGTCTCGATTGAGCATGAGCTGTCCAGCACGGTGGCGCTGGAAAACCAGCTGATCGAGCTCTATGGCCTGAAAAACTGTATTCTTGTTCCTTCGATGGACGATGTGAACGACCGGTATGGTGGCACAGTGACGGCACTTGGTACGGCGGGTGCTCGCTTCCTCAGCCGTTTCCTCGATCGCGAACCGGCGACAACCATCGGGATCGGTTGGGGTAGAACGCTGTCTGCGATGGCCGAGACCATGTTGCGCAAGCCGCGGCCAACCAATCGCTTCGTTTCGGTGTTGGGTTCGCTTACCAGGCATGCCGCCGCCAATCCTTACGATGTCATCCAACTGCTGACGTGGAAAACCGGTGCCGAGGGCTTCATCATGCCGGTTCCGATCATCGCCGATGCGGCTGGCGACCGTGCCTTGCTGATGGGGCAGAACAGTGTCCGCAAGATCGTTGCTCTCGCCGAAAATGCCGATTTGTACATCCTCGGAATCGGCGGCTGCGATCCCGAGACCAGTTCCTTCCAATCGGGCCAGGTCAACAGAGCTGAATTGGAAGCGTTGCAAAAGGCAGGGGCTGTCGGCGACTTGTTGGGGCGATTCTTCGATGAGAACGGACAATTCGTCGACTGTGAGTTTAACGATCGTGTCCTCGGACTCGATCTGGATGCGATGAGCAGCCGCCGGGTCACTGCGATCGCAGGCGGCCCTGGCAAGGTGCCTGCGATCATGGGCGCTCTGCGGATGGAGGTGGTCACAACGTTGATCACGGATGAAAATACAGCTCACCAGCTGCTCAAACCCAACGCCGTTTGAGCGGTGCGTTGTTTTAAGAAAGTATGGGGTCAAAATAGGGCCGCTGATATCGGGAAGACGTCTTAAAAAAGGGAGAAGACAATGTCTAGAAAAGTTGCAGATCTCGTCGAGAAATTCCGTCGTGGGGGGATGAACCGCCGCGAATTTTTCACACGTGCTGCCGCCCTTGGGGTGAGCACCGGAACACTTGGCTACATGCTTAACCGCTCGGTCAGCCAAGCACTCGCTGCTGATTTCGACTGGAAAAAGCACGAGGGCACGGCGATCAAGCTGCTCTTGAACAAGCACCCCTATACCGATGCGATGATCGCCAATATCGACTCTTTCAAAGAGATGACCGGCATCGAGGTTACCTATGACATCTTCGCCGAAGACGTCTATTTCGATAAGGTCGGCGCCGCTCTCAGTGCTGGTTCGACCGAGTATGACGCCTTCATGACCGGCGCATATCAGACCTGGACCTATGGTCCGGCCGGTTGGCTGATGGACATGAACGAGTTCATCAACGATCCCGAACTCACCAATCCCAACTACAATTGGGACGATGTGCTTCCCAATCTTCGCGCCTCCACTTCCTGGTCCGGCGTGCCTGGCGAGGCGCTCGGTGGCGACGGGGCCAAGCAATGGTGCATTCCCTGGGGTTTTGAGCTCAACTCGCTCGCCTATAACAAGCCGGTCTTCGACGAGCTCGGCCTGAGCGTACCGAAAAACCTACCGGAAATGCTGGAAGTTGCTGCTCGCATCACCAACGAGAAGGACGGCATGTACGGCATCGGCGTGCGCGGTTCGCGCTCCTGGGCGACCATCCATCCGGGTTTTCTCTCGGCCTACTCGAACTATGGCGAGACCGACTTCACCATGGATGGCGGCCAGTTGAATGCCGCCATGAACTCGGAAGGCTCTAAGGCCTTCCACGAGCTTTGGGTCAAGATGATCCAGGACAGCGGTCCGAAGGACTGGTCGACCTACACCTGGTACCAAGTCGGCACAGACCTGGGCGCTGGTGCTTCTGGCATGATCTTCGATGCCGACATTCTCGGCTACTTCATGAATGGCGGCGACAACGCGGAAGCTGGCAACCTCGCTTATGCCTCCTTCGCCGCCAACCCGGACGCCGACGCCCCGACGCCGAACGTCTGGATCTGGTCGCTCGCGATGAGTGCCTTCTCCGAAAGGAAGGAAGCGGCCTGGAACTTCATGCAGTGGGCGACCGGCACCGAGCATGGCCTGTTCGGCGCGGAAAAGATGGACTTCGTGAACCCCGTCCGTCAGTCGGTCTGGGATTCAGGAGATTTCCAGGAGCGTATTGCTGCTAGCTATCCGGGTTACCTTGAGCAGTTCAACGAGAGCGCGCCTGGCTCGAAGATCTACTTCACCCCGCAGCCGCTATTCGCCAACCTCACCACCGAATGGGCGGCAAGCCTGCAAAAGATGGTGGCAGGAGAGGTGCCGGTCGGCGAGGGGCTAGACCAGCTCGCCGAAAACGTTGACCGCCAGCTCCGCC
This sequence comes from Geminicoccales bacterium, assembly GCA_050633905.1. Lineage (GTDB taxonomy): Bacteria > Pseudomonadota > Alphaproteobacteria > Geminicoccales > Geminicoccaceae > JANQPX01. Next base: position 65,509 of record JBOEHJ010000018.1, read on the forward strand.
AAAACGGCCTCTAGGTCGGTGCGACCAACAGCGTTGGCGGGAGTAATCGGCAACGCCGTCGACATCTAAGGCCGGTGCGGTGAAACGCAGTGGGATGGCCGGCGCAACCCGGTCATCCCAGCGGGCGGCGGCCAGGAACGAACCCCATTAAGCGGATATTAACCTTTGCCCGATACGCTTGAGATCTGGTCCATGCGATCCTCGGAGTCTGCCCGCCAGGATAGAATTCCGATGACCGCATGGATTCCAAAGATCGCATGGACCAGCAAGCACCAACATGTTGGCATTGAAACGTTAATAAACGATCAACCCGTAAGGCGGCGGCACAATCCGCATCCCATGGGCCCAACCACGGAGCCGAAACGCCGTGGCGACTGACGTCATCAACACCAAGGCTGGCCCATCGCCGAAGCGACCCTTCATGCGCGCGGCATTGCCCTATTTGCTGAGCCTGCCGGCACTCCTGGTCTGTATCGGCATCATCATTCCTTTCGTCACCGCCGTTTATTACTCGCTCCAGCGCTACAATCTTGCCTTCCCACAGATGCGCGGCTTCGTTTGGTTCGACAATTATATTGGCTTCTTCAGCGATCCCGCCTTTTGGAACACGATCCGCGTCTCGTTGCTCTATACCGTCTTTACCGTAGGCTTCGAGCTGCTTCTCGGCCTAGGCATCGCGCTGCTGCTGCGCAAGCGCACTATCTTGAACGACGTTATGAGTCTCCTTTTGATCATGCCGTTGATGATCGCGCCTGCGATCGCAGCCTTGATGTGGAAGCTGATGACCAATCCGAATTTCGGCGTTCTCAGCTATCTCGCAAGCTTGGTCGGGTTTGAGGATTTCCGCTGGGCGTCTTCGCCATCGACTGCACTTTTGACCGTCGTCATCGTCGATGTCTGGGTCTACACGCCTTTCATGATGATCCTGCTGCTCGCGGGATTACGCGCTTTGCCGAAGCAGCCCTTCGAGGCAGCCGAACTGGATGGTGTGCCTTGGACCTTCGTGTTCTTCCGCATCACACTTCCGATGCTGACCCCCTACATCATCACGGCCTCGCTGTTCCGCATGTTGGAGAGCATCCAGCAGTTCGACATCATCTACGCCATGACCCAGGGCGGGCCTGGTGACACGCTGATGGTGTTCCAGGTGCAAAGCTATCTGGAGCGCTTTCAATATACCAATGTCGGCCGTTCGGCCGCCCTTTTGATGGTGCTTTGGGTGATCACCTTCATCATGTCCAACATCTTCATCAAGCAGTGGCTGAAGCTGCGTGAACACGCGCGGGGTGCAGAATGACCGGTCGCGACGCCACGGGCGCCCGCATACTTAGAGGCGTTCTCTTGACCCTGGTCGGGCTGTTTTTCCTGTTCCCGATCTTCTGGGTGTTTCTGATGTCCTTCCAGACCAACCAGGACATCCTGCGCATGCCGCCGTCTTTCATCTTCACGCCAACGCTCGAGAACTACGTCGCCCTGATCTCGGGCAAGCTAGAGACCAATGCCGGCACCCTCGAGATCGCGTTCATGGGCAATCTGCTGAACAGCTTCATTCTAGCGTCGTGTTCGGTGGCGCTCTCGATCGTCCTCGCCATTCCCGCAGCCTACGCCTTTGCCCGCTACAAGTTCCGGCTCGGCGAGGACATCGCCTTTACGATCCTCTCCTTCCGCTTCGCCCCGCCCCTTTTGGTGCTGGTGCCTCTGCTCAGCTATTTCCAGACGCTTGGCCTGTATAATACCTATTTCGGCCTGATCTGGGTCTACCAGCTGATCACCCTGCCGCTCATTCTCTGGATCACCCGCGGCTATTTCGAAGATGTCAGCGAGGACATCGAGCACGCTCACCGCATTGATGGCCATGGCTGGCTCAAAACCTTCTTGAAAGTGGCGGTGCCACTCGCGTTGCCCGGAATCGCTGCCGCTGCGCTGCTGGCCTTCATTTTCGCCTGGAACAATTTCGTGTTCGCCCTGATCCTGGCGTCCGCCGATAAGCAGCCAGTCACTGTCGGTGCACTTGCCTTCGTCACCGCATCCGGCATTCAGTACGGCCAGATCGCCGCCGCCCTCATCCTCTCGATTATCCCGACGCTCGCCTTTGCCATCGCGGCCCAGCGCTACCTGGTCGAGGGACTTTCCCTCGGCGCGGTCAAGGGTTGACTGCCATGACTTTCCTGAACCTCGATCGCGTGACTAAAAAATTTAAACGGGAGACGGTGCTGGATGGTGTTTCCCTCGATGTTGCCAAGGGCGAGACAGTTGCGATCTTCGGTCCCTCCGGCGGTGGCAAGACCGTACTACTCCGTTTAATCGCCGGCGTGCTTGATCCTGAAGAAGGCGACATTCGCATCGAGGGACGAAGTGTCATCCACGAGCCGCCCGAGTCGAGAAAACTCGGCATGGCGTTTCAGAATTTTGCGCTCTACCCGCATATGACCGCGTTCGACAACATCGCGAGCCCGCTTCGAGCGCTCAAACAGTCCGAAGCCGACGTTCGGCAAGGGGTGCAACGGGTCGCCGACCTGCTGCAAATCGACCATGTCCTGACGCATCTGCCGAAAGCGCTCTCGAACGGTCAAAAGCAGCGCACGTCGCTGGCCCGCTCCCTCGTGCGCGGCCCTAAGCTGCTGCTGCTCGATGATCCGCTCCGCAATGTCGACGCCAAGCTCCGCTACGAGATGCGTATCGAGCTGCCGCGCCTTCTAAAACAAACCGACGCCACCGTTCTCTACGTCACCCAAGACTACAAGGAAGCGATGGCGCTCGGCGACCGTATCGCTGTCCTCGACGACAATCGCTTCGCCCAGATCGACACACCTGTGCGAACTTATCGCGATCCCGTGTCGACCAAAGTCGCCCGCCTCCTGGGCGATCCTACCATCAACCTCAAGCCGGCGCGGCTTAGCGTCGACGGGGACCAAACCTCGGTCAACCTCTTCGGTCAGACCCACCAACTTCAAGTTAAGCCCGTCGGCGCTGGCGACCGCGACTGTTTGGTAGGGGTGAGGCCGGAGCATATCAGGGTGAGCATGACGCGGACTGAGACCAACCTGCGGGCCGAGCTGGACGCTGTCACGCCGCTCAATGTGCGCTCGGTGCTTTTGCTGAAGACAGAGGATGGCGGTGAGCTGCTAGCGTCCTGTTCCGAAACGGAAGCGGCGAAATTTCCGCGCGGTCACCGAGAAGTCTGGCTCGACTTGGCGCCGGACGAATTCCTCTTCTTCGATGCTGAAACCGGCGAGCGCCTGGGAGGCTCTGCCCCATGAGCACGCTCATCCTGGAGCAGGTATCAAAGCTCTACAAGATCAAACGCGAGCCTGACGTGCTGGCGGTCGACGCCGTCGACATGACCATCAATGACGGCGAGATCGTCGGCCTGCTCGGCAGCAGTGGCTGTGGTAAGACCTCGACGTTGCGCATGATCGCCGGCTTCGAAGGCGTGACCTCCGGCGAAATCAAGGCAGGCGACCGTCGCCTGAACGATCTTGCTCCTGCCGATCGAAATATAGCGATGGCGTTCGAGGGCTATGCGCTCTACCCGCCGCTTAAAATCCGGGACAACATCGCGTTCGGCCTGCTTCGCGACCGCCGTTCGCGCGAGGAGGTAGACGCTAAGGTTCAAGAGATCGCGGCCCTTCTCGAAATTGAAGACATTCTGGAACGCTACCCGCCCACGCTCTCCGGCGGCCAGCAGCAGCGCACCTCGCTAGCGCGAGCACTTGCCCGCGATGCCGACGTCCACCTCCTCGACGAACCTATGTCCCAGTTGGAGCCGCAGCTGCGCGCCGTCCTGCGTGCCCGCATCAAGGATTATCTGATCCAAAACAAGCTCACCACCATCTTCGTCACCCACGATCAGACCGAGGCACTCGCTCTCGCCGACCGCATCGCCGTGATGAGCAATGGCAAACTCATGCAATATGCGACAGGCGAAGACCTCAAAGACCGCCCCGCCAATCTCTACGTCGCCTCCTTTATCGGTGAGCCCCCGATGAATGTCTTTGTTACGCTGTCGCGGAACGGGGGGGAGGGTCGCCGCCTGGAGGTTCAGGCGTCCGAAGGTGGTGGGACCACCGGGTTCTCACTCGATTTGCCGATCGGAACCGCCGCGGACAGCGACCTGACCGACGGCCGAAAACTCGCCCTCGGTATTCGTCCCCACCAAATGCAGCTAGGAGCAGCTCCCGAACTTGGACCGGTGCTGAAGGGGCGTGTTACCTCTAATCAATGGCTAGGCGATCAGACCCATCTTGGCATCGAGACCGGCGGAAAGCTGATGATCGCTGTGACGGATGGAACGGTCGAAGCTCCCATTGACAGCGACATCGAGATCACCCTGCCACTCAACGCTCTCCATCTGTTCGATGGTGACAGTGGTGATGCTCTGCATCACGGCCTCAACAAAAGAGATGCTGCGGCATGACGAAGAACCTGATCATCGGCCTCGATGCCGGAACATCAGTGATCAAGGCCGTCGCCTTCACCCATGATGGAAAGCAGGTCGACAGCGCCGGCGTGCCGAACGTTGTCGACTACCTCGATAACGGCGGCGCCGAACAAGAAGTGCAGCGCACTTGGCTCGACGCTGCGCAGGCCTTGCGTCTGCTTTCGGAGAAAGTCCCGGACCTCGCGTCTCGCACGACAGCCCTCGCTATTACCGGCCAGGGCGACGGCACCTGGCTGATTGACAAGGCCGGCGAGCCCGTCGCCCCCGCATGGCTCTGGCTGGACGCACGCAGCGCCCCGATCATCGAAGAGTGGCGCGCCTCCGACATTGGCCCAGAGTTACAAAAAATCACCGGCACTGCGATCAACCCCGCCATCCAAAGCGGCCAGATCGCCTGGCTGAAACGACACCAACCTGAAGTCATACGCCGGGCCACGTCGGCCCTTCATTGTAAGGATTGGTTGTATTTTAAAGCGACTGGTGAACGGGCGACCGATCCGTCTGAAGGCGTGTTCACCTACGGTAATTATCGAACGCGCGCTTATGACGATGCGGTACTCGACCTGCTCGACCTTCGGGACATCGCCCATCTGCGTCCGCCGATCATGGATGGTTCCTCCCATCACGCGCCGCTTACAAGTCAGGCCGCCGCTGCGGCCGGCCTCCTGGCGGGGACGCCTGTGGTGCTTGGTCCGCTCGATGTCATCGCCACCACGTTGGGCGCTGGCGGTTATGAGCCCGGACGCGATATCGGGATCTCGATCCTCGGTTCCACCGGCATGCATATCCGTATCTTCGATAACGCTGGGGATGTGGTGATCTCGGACGAGCAGGTCGGCTATGTGATGCCGTTTGTGGTGCCTGGCACCTGGGCCGGTTTCCAGTCCCATATGGCCGCCACCCTCAACATCGACTGGCTGGTGGGTATTGCGGCGCAATCTGCGGAACTTGCTGGTGTCGACAGCATCGACAGGCGTGACTTGCTTTTGAATCTGGACAAGCGAGCCGGCGATGCCCGCCCTGGCACCTTGCTGTTCCATCCCTTCATATCCGAGAACGGCGAACGCGGTCCGTTTGTCGAGCCCAAGGCGAGGGCCCAATTCCTTGGCTTGTCGACGCGCACGGGACCGGGCGACATGATGCGTGCGATCTATGAGGGCATGGCGTTCGCCGGCCGCGATTGCTACCGCGCCCTCGACCACAAGCCCGAGGAAATCCGCCTCGCCGGCGGTGCTGCGAACAGCGCCCTTTGCCGAAAGATCCTGGCAGCCTCGGTCGGCGCACCTGTACGTATCGTTGAGCGCGCGGAAGCAGGGGCTGCGGGTGCCGCACTGACGGCAGCCGTTTCGATCGGGCTTTACGAAAACATCGCCGATGGATTGAGCGATTGGGTGACGCCCTATCTCGGCGATCTCGAACCAGTCGACGAGCGGCTCAGTGCGGCCTACGAACAACTCTTTCCGGCTTATCGCGATGGTTATCTGCAGATGAACAGCGTCTGGCAGACGCTCTACCAATCAGCCCGGGGAGCCTGACCATGACGACAGACCCTCGAAAAGATCCTGTTCGCGTCACCGTCATCGGCGACAACTTCATGCTTCCGGAAAAATTCATTGCCTTCCTGAATCGCATTCCCAATCGAGACTTTACGATTCGTGAACACTGCCAAAACTGGCCAGACGAAGATATGACCCACGGCTACGACCCGGCGGGTCGAGGTGGGACTTTAGATCGTATTGAATTGGCAGAGCTGAAAGAATATTTCGGCACGCCTGAAGACGTCATCCCGCTGATCCAGGATGCGGAGATCTTCATCGGCCACCTTGCCCCGATCACCCAATCCGTGATCGACGCCGCCCCTGATCTCAAGCTTATCGGCATCTCCCGTGGCGGCCCCGTCAATATCGACTTGGGTGCGGCCCGCAGCCGGGGGATACAGGTGGTGAATACGCCTGGTCGGAACGCCGGCGCCGTCGCCGAATTCACCATCGGCATGATTCTCAGCCAGACTCGCCTGATCACGACGGGGCACATGGCGTTAGCCACTGACGGCGACTGGTCTGGCCATCTCTACCGAGCCGACACGACAGGACGCGAACTCGCCGAGATGACCGTCGGCATCATCGGCTACGGCCATATCGGGACGAAGGTCGTCCGTCATTTGAAGAGTTTTGGCTGTCGCATCTTGGTCTCCGATCCGTATGTGCAGCTGTCGCCCGACGATTTCGACGACGGTGTTAAACAAGTCTCACTCGACATAATCCTCGAAGAAAGCGATATCGTGACGATGCATCCTCGCGTCACAGCGGAGACCACCGGCATGATCGGCAAGGCCGAGTTCGAAAAAATGAAGAACGGCGCCTATTTCATCAATACGGCCCGCGGCCCGCTGGTGGACTACGACGCGCTCTACGAGGCTCTTAACACTAGAAAACTTGCGGGTGCGGGGCTCGAAACCTTCGGGATCGAGCCGGTGCCGGCGACCTCGCCGCTGCTCAAACTCCCTAACGTCACGCTCACCCCACACATCGCCGGCGCATCGGTCAAAACCGTCACCAACGCCGCCGACATGCTCGCCGAGGAGGTCCGCCGTTTCCTCAACGGCGAGCCGCTGATCAATCTTGTTTCCTGATCGACCGACCCCAGCACATTTTCAGATCCCTCACCGCCGGCTCCCCCCTCCTCGACCGCCCGAACCGAGGGCGTCTTGGGGGTGGTTGGGTGTAAAAATGGACCGGCGCCGACGTCACTTGATCGAAATATGCTTCAACCGAAATGAGCGTAAGCGCATGTTAACCCATCGATGCCAGATTGGCGTTCTAGTCCATGCGACCGAGGGAGTCTGCGACCAGCGTTGCGTCTTTTTTCGGCGGGCGGATTCCCAGGATCGCATAGACCAGAGAACCTGTGCGATCTTATCGATGTCGGGTAAAGAAATCGTTGAACACCTGCCCCTGAGATCGTGGCCGTCTGAACAACCTGATCCGATACGCGCCAAGACCGAAGCATTTTGCCCTAAGGAGACAAACCGTTGTCCAAGCTGCCACCGTCAAAGTCCAAGAAAATACGTCAGGAGATCATCGATACCTGTCTCGAGATGAATGACTCCGGCCTTAATCAAGGCACCTCCGGCAATGTGTCAGCGCGCGTCGAAGGTGGCATCCTGATCACGCCGTCGGGCAGGCCCTACAAGTCGATGAAGCCTAAAGACATCGTCTTCATGCATGAAGATGGCAGCTATGAAGGCGACCTCGTGCCATCGACCGAATGGCGCTTTCATCTTGATATCATGAACAACCGACCAGATGTGAATGCGATCGTCCACGCGCACCCGACCTTCTGCACCACGCTCGCCATTCTGAAAAAAGCCATCCCGCGCCTCCACTACATGATCGCGGTCGCGGGCGGCGACGACATCCGCTGCGCACCCTATGCCACCTTCGGCACCCAGGCGTTGTCGGACAACACGATCAAGGCTCTGAAAGACCGGAAAGCCTGCCTGCTTGCTCACCACGGTATGATCGCCGTCGGCCCCGACATCCCCAAAGCCTTGTGGCTCGCCATCGAGGTCGAGACGCTGGCCAAACAATATTACTATACCCTCCAGGCCGGCGGCCCGCCGCTCCTCACCAAGGCGGAAATCAAAAACGTCGCCGAACGCATCCACAGCTACGGTCCGCGGTCCGAGTCCGACGCTGACGGTGATGACTCAGATCTGCCAAGACGAGTAGCCAGCTAACCGGCTGGCAGCCGGCGGCTTGACTTGCCAGACACCGTCCGGGCTCCCGTCATGTCAGGTCGAGGCGTGAGGGTGATCAGTGGGAGCGTTAACGCTGATTTAACTGCTTTGGCGCTATGACGGTTCCTGGTCCATGTGATCCTGGAAATCCACCCACCTGGGAAGGAAGTTGGTGCAAGGCTCAAATTCCCAGGATCGTATGGATCAGCGAAAGTTTTAGCACAGCAACGTTAACCAAACGTCAAGAAGACGAGATCAGCCAGCTGACCCGATTGGTGGGACAGACCCGTCAATCGCCAGGTGGTTTGGTATGAGGTGCTCAGACGCTAACCCGACAAAATCTGGTATACACTTCGATTTCTTGGCAGGTTCTTCGAAGGTTGTTGGAACCAAATGACGTGGTTACACCACTAAGAGCCCCTGCGAAAAATTACTGATTGATTTCATGGTGTTGGCCATCGGTAGATGCGAGGAGCTTGATGTGCGGCGATGTGGATCATCGTGAGTGGCAAGAGACGAAGCGGATGCTAGGGACATTACCATCCGGAGGATCACTTGTAAGGCAATGAAATCGTTCGAGAACTTTCCGAACGGGCTCTAAGACTTGGCTTCGCTTACGGTGTTGTCGGGTTTCTGTTCGGTATCGGATAGTGGGGCCAAGCGATAGATGCGGCCTCGCAGATCACCGAGATAGAGGTCGCCGTTGCCTGCTTTGGCGAAGGCGGTGAACTCGATCGTCCAGCGACCGAGTTCGGTGATTTCTTCGGCGGGAAGGAGGCGGTTGTTGTCGGGCAGGTCGAGCGACCATATCCAGCCGCTGCTAAAATCAGCAAAGACATAGGCGCCGTTCAGCCAAGGGATTTCACTGCCTTGATAGACATCGCCGCCGGTCACCGACATGCCAGTATCGCGGCCATATTGGAATAGAGGACTGACCGAACTACCGGGATCGCAGATTGCTTCCAGGCGGCACCAGTCTCCCTCCATCCCAGGCCATCCGTGGTGTCGGCCGGGTTGGACCTCGGTGATCTCTTCATGGACATCCTCGCCGACATCGCCGGCGATCAGCCGACCATCCGGCGCAAAGGCGATCCGCCAGGGATTGCGGAACCCCCAGGCAAAGGTTTCAGGCGGCAAGGCATCATCGCCGATGAAGGGATTATCTGGCGGGATGGCGTAGGCGAGGTCGTTCGATGATCGGTTGACGTCAATACGCAGGATTTTTCCGCGGAGGCTTGCGGCTCCGGCTCTTCCCTTGACCCATTCACCTTCCTCGCCGTCGCCGATGGCAATATATAAAAAGCCGTCTGCGCCGAAGGCAAGATCGCCACCATTGTGGTTGCTAGCGGGTTGGGGAATGTCCAGGAAAATGTTCTCGCTCGCGACATCAATCTCAAGAGCGCCGGCCCCTTCATCTAAAAATAACCACTCGGCGATTCTTGCCACCCGCTCACCGTTTTTGCGATCGAGGTTATAATGCAGATAGAGCTTGGGCGTGGTGGGAAAGTCAGGATGTAGCGCGATACCGATCAGGCCGGCCTCGCCGACTTGATGGATTTCTCCTTCTTCGGCGAGGGCGTCGTCGAGTTTCAAAAGAACACGCTGCTCGATCTCTTCCCCTGTTTGAAAATCGACGTAATGAACGTCGCCACGCTTGGTCGTGATGAGCATCGAGTGATCGTTCGGCATGAGCGTGAGGTCGGTCACGACATGGTTCACCCGCGCGATGGGGGCGAGCGCAACCTTGTTGTCGGGTGAGGCGTCGGTCGCGAATTCATTGACCACGGCGATCAAGCTCAGATGGCCGAAGCTCTGATCCTGCTCGACCCGATAATCCTCGAGAAAACGCTCCCGCAGGGCCTGGTTGAGTTCTTCTTCCCGATGATCCAACAGGATCCAGAGCTTGCCGTAACGGCGGAGGCGATGGACGAATTTTGTTACGTAGTAGGCCGCGTTATTCTCAGGTTTGATGAGGTCAGGCTCGATGTTCTCGCCCAGGAGGCTGGCCTCGATGTCATCGGTTTCGCCAACCTTAACCAGAACGACGGGGTGTTCGTCGTTGCGTTGTTCCGCAAGGATCGAGAGGATTTTTTTCGCGTGATCGGCGCTTTCAGCCGGAACCTCATTCGATGTGACCGAGAGCAGGGCGAATAGTCCAAACAAGAGGAACGAGCGAAAGCAGCGACGGATTGAGCAGACTGACATCGTGATTAGAACCGATGGGGTAGGAGGGCGTGGGACCAGTGGCGATGCTTGGCTTCGGCGCGAAAGGCGGTGACCGCCTCCAGCTCGGCGTTACCGGGGGAAGGGATGGGGAGGATTGGCTGGTCATCGGACCTCGCCATCGAGAAGCGAGCAAGAAGGCCGCTTAGAGATGGAACGCCCGGTCTTGCCAGATCCTCGACCCAGAGTTTGGCGCTTGGCTGTCCATGGCGTTTGCAAAAGACATCGCCCGCTTGTTCCGCCTCTTCGATCCCGATCATTTCTCGCGCAATCTCGTTAAAGCTCGGCGTCGTATCATGTCCTGATCGTGCAAGTGCAGCGCGCCGAAAAGCTTGCAAGGCCTGATCGAGAAAGGTCACACGGATAACCCGGAGCCTTTGTCGAAGTTGTTCTTGAAAGATCGAGCGTTGCTCAAGCCAAAGAAGATCGCGGTAGTCGATGATCGCAGACAGGAGCCCGGTCGACCTGTCCGTACGATCGACCAGGCTAACGAGATACGTGGCAAAGCTGTCGGCCTTTGCACCGGCAAGTGCCGACCACATCGGTCCATCCAGATCGAAATGGGCATCGGGCTTGCCGAAACAGCCGAGCGATGCGAGCTGCTTTGCCACATCCTTGGTTGGAAGACCGCCTGCATGAAGGAACAAAAAAACCTCACCGCCAAGCCCGACCTCGGCAATGCATGCCTTTTCGTCCTTTTCTGGCTGTGCGATCGCGTGAGGATCGTTTCGTTGTTGCATCAGCCCCGGCGTCCGATGGGCTCGGTGGCGAGATCATCACCTTTGGTCGTCTGTCCTTGGACGATCTTTTCGATCTCGCCCAGTTTTCCTCCGAGGTCGGCGATCTCGCCCGATCGCCATTTGCGCTTGATCTGCAAAAGGCGCCGCTTGAGGTAAAGGTCCCAGTCGAGGTCGGGGGCAAGGTCGGTTTGGTGGGTGAGGCTTGGCAGATGTTCGATCAGGAGCCGGCGCTCGATCCAGGGTGATAGATCCAGATTATCGATGATGAAGACTGGGGTTTTTCCCTGGGATTGGCAATCCTCAACCATCCAGTCAAGCATTTGATCCCGCGCCGCCGCTTCCATGCCGATTACCGAGATCAGCATAACATTGACCTTGCCGCCATCTGGCAAGTTCTGCGTGCTGTTCTCGGGAGATATCGGCGGTGGCGTGAGTGTACCAAAAGGCCTGCCACCTGGCCAAAGGGCCTTCATGGCCCGGGCAAGGTTGCTCGTTATCCGGTTGGTCATGGGACGCGATATCCGCCGATGTCATGCAGCACTGTTTTTGGCATCCCTGTCATTCGTCGCCGCCATCATCCGTTGTCGGTGATCTGCCAGGGCTGACGATCGGCGTCATCCACCCTAAGCATGCGCCCAGTCTTGGCTTCGGGCGCGTGGGTTAGTTTATAGAAGCGTGATCCCTCTTCATCCAGGTCGGCTAAATGAAGGCCAAGACCTTTGCGTAGCCGATCACCCTCGCGGCGGATTTCATGCCAAAGAAGGCGGCCATTGTCGACACCGAGACCGACCCTCGGCACGATCACGTCGAACCACCAGCGGCGGAAGGTCTCGAAGTCGTTGATGACAGTGTGATCCCAATCGTCGAAGGCCAAAAGGGCGCTGCTTAATCTGGCACCATACATGGCGAACAGGCCGTTTTTGACATCCGCGCCGACGGAACACCAGATCGCGAGGCGATCAGCATTTCCCTTCCATACATGGCGGCGAAAGGCATCTTTGAGGGGAAGGTCCGGATAGACCCGTTTCGGCGTCAGGCCATCAGGGGTCATCAGCTTTGTACCTTCTCGAATGCCCGCCCTAAAAGCTTGGAAAGGGGTGGAGGTTACATCGATGGCAGACGCGATACGCTTGTCGGTATGCCAATCCAAGGTCCAGCAGAACTCGGTCGTGGCATTCTCGCTATCCGCGGTCTCATGGCTCTTCATGTCCAGGGTCAGCTGCTTTGGCCAGACCTTGACGCCGCCATTGCCGTAGATGAGCCCATTCAGCCGGTTGGTCGCACTGAAGGTGACGACGCTGTTCAGGGAAAGGTTCGGCACATTGATGGCGGCGTTGACGATCTCCGGCTCAACATCGATATTATCGGCGTCGATCGTGATAAAGAGATCGGTCTCCGAAAGCCTCGCTGCCGCTTTATGCGCTGCATCGAAGCCCTTGACCCGATGCACGCGTTTGGCCCTGGGACAACGCTCTTTCAGAGCCTTGAAATTGTGCTCGGCATTGGGCTCATCATAGCTAATGAACACCATATCGAGGGCGCGCATGTCGAGCAAAGCGGTCAGCCGCGCTGGGCTAGGATGAGCTTTCCGAGCAGGTCGATCGAAACTTCATCAGTTGTGATCACGCCTGTATCCAGGCGAAACGATCCGATCGCTTGAACGGTCTCCTGGCTGAGCCTGCCGTTAAAGGCTCCGGGATCATAGCCGACATCCGACAAGGCACGCTGCACGGCTTCGATCACGGCATCTCCTGGCAAACCGGCGAACGTCGTGGCCGCGTCGCTCTCGCCGTTGGTCATCTCATGCGCCTTGGCCAGCCAGTAAGCGGCGACGACGGGATCATTTGCGCTGGTTCGAAAGCCGGCATGCAGGCGGCCAAGCATCAAGGCGGCATCGTGATCGTCCCGCGCGGCCGCTTGTTCCAAAAGCTGGATCGCCTCGGTCTCGGTCTCGACACCACCACCGGTCAGGAGCAAGGTCTCGGCTAGCGGGCGCTGGGCTTGGAGATAGCCCTGCACGACAGCCAGCCTAAGCCATTTGCTGGCCGCACTGAAATTGGCGGGAACCCCGTTCCCCTCCTTGAACATGATGCCAAGTGCTTGCGCCGAGGCTGCATGACCCTGCTCAGCCGCCTGCTGCCAAAAGATTGCCGCCTGCTGCATATCGGGCTGTCCGGACATGCCTTCGGAAAAATAAAACAAACCGAGTTCGTATTGCGCCCATTCATAGCCGCCGGACGCGGCGCGCCGGAGCCAGGCGAGCGCCAGGATCGGATCAGGCTTGACGCCGGTGCCGTGGCGATAGATCAGGCCAAGCTCAAAAGCACTGCCGACATGGCCCTGATCCGCCGCTGCTTGGAAAAGTGACTGGGCGGTCTCGTAATCTGGTGCGCCACGCAAGCCCTGTTGTAGGATCGTGGCCAGCGTATATTGCGCGATTGGGTTGTCTTGATCAGCGGCGGGGCGGAGATAACGAAGGGCCTCGCTTTGTCGTCCAGCTGCCGCAAGTGCTCGTCCGAGCAAGGCTTCGACCTCTAGGTCAGAGCCGAGGCTGGCCAGCGACTGGCTGCACACTTCAATCGCGACCTTGGGGTTCAGGCGCTGGAAGCTCGGCGATGGCGGGTGGCGGCGGTTCTTCAGCCAGCGCCCATCTAGCCAAGGATTGGAAAGAGGATCGCCGCCGACGCGCTGGCAAAGGCTTAGCGGATCGTCGCCTGCGATCTCCGAGCGCGGGGCGGATTGCAAGGCACTGCCCGCATCCTCGGCTTGGGATTGGAGAGCGGCAAGATCGGTTGCCGATGGTTGTGGCTGAAGTTCGAGCTTTTGGATGCCGAACAGATCGCTCTTATTTTCCGCCTGCATTTCGGCTGAGAGATTGGCCATCAAGGTGCGGCGAAGGCGTCGCGCATCCTCGACATTGTCACCCTCGGGAAAGACGACGAGATAGCGTTGCAAGGCGGCCAGTCGTTCGGCCGGATCTTCGATCGTCTGCACGCTTTGCCAGAACAGCCCCTCCGGGCTTTGATCGGCCGTTGCCTGCTGACTCGCTTTACCATTCAGGTAAAATTCGCCCATCACGGCTTCTTCGACCCAAGGAACCTGGGTGCCGCCTGTCAGGTCCATGACGCGCTCTCGAACCCGTCGGAAAACGCGGCCGACTTCGAGGCCTGGCTGATCGATCCATTCCAGAAGAGCTTGGGTGAATGGGCTATGCAGGCCTTCGCCGTCGAGGGCTACCTGATCGGGGGCGGTCGCATAGGCGATCAGCATGCCGGCGGCCCCTTGGGTTTGGGCGAGGCCGCTTCCTGTCTCGATGCTGCGGCCGAGTTGACCGGCCTGGGCCTTAAAACGTTCCGAGAGCGGATCGTCACGGCACGCATCCAAAAGCAGCATGCTGAGCTTGGGACCGCCCGCCTTCAGCTCGCTCGTGATCATGTCGAGTGGAATGGAATCATAGGCGAGATCGCGCGGAGTATGGATGTCGGCCGCCACCGGCAAAAGATAATTCCGACCTTCCACCTGTACAGCATGGCCGGCGTAAAAGACCAAAGCGATCTCAGCGGAGCGGCTGCCACGCGCAAAGCTCCTGATGACACCGGTCATGTCGGAAAGCCCAAGATCAATGGCTGTGGTCACCTCGAAATTGAGCCGCTCCAGCGCATCGCTGATCGCACGCGCATCTCTGGCTGGGTTGGGCAGAGCGGGGACATGCTGATAAGCGCCATTGCCAATCACAAGGGCGATGCGGCGCCCTTCATCGGCATCAGCCCGATGTGCTGCGCCGATGGCGAGCACCAACGCGAAGGCGAAGAAAAAAATGTGACAACGCACGGCTTGTTTACCTCGGCGAGAGTTCAGCGAGCAGCACAGGGCTGGGTTGCCCTTGCGGGACCAAACCTCGGCTGCTTTCGAAGGCCATGATGGCGTTTCGCGTCGATGCGCCCATCAAGCCATCGGCTGGGCCTGGATCATACCCTTCTTCTTTGAGCCAGGTCTGGATGGTTTGGACCTGCTGCTGCGAGGGCACCTGGTTCAGCAACACCACGACCTGCTCGCGCAACTTCTTGCTGCCGGATTGACGAAGCACGCGGCCGAGCCAGGATAAGGCAGCTTCAACATCGGCCGGTCCACCTTCGCCCTTGAGCTGCATATCAGCGAGGCGGTAGGCGGAACGGGTGTGGCCGTCCACGGCTGCGGTCTCAAACAGTTCGCGTGCTTTCGCCGAGTCCTGCGGGAGGCCATTGCCATTCCGATAGAGACGGCCAAGGCGTTCCAATGCCGATTTATGTCCGAGCTCAGCGGCCTGCTGATAGAGACCGATCGCCTGCTGCTTGTCAGTGACACCGGCGTCACCACTTTCATAGGCTCGCGCCTTCGTCGTCAGACCATACCCCTTGGCTTGTGGGTCCTCGGAGGCAATGACTTCATCAAGGAGAGCTAGGCCGCCTGCAGGATCAGCTGGTAATCCAGTGCCATTCATCATGAGCTTGGCGAGCTCGATTTTGGCGTTGTTGCTTTCGTATTTGGCGAGGGCGACCTTCAACAGCTCCACGGCGCGCGCTGGATCCTGCTCGACATACTCGCCCTTGAGATAGAGCTGCGCGAGTTCGATATCGCCCTGTTCCAGGCCGACATCAGAGGCCTGTTGGAATAAGGCGATGGCCTGGTCAACGGATTGCGGCACGCCGCGGCCTTGAAGATGAAGCTGGCCCAGCATGATCATGCCCCAGCCATTGTTTTGCTCGATCGCCTTTTGGAACCAGGCGACGGCGGCACCATCATTCTGGCGAACGCCTAGGCCTCTGAGGTAATTCTTGCCCATATTGAGCTGACCCCAGACAAAACCCCAATCCGCGGCCTTTTTGAACCAAGTTGCGGCTTGTTCGTAGTCCCGGCGAATGCCCAGACCGTCACGATAGGCTTTGGCAACCTCATGGCCCGCGGCGACATAGCCGAGATCGGCCGAGCGCTGATAAAGCTCGAAGGCTCGCTCATAGCTCTGCGGCACGCCGGCACCTTCGGCGTAGATACGCGCCATGCCGGCAAGGGCTGGCGGATCGTCGCGATCTGCTAGCGGCTTGATCCAGGGAAGTCCCGACTCAAAGTCGTATTTGGCGGCATAGGCACGGGCGACCTGTCGGCGAAAACGATCGACGTTGGGGAACTGATCGGCAGCAGACAAGCAGGCCAGGATGGCGGCGGCCGATTCGATAAAGCTGTCAACCCGTCGCCCATCGCCACGCACACGCCAAAGCCAGCGACCCTCGGTAACCCGATCGTCATCGAAGGGATCGGAGGCGAGATGGTCACAATCATGCACCGAGGATTTGATCCCCACCGCCTGGATCAACCGTTCATCGCCGTCCTTGTAGCTGTAGACGAATTGACCGGCGCGGCCGGTGATATGGCGATGGGCTTCAAATTGGATGCCGTCCAGCTTGGCCGCATCGAGATAGTCACCGACAGCAATCTCGCTGCCATCGCCAAGCGCGATCTTGCCGAATGGCAGTTCTTCGATCAGGACTTTGGATGAAGGGTCCGCGGGAAGGCTGACGGGTAAAACCTGGTTGCCGACACCGAGATAGGCATCGAATTCAGTCTGGACATCGTAATCAGGTTCCAGTCCGGCGATCTGGATCGATTCTCGAACTTTTTCCGGCTGACCGTTGGTGATGCCACGAGTAGGCTGTTCGAAGCTGTAGACGATTTCGCCAAGGTCGCCGTTAGCCCCTTCAGGAACCGCTAGCGCAACGTCGATATAGCTTTCGACGTTAAACTGGACACCGGGTTTCAATTCCGCCGTTGGCGTCAGCAGCTGCACTTTATGGGGCAGTGCTTCGACCGTGACTAACGTTGGCTCGTTCCCAAGGTCCGGGGGTAAGGTCAGGGTCATTGGCACGGGGCCGATGCCGGATGAGGCGGCGACCTGGCGAAGGGGGGCTTCGTCCAAGCCGACTTCGATCGTCGCGGCTAGCGCCGTTTCGACGCCGTTCGGCTCGGTCACGGTGACGCCGAAACCACCAAGGGGACCGGTCACACCCTGGGGCGGGTAGTAATTGGCATTTTCAAGATCGGCGCCGCGCAGCTGGTCGCCAAGGGCGACGTTCTGCCCGGCGATCACCACCTCGCCAGCCTCGGGCATGGTTTCAACACGCGCCCAAAGATCCGGGCTGATAGCACGATCAGCCACCGCCTGACGAAAGCCCATGGGATATTGAATGGACCCGAAGGGAATTTCCAGAATGCTGGCGACCTGAAAGTCTTCGCCGCTCGTCGGGCCGAGGGTCTTCTCCTTAAGCCGCTCAACAGCCTCACCCGCAAACAAGCCGTCAGGATAAGTGCGAAGATAGTCTTCCAGCTCGTCAACCGTCGGATTTTGCTTGATGCTTTCCCAGAAGATCACATCGGTGAATGCGCCCGCACCCGGCGGTGCCACTTCTGCCATCAGCTTGTCCGAGGCAATCGCGCTGCCGGCATCGAGAGCCGCCAATTGCTGCCGGGCTTCTCCTGCAAACTGGCCTTCGGCGAATACCTGCAGATACAGATTCAAACCCGCTCGGCGCTGCTGCTCGGTGGTCATCTCCTCGATCGTTCGCCAAAAGACGGTATCGGAATCCGCGATGTCGAACGGCCTTGGGCCCCCGGGCTGGAGCGGAGCGGCAACCCGCTCGCCGGGGACGAAATAAAAATCACCGATGATTGCTTCTTCGATCCAGGGCACCTGCAGGCCGTCCGTCGCCTGGACAACATCCTGTCGGATTCGGCGGAACATTAGACCAATTTCAAGGCCCGGCTCATTGATCCACTCGGCAAACGAGCTGCTGAACGGGCTATGCTCGCCAACACCGTCATAGGCGACATCACCCGGCGCCGTGGCGTAAGCGATCAAGGTTCCGGTCGCACCGCGCACCGTAGCCAGACCTTGGTCGCCGCTGATCGAGCGGGTATCAGCTTTATTGGCAAGCGGGTTGTCCCGGCAAGCATCGAGAATGACCAAGCTGATGTCGGCACTGGCATGTTCAAGCTCATCCATGACCAGCGTCAGCGGCATGCTTTCGTAGCGAAGATCGGCGGCGTCCTCGATCTCGGCGTTAACGGGCAGAAGATAATTTTCGCCTGTATTTTGCAGGCCATGTCCGGCGTAGTAGAAGAGAGCAGCACCAGCACCTTCAGCTTGCCTGCCAAAACGGCGAACGGCATCGACCATGCTGTCCAGGTCGGAATCGACGACTTCGATGACCTCGAAATCGAGTGCGCGCAACTGGTCAGCGATCAGATTGGCATCTCGGGAAGGATTGGGCAGCACCGGCAGGCCCGCATAGGCGCCATTACCGACGACCAAGGCGACGCGTTTGTCAGAATTGGCGTCGGCCGCCGTCGCAATCGCGCACATCGCCACCATCGCCAAACCCTGCAGACTACGCCTGGGTGACGCTATCGACCAAAAATTCTGTTGCATCAACAGCCCCGCTTCTGTCCTTTTTTACGATGGCGCATACTATATCATCCCCTTTTGACGATGAAAGCGTCGAATTTGAGTAGCTTTTTCGACGCTTGGATGACGCCATCGTGCCGTGTTTCCTCGAATCCAGGTGATGCCTGGATCGTCTAGGGGCCTGGTTCGGGATAGAAAATGCCGATCAGGTGTAGAATATCCCTTCAGCCGCAGAAGACATTGGGAACCGTCTTTAGGAAGGAGCTTTTCTCGATGTGGCGATCTTCGATACCACCATACTTGGCGATGGCTGTCTCTGCCTACCTGTTCGCACTCACAACTGGTGCAGTCACCAGGCCGACCATGGCTGCGATGGCTTGTCCAGAAGGAGCGTTTTGCGACAGCTTTGAGAAATCTGCCGTCGGTGCGTCGCCGGATGGCGCTTGGTCGGTCGAACGGCGGGGCGAGCCAAGCATTCGCATCGATAACGGGGATGCTTATCGCGGCCGACAATCCGTCAAGATCGAGGCCGTCGGCAAGGAAACAGCGTTTTTGTCCCTTAGGGGCGCGCCAGTTTTCCCGATGGCCGACAACATTATCTACGGCCGTAGCATGATGAAGCTAGAAAGCGCGCCGACTGAGCGTGTTCACTGGACGATGATCGAAGGCAAGGGAATTTCCCGAGACGGCAGTCAGGTGATCGAATACCGCTATGGCGGTGCTAAACCGATCGAGGAAGATGGCATTTTCAAAGGCAGCCGGCTGATGGCGAACTACGAGACGCCAAAAGGACAAAAAACCGATTGTTGGCACAGTGCCAAGAAGCGTACCGTGATGCCGACCGGGCGCTGGGTCTGCCTAGTGTTCGCCTTCGATGGGCGAGAGAATAGCATGACGCTCGGGATTGATGGGGAATTGCTCGACGACCTCTCGGTGAGCGGGGTCGGGCAGGGATGCATGCATGCGCCCGATGACTACCGTTGGGAGGCGCCGATCTTCGATCAGATCAATCTGGGATGGGAAACCTATAAGGAGGATGTCCAGCGGACGCTCTGGATTGACGATGTTGCGATCAGCGATCGACCGCTTAGCTGTCCGGAAAAATAACCAGGTGGATCAGTAAAGTCCGCCGATGCCGCCGCCTGCCGGCTGGATCGAAAAGACCTCGCCTTCAACGAATTCCTCGACATCGGAGAGCTCTGGATCGGAGGAGAGTTGAATGATTTTGGTGAAAGCTTCGCGGGCATGCTCGCCGACTGGGAATTCCGAGAGATAAGACTCGTAAGCACGTCGCGTTCCCTCGGCCTTTGCCGACGCCCAAGCCTGACCATCGGCAGGGCTTTGTGCCTCCGCCTGGTTCCCGACCGACGCTTGAGAGCCGAAAACGGCTGCAAACAGCGCTATAAAATGGCGCACATAGGCTTTCATCTACAATCTCCCACGGATCGAAGTATAATATCGAAGATCCGTTTTTGACTAGAGCATTTTCCGATCGTTCGGCATCAGCCCTCTCCCAGACACAACCGCCCGATGTGAGGGTACCCTTGGGGTGGTTAGGCAGGGGAGAAGGCTGATACCGATATAATCTGATCGGACAATTCCCTAGTCCCTTTGATCACTCGCGTTGTCGTCATGCACCGATTTGCGTCGTGCCCGCCAGCTTGACAGCAGGCTCTGAGATCCTTTACCGAGCGGGATGATGGAGACGGGACGCCATTTCGCGATCAGGAGATCGAGCCGTCGTTCGGCATAGCGTTGCCATGGCGGATCGCCTTCGACCATAGCCTTGCTCACTGACGAGGGAAAATGCTCGAAAAGAACGCTATCTCTGGTCAACGAGCTGAAGTCGGCATGGTCGATGAGAAAAACCGGTGTCGGATCATCAGGGGCGATCGGCTTTATTTGAGCGATCGCCTGCTGCAAGGCAGTCCCTTCCAGGCCAAAGGCGATCATCAGTGCCACCGGACGTTGCACCGGGTCCGATCGTTTGGCGATCAGCTTCATAGCTGTCGAGCTTTGCCGGCTCTTCCATATTGTGCCGCTCATTGCTGGTGCTGCGGTTGCCGCACCGACAAAGGTCTGAGGCCGTGGCGTTCGATCTGTCCATGACCGGCAAAACAGCCATCCGCCAAGCCAATGCAGGATCGAAGTCCCCCAGCCTGAACGCTTTTGGGATGCAGCATGGCTAGTCGCTATGACATTCTCATGGTCAGCGACCTCCGTTTTCCTGGGGGCACCGGCACGGTCATTGCCCATGAGATCGAGGCTTGCCACCGAGCCGGCTATCGCCTGGGCATCCTCAACATCCGTGCCTCGCTGCTCAAATACCCCCATCCGATCAACCCGAAGATCAGGGCGCTGATCGACGCCGGGAAGATTGACCTCCTCGACCCCGACGGGGCGTTTGACTGCCCGCTCTGCCTGATCTATCACCCGCAAACGCTTGCTCATCTGCCGCTTAAACCGCTCCGCATTCATGCCGAGACGACGCGTCTCGTGGTCAACCATCCATGCCTTGATGGTCGTGGCAAGCCTTTTTATGACTGGGCGGCCATCGCGAACCATGCCGATATCCTGCTGGATGACGAGGTGCCTTGGTCGCCAGTGGGGCCTTTGGTGCGTCAGCAATGGTCGAAGCTGAAGACGCCGCCACCACTCGCCGATCATGACTGGCCTGGCATCATCGATGCAGCCTCCTGGCGCGCCGAGGTCGATGCCGCGCCCGAACATGATCGCTCCGGCGACCACTTCGTCATTGGTCGGCATAGCCGTCCCGATCCCATGAAATGGCCGGATACGCGAGAGCAGTTGCTGGACATCTATCCGGCTGATCCGCGGATTGGCGTCAGCATTCTAGGTGGTGGGCCGTTTCTCGAGGCACTTGCCGATCCTATGCCGCCACATTGGGAGGTCTGGGGCTTCAATCAGATCGGGTCTGCCGAACTCCTGCGCAATATCGATCTGTTTGTATATTATCATCACAGTCAATGGGTCGAAGCTTTTGGCATAGCGATCCTGGAGGCGCTAGCTGCGGGACGTGTCGCCCTGCTATCGCCTCATTTTGAAGAGCTTTTTGGCGCAGCTGCGCTCTACGCCGAGCCTGCCCAGGTCAGTGGCGTGATCGAACGGCTTTCAGCCTCTCCCGAAGCGAGAACTGTGCAGCAAGCACAAGCGATCCAGGTGGTGCAGGACCGTTTTAGCTATGAGGCTCATCGGGAACGACTAAAGGCGCTGATCGGCAAGCCTTCATCCAAGATGAGCCCGATTTCCAAGGCCGCGATCCAGCATCCAGCGATGGTTTCCCCGCCGCCTTCCAAGGCAGTGTCCCAAAGCGCGCCGAAGGTCGGCGGTCTGCGAAAAAGGGTCTTGTTCTTCTCATCCAACGGGATCGGCATGGGGCATTTGACCCGCCAGCTTGCCATCGCCCGCCGTTTGGGTGATGGGTTCGAGCCGGTGTTCATCACCATGTCGCAGGCGGCGCAATATGTGGAGAAGATGGGATTTCCCGTCGAATATATCCCCTTTCACGCCTACCTGGACTGCGACATCACTGCTTGGAACCGGTGCCTGCATCGAGATCTCGCTGAGCGATTGGATTTCTATCGCCCTGACGTCATCGTCTTTGATGGCAACGTGCCCTATGATGGGCTTCTAAGAGCCTTAGCGGCAAGGCCGGCGATCATGTCGATCTGGTGTCGGCGCGCGATGTGGATTCCTGGCGCCGGCGAGGATCATATTGCAAGGGAACGCCATTTCGATATCGTGATTGAACCCGGCGAGCTCGCGGCTATCTTCGATCACGGTCTCACCACGACCCATCGGGACCGCACAAGACAGGTGGCACCGATTCAGCTTCTCAGCAAGGGCGAGATGCCGATAAGGGACGACGCCAGGTTTGAGCTCGGCCTCGATCTCGATCGACCGGCAATCTTGTTTCAGCTGGGCTCGGGCAATAATTTCGATTTTGGCAACATGCTAGACGATATGCTGGATTGGCTGGTTGCAAGGGACGAGCTGCAACTGGTCTGGCTGGATTGGGCGATCGCGCAGCATGAGCGGCCATTGCCAAGCCGGATCAAGCGGCTTCGCCTTTATCCTATCGCCCGCTACCTCAATGCCTTCGACTATGGGATCAGTGCGGCTGGCTATAATGCTTACCACGAGCTGATGCGATCAGGCGTGCCGACCCTGTTCATGCCGAACGAAAACCCCATGATGGACGATCAGCTCAGCCGTGCTCTCTATGCCCAGCAATATCGCCTCGGCGATTGTCTGCGCCGCCAGGATCTGTATCGCCTAGGCGATGTACTCTCACGGTTTCTCGATCCCATCGAGCATGATGGGCGCCGTCAGCGCCTTGCCAAGATAGCCTTTAGCGACGGTGCGGCCGAAGCCGCCCGTATCATCGAGGAAGCCGCCTTTTCGATTTCGGCAAGGTGCCGGTCCATGCCCGAAGCGCCGGCTGATGAGCCAGGTGGTGCGATTACAACGCCTTAGGTTGGGGGGATAATTTTGCCCTAATGAGCCGTCGCGAAAGAAAATGCTAACCCTTCGCTTCTAAGCTCAGCGATCTAGACCATGCAATCCTGGGCGTTTGCCCGCCCGCAAGTGTTTGAGGCCAGGCACAGGCACCCAGCCTCGCATGGACCAAGAAATATAGCATAGTGCTCGGTAATTAAGATTTCGTTAGTTCTGGGCGGACCAACTTCTGACAAATGGTCAGCCGCCTTAGTTGAAGTCGCGCGACACCGGCCTTCTTCCCCGTCAAACCACCCGACTGCGTATCATGGGACCATATTGGGGGTTGGGCGCGGGAGAGGGCCGATGCTGCTTAAGCTTGGATCTCGTTCGCAACATCGCGGAGGCCGGCAAGTTCCGGAAAAGTCGTCTCGAAGTCCTCGCTTCTAAAGCCGTCCAGCTTGTCGGTCCGGGTGAAGAAAGCCGGGAGATGCTCGGTTCCGTCAGCGGCGTTCATAAAATTAGTGATCGCGCGAATGCTCGAGGCCTCCGAGCGGCGGTCCGAGCGATCGAGGGCTGTCGCCAGCTGAGTGATCGGTCCGGCGGCGCGCTTTTTCATCTCGGGCGGCAGAATTTGCACGCAGTAAAATGGTGGATCGTTCAGGAAATTGATGTCGAGTGGCTGATCATCGAACAGATTACTGCTATCCAAATAGCGAAAAATATCGGCGAAGGTCATGACGTTGAAGAGGGTGATGGTGAGGTTGCCGCGCATGGTGACATGGGGGCATTTTTCCTTGACCGTCTTGATATTGCTGAGAAATGTCGGCCAGACCGTTCCTTTTCGAATATATTCGGCACGTTTGCCGATGCCATCGACCGAGATGCCGAGATGAACGTTGTCGAACTGCTTCCAGAGCTCGACCACCGCGTCGTCCTTATAGCGCAGCAGTGACATATTAGTGTTGTAGCTGAGCGTCACATCGGTTCTGCCAAGCTCGATCAACTTGTGCAGAGCCATGTAATGCTCCTTCATGATGAGCGGCTCGCCGCCGGCGAAATAAATATGCTCGACATGGGAAAGTGTTTTTTCGATCTGCTGCCAGAGATCGTCGTCCGATTTGCCGGCTTTTAGAATGCGCGGGCGATCGAAGCCGGGAAAGAGCATCTTGTATTCGTCATACCAGAGCGAACTCGAGGCATGGCCGCAGAACCGGCATTTGAAATTGCAGATGTTGGAAAAGCGGATATCGAGATACTTCAATTGGAAATCGTCGACATGGCCATCAGGGGCGGTCGAACGGCAGCGCTGTAGATATTGGGCAAACTCCTTGTTCTTATGCTGGCGCAATGAGGTGAAGCCCGCAGCTTCGGCATCGTAGCAGCGTGTGCAATGAGCGCTGGGGCGGCCTTCGAGCATGTTACGGCGCAATGCCTTCATCGGCTCGCCATTTGCAAGATCGAGGAAATCATCCTCTCTGACATCGCCGAAACTCTCGACTTCTGTCCCGAAGCAGCAAGGATAAACCTGGCTATTCTGCTTGATGAACATATGAATCCAAGGCAGAACGCAGAAATATGGTGAGGGTGTCTCCTCGGTCACGTGATGCCCGTCCCGTTGCCAATGAGGTGAAAAATTCGTTGGATATTGGCCATGGTGGCGAGCGGCTTGTCAATCAACCAAAGCCAAATTGCTACCGTCTCGCGTGGCAACCAAAGGTGAGCAGAGGCGGCTAAATCGACGATAACCAGCTTGCCACAACATGACTTCGGAATGCATCCTGAGAAAAGATTTGGTTTGGAATTCTAAAAAATTTTCGTCATATTCCGTGTAGAAACTGGAGCGGCAATATCATGAAGACGAAGGCCCCGGTCGTCATATTATCAGTATTGTTGGCTGGCTGCGCCTCGAGTGGCGGTGGCAAGCAAACCTTCAAGCAATTGCCCGACGTCACCTATCGGGCGCCTACCAATCCGCCCGCTCCCGCGACCATTGCTGATGTCGAAGGGACGGTTGCTCAGACGGTTGCTAAGGTTATCGAAAGTCTGAATGGTCCAAGGTTCGGCATTACCCATGTGGATCAGAGCAAGGGTTTGATCACGGCGACCTTCGAAGCCGATCCAGACGATTTTCTGGATTGCGGTGAACTGGACCTGGTTTCATCACAGGGTGAGACAACCACGGTGCCCGCTGCCAGTCGACAGTTGACATATGAAGTGCCGATCAACAACAAAACCCGCGTTGGCTCGATCGATCGCGAGCTTGCTTTAGATGGACGGCTGTTGATCGAGGTTACAGCGTCAACGCCTGGCAGAAGTCGAGTCAAAGTTTCTGGTGACTATGTGTTGACCAGGACAGGAGAACTCAAAGGCACCTCCGCGCAGACCCTGAAGGATGAAACACGGTTCTTGGCATTTGGCAGCGGCCAGGCTGTTAGCTTCGGTGGCAGTTCAACAATTTGCCAGTCCAACGGCGAACTCGAACAGCAAGCGCTGGCACAAGGCAGCGTCGCCCCGGCTTCTTCCCTCGGCGCTGCAGAAGGCACTTTTGGAGCGGCCGAGGGCACCTTCGCGGCAGCGCCAACGGTCGCTTCGCCCGTGCCAAGCCTAGGCACAAGCGCAACGTCCGTTCCTGCGGCTCCTGTGGTCACGGCACCTGTTCCTGAGATATCAACGCGCACCAAACGGAGTGCTTTTCCTGAGGATGCCGCAGTCCCTGTAGGTGGCGGTCTTGAGCGGGTGCGTTCTGAATTTGCCAAGATCGGCTGTGCGCCGCTGACGGCGGTCGAAGACGAAGGCGGCATTCGGGTCAGTGGATTTGTCGGCTCGCAAGATGAGCTTGATCAATTGAAACAATCGGTGCGGTCCCTGGAAGGCGTCGGGGATGTGAGCTTCCAGGTCGTCGTGACCTCGGCCTCGTTTTGCGAGATCCTGCAGGTTAGCCTACCCTTGCATGAGAGAAACAGCATCGAATCGGCCGGCGCCAGTATTGGTGTCGATGGCAGTGCTGTCGTCTTGCAGGAGGGCGATCAGGTTGTCTTGCAGGCAACGTCGCCGAACTTCGAGAGCTATATCTACATTATGTACATGCAAGAGGATGGCAAACTTCTGAACCTCGTGCCGAGCCGCGGGCAACCCAATAACCGCCGTGGCGTCAACGAACAGTTTTCCATCGGTGATCAGCCTGACCAGCCGAGCTTTACCGTTTCGCCGCCTTATGGCGATGACCTGGTGATGCTGGTAGCGTCGTCCGAACCGTTGTTCGAGCAGCCGAGAGGGTTAATTGAAACCGGTTCCGTCTTTGCCGATGATTTGGCGCGTAGCGTCGAGGCCATCTTGAACAAGGGAGGCAATGTGGTTGCCGATCTGGTCTTTTTAAGAACGTCGCCGCGGTCATCCTGAGCGGCGCGCTCAGGTGGGCCTTCATCGGGAGCACTGTCCCCATTGAGGCTGACAGCCTGGCAAACGGTGTTGTTTCTCACCGATGAGAATACTGCCTGTTGAGAAGCTATGTGGTTACTACGGATCTGTTCTTGAATTTTTTTTTGTAGAACGTTCACATCGATTGGAAATCTTATCCCGTAGTTAGTTGGTGTGAACAAACTCACAAGTGTTTCACCCAGAGGTGACTAAGCTAAGAGAACGGCAAACAGTCAACTATCGGCACATCAACGTTGATGACGAGCCGGAGCTGAGCCTGAAACTTCTAGTCACATCATATCCCAACCTCGAAGAGGACAAGGAGCATTAAAATGCAAAAGACCCTTCTCACCATGACCGCCATCGCCCTCGTTTCCCTGAGCTCCGCCGTTTACGCACAGCAGAACACCACCGTGGGTGGTAATGCCTTGAATGTCGGCGTTGTCGGCGGCAACAACATCAACGCCGCGATCGGCAAGGACAGCGAAGCCAAGACCCGCATCGGCGCTGTCAAGGATAGTGAGATCGACGGTAACCTTCTCAATGTCGGCGTTGTCGGCGGCAACAACATCAACGCTGCGATTGGCGACGAAGCCACGGCCAAGACCGACATCGGTGTGGTCGAGGGCAGCACGGTCGGTGGCAACGCGTTGAACGTCGGTGTTGTCGGCGGCAACAACATCAACGCTGCAATTGGTAAGGACACCACGGCTGTGACCGCGATCGGCACCATCAAAGACGCCGATATCCAAGGCAATGCGCTGAATGTCGGCGTTGTCGGCGGCAACAACATCAATGCCGCCATCGGTCAGGGCACGACCGCCTGCACCGAGATCGGTGTGATCGGCGAAAACGAAGAGTGCGACTGAGGCTCTGAAGCTGGGGCTGGCGGTCGAACATGATCGCCGGCCCCTGCGATTGAAGTTTGTCTGTCATCATGCTGATCTCGAAAATGGGGATCGGCGTGATGTTTAAGGAAAGAGAAAAAATTATGTTCGGGATTAATAGCAAACAGCGGCCTCTCCGGTTTGTTTTTGCGACGTTGGCCAGTCTTATCGTGACCCCTTTGCTTGTCGGCGTGACGATTGTCAGTCCCGTCGCTGCTAAGGAATATAACAAGCGTCCTTTCCTCGCGCCCGATTACAATTCTCGTGTGCAGCGCGCGGTGACCCACGGGCGCACCGAAAAGTTTCGCCAAAAAGAAGCCGTCGAAGGCGAAGTCGGCAATGTTCTTAACCCGAACAAGATCATTACCCATACTGGCTGCGGCAAGCTAAAGGTCGGCGGTGTCCAGACGACCGGCAAACGTGGCGAGCGGGTACCACGCGAAAACATCACGGTGGTTGGTGAAGTGATCAATGCGCCCGTCAATTGCAACGTTCGGACCCGGGTCGGCAACTGACCCGTTCCCGAGATGAGACAACGGCGAAGCGGGCTGGAAAATCGCCTCGGGTGACCAAGAAACAATGCGGCTGCGGGGCCTTTTGATCGTTTCCACCAATAAAGTGATCAACGAGTTAATGAGGTGGACCATGTTATCAATCGAGCGCAAATTGATTTTGATGGTGGGGCTGACGAGTTTGGTCTCGGGCTGTTTCACGGCGCCGGAAGATGTTCCGGTTCAAGCCAGGCCCGATACATCGCCGGTGCGTACCGTCACCAGCTTTTCAGCCTCGCTTCGCTGCATGGACCGGCTTTTTCAGCAATATGGTGTCACCAACCGGCTGATCACGTCGGATGGTATCCCCGATGCTACCGGCGAGATTTCAGCCGGCACCAAGGAAATGCTGATCTCGGCGATTTCGCAGACGTCGGTTGCCAGCAACGCCTTCAACTTCGTCGATTTTGATGGCGGCAGCAACATCACGACCCTTGCCAGTTTCGTCGCCGATCCCAATTCGGGATTAATCGTCCCCAACAATTTTCAGGTACCGCAGCACTATCTTCGCGGTGCGATCACCCAGCTCGATAGCGGTGTGATCGCCGAGACAGCGAGTGCGGCCATCGGCATTCCGGAAGCTGATCTTGGTGTCAGCACCGATCAGGTGGCCTCGGTGGTCTCCGTCGATGTGAATGTCGGCGATGTTTTTACCCGCCAGATGATCCCAGGCGTCTCGGCGAGCAATTCGATCGTGGTGCGGCGGTCCGGCAAGTCAGCCGATGCAGGCGCCACCATCAAGAAGCTCGGTCTCAACTTCAATCTGAGTTTCAATCGCAGTGAGGGCATGCATGCTGCGGTGCGCACATTGGTCGAGCTCAGCACCATCGAGGCGCTCGGCAAGCTGACCCAGGTCCCCTATTGGCGCTGTCTCGAGATCGAGCAGACCAACCCAGAAGTCGAGCAGCAGGCCCGCGACTGGTTCCGGCAGATGGACCAAAAAGAGCAGGTCACTTTCACCCAGCGTGCGCTCAAAGGCATGGGCCGGTATAATGGGCCGGTGAATGGCGTGCTTGATGGCGCGACCCGTGAGGCTATCGGTGTCTATCAATCCGAGCAGCAGCAGATCGCCAACGGCAATGTTAACTTTGACCTCTATGCATCCCTGATCGCCGCGGATCTCGCCCTCGGTAAGGAACCGAAGGCGGATGCGGTGCAGGCCGCCTTCGAGCCACGCGAAGCCAAGCGCATCACGCCGACCGCGGTGACGGTCACGACAGCCCGGGGTCCGCAGAACCGCTTCTTGACCGGCGAGCTGGTTCAGGTTTTCGTCGAGACCAGCGCCGATTCCTTCACCTATTGCTACTATCAGGATGGTTCAGGCCAGGTGGTCCGCCTATTCCCCAATCGCTTCATGCCGGATCCACTTTTGCCGGCGCGCCAGCCCCTTCAGCTTCCAGGTGCCGCACCCTTCGATCTGGTGCTGGAAACGCCTGATGTGAAAGAGCAGGTCATGTGCTTCACCAGTAGTGACGAGCTTGGCCGTTTTCTGCCCGATAACCTTCAGGCCAGTGACCTTGCAAGGCTGCCGGTGAGAAACCTTCAGGCCATTGCTCAATCGTTCCAATCGGCCGCTACCGAGTTTGGTGATGCGCAGGTCTCTTCCGCACGAGTGTTGATCGATGTGCTCAAGGATTGATCGATCGACAGGACAGTGGTTCGCGCTTCGGTCTCGCGCTTGCGGCGTCTGCTCGGGGCTACTCCCCGGTCACGACATCGCCGGCGCCGATAATGGTCGATTGAATCGGGTTGTCTACCTCGCGAAGCCGTACGTCACCGGATCCTACGATGTTGACGCTGGCGTTGACCGTGCGGCCGCCGAAGTCGATGGCGCCACTGCCGGTGATGGTGAGCGTTGCATGATCCAGATTGCCATCCAGAATCTCGATCGAACCGTCGCCGGCGATGCTGGCAGCAAGGGCACGCTCGACTCGCTTTGCGGTCACGTCGCCGGCACCGGCGAGAGTGACATCGAGGGCCGCGATCTTGCCGAGTTCGGCATCGCAGCTTGCACAATTGAGGACGACGTCGGCGCCTGTATCGCCGATCTCGGCATTGCCGACAAAACCCTCAAGGCGAACGATGGTGCCCTCGGGCACGGTCGCCGTCATGAAGAGGTCGACGGGCTCGCTGTGATTGGTGAAGGTTTGATTGCCGATCTGAACATTCGATGTTCCGCCGCCGCTAGTGATCGAGGTCACATTCCCGTCTACCGTGGCGATGTTAGTGCTTTCGGTAGGTATGGTGATCATGAATGCGTCGTTCTTGACATCGCTTTTGACGAGATCGAGCGCTTCATCCTCACCTTCGATCGTAATTTCGACCTCGGGACGCTGACCGATGATGACCTCGACTTCGCCGCGCAGCCCTTTGATCACAAGGCCTTTGGCCACGGCCGGTTTGATCTCGAGATTGCCAGCGGCGGCAGGAAAGCCGGCAATGAGCAGGGTGGAGCTGGCTGCGACACCCATCATCATCCAGCGCATCGCCTGCAATCTACGGCGCTGCTTCACGATATCGAAATGGCTTGAGAGGTTTGTCATTGCTATGATCCGTTTTATCAAGAATCAAACTGAGCGTTTCAAATCGTTGCTGGTCGGACCAATGTCAACAACCTCCAACGAGCTGCCACTTTACCGCGTCGTCCCGGACTTGGGAATGAGGGCTACGGGATTGTTCCCGAAGTTTCGCCAATCGTTGATGGCGCCGCTTGTGGCTTTGGCGTTCATTCTTCCCGGATCGATCTCTATCGGGCATGCCGAAGTGCAGCTTAGCCCCGAAGGTGTTCGTGTCGGTGACATCCCCGTTGATCTTCGGTCCCTTGGCTCCGAAACGTCGGATGCCACGATGGCCTGTTGGCAAGGGGGCAAGGAAATCTTCAGCGCTGATGAATTCAACACTGTCCTGCTAGGTGGGCTGGCTGGTGAAACGGCCATCACGCTCAAGAACAATAGCAATGGAACCCAAGCTCTCGCGATTTCTTTGGAGAACGGTCTGTGCTTCGTGACGATCGCACCGTGACCGACCATCGTCGAGAATATGTTAACGATAGAACAGGAGTTAAACCCATGAGATGCACCTTTTCCAGACAGCGATTGCTCGGAACAACCATCGCGGTGGGCCTGTCGGCCTTCTCCTTAGCCGCCTTGGCTGAAGACGTGATCATGTACAAGGAAGTGCCCAGCGCTGACGAGATTAATCGGGTGCTGTTCGGCGGAGCCAAAGGGGAAATCGAGGGGCAGCGCACCCGCTCAATCCGCGTCGTGGAACCTACGGCACGCGCAGCCCAGGACAAGACACGTGCCATTCGGCTGCATCAGCCGGAAGAGGCTCTGCCCCAAAATAGCGGCACGCAGACGGCAGCCGCATCGGGAGAGGTTCCGGCTGCCGAGCCGCAAGGTGTCGGCTTGGGCTTCAATCTTCAGTTCGCCTTCGATTCGACCGATCTCCTACCAGATTCAGTGCCTTACATCGACCGACTTGGCGAGGTAATGGGTGCTGCTGAGAATCAGGGTAAGGTTCTGTTGATCCTTGGGCATACCGATGCGACCGGCAGCGATACCTACAACGCTTCCTTGTCTGAAAATCGTGCGGCAGCGGTGAAGAGCTATTTGGCGACCACATGGAACATTCCTGCCGAGCAGCTTCAGATCCAGGGAGCTGGTGAGTCGCAACCTTTGGCCGGCACTGATCCCAATGACGGTGTCAACCGACGTGTCGAGTTCTTTGCGATGAACTAACCCGGATCGATCAACGCCGTCCCCCCGCAGGGTTCGCCTATGTCGTTCCTGCGGGGATATGGTGACCCGTCACCGATGGGTGGATGTATGCAGACAACTGGGTGTGTGCCTGTGATCTTATCTCAAAAGAGGCCAGTCCAGTGGTATGACCACATCGGAAAAGTCACTCATTTGGGAGTGTCACATGTTGAGTAGGAATGTATTTCTAAGATTTCATATTCATCAAATGATGTGGTCACGCCACTAGACAATGACTACATGATCGTTCGAGACGATGACGAATGCATCATGGTTCTGATGACGGCCAAGGTAGGCCGGATCATCGAAATTAGAAGAGAACCACATGATGCTTGACGTACTACCGGAGTTGAGGCCATGCCGCAGCAAAACAAGCATAAGTTTTTTGGCGCAGCTGGTGCCCTTGTTTCAGTCCTGGCTTTGTCGGCGTCGCCGGCCATGGCGGATCAAGCCGTCTATCTGACCAATGAAGCCAGTTATTGTGAGATTTTTCAGGCGATTAATCCAATAGTGCCGGAAAATTGTCGCGAGGAGCTGGGGCACGATACGTTCGATGGCGGCGTGACGCGATCGATCCAGATGCATCAGGCGCCGAAAGCTGTGAGCGGTGCCGCGAAGGGCAATACGGGAACGCTCGATGATCAAGGTGAGCGGGCGATCGCGATGAATATCCAGTTCGAATTCGACTCGTCCAAGTTGACCCTTGAGGCGCTTGGTACGCTCGATCGGGTGGCCGAGGTGCTGAACAGCGATTTGATGAAGGACAAGGCGATCGTCGTCGAGGGGCACACGGATTCCGTTGGCAGCGATAGCTATAATTTTGGGCTTTCGACCCGTCGCGCGCTGGCTGTGCAGTTCTACCTTACCGAGCAGCATCTGATCGATATGGACCGGCTTGTGATCTCTGGCAAAGGCGAGCTGGAGCCTTATGATTCGGCCGACCCCAAAGCGGCATTGAACCGACGTGTCGAATTCGTCAACAGTAACAGCTAAGGCGTATCCCGAATGATTTTCTTGCCCGTCGGACCTATTTCCAACTTGGCGAAGTGATGATGAAACCATGCGCCTTAGGATCGTGAATCCAGGCTGGATGAAAACGCGTGTTGCTTGCGGTTTCGTCGCGGCGATGATCTTGGGAACTGGCCTGAGCGGTCTTCTGGCCGCTGATGAGCATCAGCCCGCTTGCCCTTGGATCGTCCAGCCTGAAGAGCCAATTTTCGGCCTAGCAGCCGACATCGCGACCTATGAGATCTTGTTCACTGGTCAGGTCTCCGATGATGTCTTTTACGGGTTCTCGGTTGCCGATCACCAACTTGCTCGGCAACTGACCCAAGACGGTGAGATCCCTGATCTTCGAGCCAATGGACGGGCGCTCAAGACGGTCGAGCGCGAAGGGGTGATCGTCTATCAGGTCTCCGCTGATTCGATCCAGCCGCGAACCATCTATCTTCTAGCAGCAGCCAGTCCGATACTGAACCTTGAGCAGATCGAAGCGCGCCTTGATCCATCCCGCCCCATTGCCGTGGGGTTGCGTACCCGTGGGGCGAGTGATCTGAATGGCCCTTTGCCGCGGCGGACCGTACCAGGCATCCAGATCGTTGCAGCGGCATCAGAGGCGAAAAGCGATGAGCGCTCTTTCACCCCCACGACCCTCGGCTCCGATTTTATGCTCTGTGCCTATCAGGTGTCCTGGAGCTGATTGTCTGAAGCCTGTCCGGATAGACATCCGGACAGGCTCATCAGGACATTGCCTTTGGCCGGTTCCCCGATCCGTTCGAGAAACCTTTCTGGACCGGATCTCTCTGCGCGCGATCGGGATCAGACGAGTTCGGCGATTTCTTCGCGCTTTGGTTCAGCGTCTTTTCGAGACGGCTGTGCTGCCATGGCCGAGGACGCTGGCTGGATGAGCGCCTCCCCATGTGCGCTCGAGCTAGGGAAGGAAAACTGATCCGGGAACTCACTGACATAGACTTCTAGCCTTGGCACGTAATCCTGCAGCATCGTCTCGATCGTTTCGCCGCGTCCACGGTATTTCGGCTTGTTCAGTCCCGGTTCCACGATCGTCTGGATTGTGCCGTCGGGGCGTTGCACGGTGAAAACCGGTAGGACCGTTGCGCCGGTATCACAGGCAAAGTTCAGCGCGCCGGTCGCGATGCGGATCTGGCCATGTAAGAAGGGTAGGACGCTTACTCGCCGACCAAGCGGGGTGACCAGGACCATGACAGGCTGATTATCCCGGAGTTTCTCCTTGATCAATGCGTTGACCTGCTCCGTCCTGTCTTCGCGGAAGACCATGCGGTCCTTCAAGAAACGTTTTTCGATGCTGGTGTAGATGGGGTTCAGCAGCCAGCGCGCAAGCTTGCTCTCGAAAAAGCCGTGGGTGTTCCTTGAGAGATGACTGATGGGATATCCAGCCTGCGCGAGGGACGCTTTCGCCATCAGGTCCTGATAGGCAAAATTCGCAGTGAGCAGAAGCACACCCCGGCCTCGTGCTAAGGCAACGTCGAGATGCTGTTGACCGATCAGCTGTGGCTTGGGTTGCCAGCTCCGCGGCCAGTAGCATGCCAGGAGCTGCATCCAGCTTAGGTATTTATGCGCAAGCCATCCCTTACGAAAATTCTGCTCGATCCAGGGTGTTGGCCGATCGCCGACTAGGACCTTGACGGTCGCAAGTTCATCGGCGTTAAGGCCAGGACTGCGACGAAGCCTTCTTGCTGCAAGGTTGTCTGCCAGACGCCCCCATCTGTGCTCAGGCAAGCACCAGCTGGCGAGCCCCAGTAACAGCACCAGGCCCGCTACGCCGACGTCGCGGACTTGCAGCCAAGGGGTCGGATCGATCGTTGACGTCTCGTCGGCTCTTTGTTGGTCTTGCAACACCATCTGGTGCGCGGAGGGGCGGATCATCTGTGGAAAACTCCTGCAAGCGCGCTCTGGTAATTTGTTCTGATGATTGGGAAAAAGAAAAGAAAACCAATAACAAGCGATGTTTTTTTAATACTGACTGGGAGCACGACTTTCTGTCAAATAAAATCAATTTTATATTAAGTAAAAACAAATATATTTTTTGAACAAAGGTTTATTTTTATTTGAGTGTTTTTTGGTAAATTTTTATGTATATTGTAAATTAATATTTAAGGTGTGTTTTTTTTGCTTTAGTTCATAGAGATGGCGCGGGCGGATTTGAAAAAGGCTGTGCCGTTTGGCCAAGGCACGCGACACGGCGCTTGATGCCCGCTTCAAAAGCTATCGAGTGATGTCTTGGTCAAGCTGAGAAGATGCCAGCCCTCGACGCCGCGCGTTGCACGACATTGTCTTTTGACTTCCGCTAGCTTGCTAGACGGAGGGCTGGTCCTGCTGTGTAAGCCTAGTCCAAAAGAACTTTAGGTGTTCGGTCTCGGCAGGGTGTGATCATCTCGAAAGAAGCCCGACAAGGGACCGCATACCCTTGGCGTTCCGAGCTCGTTCTTCGATGGCGTCGGGAACCAAATGACGATGTCACACCACTAGGTCTTGATGTTGAAACCCGCCTCGCGAAAGGCTTTGGTGAGCGCAGCATGGCCGATCTTGGCCATCTCGAAAGGATTGGCCTTGATCGGGTCTTGCTCGGCCTCGACCACGACCCAGCCTGTATAGCCGATCTCCGCAAGTAGCTTGGCAAACGGGCCATAGTCGATCATGCCATCGCCTGGAACAGTAAACACGCCTTCAAGGACACCCTTCAAAAAGCTCCAGTTCTCCGCCTTCAGGCGTTGGAGCACCTCACCCCGGATGTCTTTGCAATGGACGTGGTTGATCCGAGCCCCATGTCGTTTGGTGGTCGCCAGTACATCGCCGCCGGCAAATGTCAGATGGCCAGTATCCAGCAGCAGACCAACCGAGCTGTCCGTGGCGGCCATTAGCAGATCAACCTCGCGCTCGGTCTCAATTAGGGTGCCCATATGGTGATGATAGCTCATCGGGCAGCCCTCGGCCTTGAGCCATTCAGCGAAGGCCGAAAGCTTTTCACCAAACGGTCCGAACTCCTCATCAGGCATGACGGGACGATTTTGGAGCGGCGTTTCGATCTGCGTCTGGACCGTGCCGGTGGTCTCAGCATAGACCATCACCGGGCTGTTCAGTTCTTGGAACAGATGAAGCTGTTCTGCGATGTTTTTCTTTTCCTCCTCCACCGTGCAGTAGCGGAGGCTGCCGGAGAACCAGCCGGAGCAGAGAACAACGCCGTGCTCCTCTAAAATAGGCCCGAGGATCTTCGGGTCGATGTGGAACTTGCCCCCCTTCTCCACGCCGGAAAAGCCGGCTGTCCTGGCCTCATTGAGGCAAGTTTCGAGCTTGGTCTCGCCGCCTAGCTCGGGCAGATCGTCATTGCTCCAGGCAATCGGCGCGATGCCAAGCTTGATCGGTCCATAGGCCATCTTCTTAAACTCCAATTCTTTGTTGATCGTGGCCCTTATCATGATCGGCGCGTGCGTTCTGCACCTCTTTCCGTTTGCTCACTTCGGGCACCGCCACATCCCACCAGGCATCGCCGGGTGTCCATTGATGTGAATCAGTTTTGATCGAGATTACATAAGTGCGATCGGCCGCCTTTGCACGCTGAAATGCGGCTTCCAGATCCGCAATCGACAGGACGTCTTCGCCGAGCGCGCCCATCGCTTCAGCATGTTTGACGAAATCGACGCCGACCTCGTTCTCGATCCGGCAATCTTTGATCAGATTGTTGAAGGAAGCGCTGCCCTTAAAGTTCTGCA
This sequence comes from Geminicoccales bacterium, assembly GCA_050633905.1. Classification (GTDB taxonomy): domain Bacteria; phylum Pseudomonadota; class Alphaproteobacteria; order Geminicoccales; family Geminicoccaceae; genus JANQPX01. Next base: position 101,909 of record JBOEHJ010000018.1, read on the forward strand.
GGCGGTTGATCACCGCAAAGCCGCCATTGTCACAGACCACGACGATTAGCTTCATGCCGGTCAGCACGGAAGAGTAGATGTCCGAGTTCATCATGAGGTAGGAGCCATCACCGCAGAACACGATGACGTCGCGCCCTGGGTCCGCCATCTTTGCCCCCCAGCCACCGGCGATCTCATAGCCCATGCAGGAAAAGCCGAACTCGCAATCGAAGGTCCCGATGGTTTTCGCCCGCCAGGTCTTGCAGAGTTCGCCCGGCAGCCCGCCTGCCGCGGTCAGGGCCAAATCTTCGGGATCGGCCACGCGGTTGATTGCGCCGACCACCTGGGCATAGCTCGGTAATTCGGCATTGGTCGGCGTGCAATGCTGATCGACCACTTCGTTCCAGCTTGCATATTCCTTGGCCGCCCGCTCTAGCCAGGATTTTGGCGCCTGCCAGCCGGCCAGGCCAGCACTAAGCTCGGTGAGGCCGGTTTGCGCATCGCAGACCACCGGCAAGGCGCGATGCTTGGCAGCATCGAAACGCGCTGCATTTAAGGCGATGATCTTGACGTCGTTATTCTTGAAGACGGTCCAGGAGCCTGTGGTGAAATCCTGAAGGCGCGTGCCGACGGCGAGGATCACATCGGCCTCGGCCGCAAGCGCGTTAGCTGACGCACTGCCGATCACGCCCAAGGGGCCGGCATTGTTGGGATGGTCATGCTTCATCACCGCGCGTCCGGCGATGGTCTCGACCACCGGCACCCGGTGGCGTTCAGCGAAGGTCGTGAGCTCGTCATAGCAGCAGGAATAATGCACGCCGCCGCCCGCAACGATCAGCGGCTTGTTGGCTTTGCGCAAAGCTTCTGCTGCCGCAACCAATTCTTCGACATCGGCGCGCGGTCTTGGAATGCGCCAAATCTTGGTCTCGAAAAAGACTTCCGGATAGTCGTAAGCCTCAGCCTGGATATCCTGGCAAAGTGACAGAAAAGCCGGGCCGCAATCGGCAGGGTCCAGCATTGTCCGGATCGCCTGAGGCAGTGACGAAATAATTTGCTCCGGACGTGTGATCCGATCCCAATAGCGCGAGACCGGCTTGAACGCATCGTTCACCGTCATGGTCGGGTTGTTGAAATGCTCGACTTGCTGCAGGACTGGGTCCGGCACGCGATTGGCAAAGGTGTCGCCGGAAATCAACAGCACGGGCAGCCGGTTTGAGTGGGCAACGCCAGCGGCGGTCACCATGTTCATGGCACCCGGTCCAATCGAGCTGGTCGCAACCATGATTTGGCGGCGCTTTTTTGACTTGGCATAGGCAATCGCAGCAAGGGCCATGGATTGCTCGTTCTGCCCGCGCCAGGTTGGCAGTTTTTCTTTGACCGGCTCCAGCGCCTCGCCGATGCAGGTCACATTGCCATGGCCGAAGATGGCGAACACGCCGGCGAACAGCGGCAGATCCTCACCATCGACAATGGTGCGCTGGGCACAGAGATATTTCACCAGCGCTTGCGCCATGGTCAGACGTACAGTTTTCATCATTTAGGGGCTCCCCGTGCTAGCAGCACATGCTTGATTTTGTGCCCAGCGGCACTGGCTTTGCTTGATGATGCCTAATCTTGCCTTGGCATGAAAGGTCGAAGCTTCAATGTGGTATGAATGACCCAGTGAGGCCGCATACCGTCAGATCCAGCGCCAAGCCCAAGTCACGCTGGCGCGCCGTTGCGTCTAAACGAGCTCGCCGCCGGTGGCGAGATTGGTGGGTTTGGGCATGATACCGTAGCGGACAGCCCAGCCGAGGCCGTCTTCGGTATTGCCGGCCGGAAAATATTCGGCGCCGATCCAGCCGTCATAGCCAAGGCGATCCAGGCACTCCAACAGATAATCGCAATTGAGTTCGCCGATGTCGGGTTCCTGGCGTTCCGGCACGCCAGCGAATTGTATATGGCCGATGATGGACCAGAAGACTTCCAATCCTTTGGCAACGTCGCCACGCATGATCTGTGTATGGTAGAAGTCGTATTGCAGCCTCAGGCAAGGTTGCCCGAGGCGTTCAATGATGGCGGCTGCCTGCTCCGGCGTATTCAGCACATAGCCCGGAATGTCCCGTGTGTTGATCGGCTCGATCAACAGCATCGGGGTCGCTTTGTCTTGGATCAGCGACGTTGCGTGGCGAAGGTTTTGTTCGAAAAGCTGCAGGCAATCCTCGCGCATGGTTCCGTCAGGCTGAACGCCTGCCATGACGTGGATTTTGTTGCACCCGATGGCTGATGCATAGGTCAAAGCCTGGTCGATCGCAGCACGAAAATCCGCTTCGCGGCCGGGCAGGGCAGCCAATCCTCGCTCGCCGGCGTCGAAATCGCCTGGTGGCGTGTTGATCAGCACTATTGGCATGCAGGCATCGTCCAGCGCTGCCTTCATCTCGGCGGCGGGCACTTCATAGGGAAACTGGCATTCGACCGCGGCAAAACCGGCATCGGCCGCTGCCTTGATGCGCTCCACAAGTGGCCGCTCGGTGAACATGGTACTGATATTGGCGGCAATGCGCAGCATCACTTATTCCTGACTTGCTCGTTGATCAACATCTACTCTTCTAGACCAGCTGGCGGTGCTTGTTGAGTGCGAAAAGCTGAGCACTGCGCTGTTCCGGAAAGCATCGATCTTTTGAAAAATATTGGGCTCGTTTATAAGGTTGGCGGCGATGGTTGCGGAGGCACCGTTGGCGGCCTGGCTTTAGCAGTCTGTCAGCGGGAAAATCGAGAAGAATTTTGGATAAGAGTTCGTTGCGTATTTGGGTGCCAAGTGTCGTCCTGGTGATCTTAGGTTTTCTGATCGCCTTTCAATTCGTCCAGCCGGCGCCGCCTGGAACCCTGGTGCTTGGTACCGGTGGGCAAGGCGGCGCTTACTTTGCCTTTGGTCAGCGTTATCGCGCAATTCTGGCAAAGGAGGATATCGATCTCGTTCTGAAGCCAAGCTCGGGGTCCGTCGACAATCTGGATGCGCTCGCCAAGGGTGATGTGGATGTCGCCTTCATCCAGGGTGGGGTTGCCAAAAAGCCGCCGCCAGAAGGGCTGACCGCTCTTGCAAGCCTGTTTCAGGAGCCGCTTTGGGTCTTCATGGCCGAGGATTTTCTGCCCGACAATCAGGTTCCCACGCGGATTGAGCAGCTGCGCAACAGGCGCCTTGCCATCGGCGCAGACGGCAGCGGTACGCAGCAGGTCGTCCTCGACATCATGATCAATAACGGCATCGGACCCGCCGATGCAACATTATTGAAGATTGGTGGCCAAAGGGCCGCTGAAGCCCTTCGAGCTGGCGATGTCGAGGTTGCGTTCTTCGTCGCTTCACCTGAGGCTGCGATTGTTCGCAAGCTCCTGAGCGATCCGAAGATCGTTCTGATGTCCTTTGAACGCGCCAGGGCTTATCTTCAGAATTATCGATTCTTAACCGCGGTGACCCTTGCCGAAGGGGCGATCGATCTTCGTGCCAACAGGCCATCGCGCGAGGCCACGTTACTAGCGCCGGTTGCGTCCCTGGTCGCTAAGGGCGATCTGCATCCGGCCCTGGTCGATATTCTTCTCGAAGCGGCAAAAGAGGTGCATCGAGCGGGTGATATTTTTACCCCCGTCGATCATTTCCCATCGATGGAGCATTTGGATTTTCCGATGAACGACGAGGCGCGTCGCTATCTGGCGGCCGGACCCTCTTTCCTGCAGCGCTATCTGCCGTTTTGGGGCGCCAATCTGCTCGATCGCATGGCCGTGCTTCTGATCCCCTTATTGACACTCTTGATTCCGATGATCAGGATTTTGCCACCGATCATGGATTGGAGTACGCGGCGGCGGGTCTGCCGCTACTATGAGGAGTTAGTTGAGATCGAAACCCAGGCTATCGCGGGCTTGACGTCGGATCAGCATCGGAGTCTAACCGAACGCCTCAGCCTCATCGAAACGAAAGTAAGGCGTCTGCAGGTCCCAACCTCACGTATGGATCTGCTTTACACGCTTCGGGTCCATATCGATCTGATCAGAAAGAAGCTCGGCGAACCCGAAGCGGCTGTCGTTCCGAGCTAGGCCTGACGTTTTAACGAAGACCGACGACCGTGGCGACATAATTGGTTGCCTGGCCGAAAGCGACCAGATAGCCGAGCGCGAAGGTGCCGATGCAGCTTGCCACGAGATGATACCATCGAAGGACGAAGGGCTTTCGCCTTCTCGTCCTTGAGGTCTGCGCGCGTGTGCGTCGCTTCGTTGGCGCGTTGCGCCTGGAGGTCGGTTTTGTGGAGCGTTTGGCCATTGGCGCTGCCATTCACTCCAAGCGGCTCATCGGCGGCATGTCAATCAGGTCAATCAAGAGGTATCTTACTCAATCGGAGCAACATCTTAGCCCGGACGGGGGCAACAAGCCAAGCCGGGCGACGGCCTTGGACATACCATATCCCTCGAACGAAGGCGAAAATCCGAGCTTACACCTTGAAGTTGTTAAAAAAAGCCGATGTTGCTAAAGACTGTGAAGTGAGATCATGGTCGTCTGTTGAACAGCAACGTTGAACGATGCTTTTGAATTCAAGCTGCTTGGGACTAGGATTGACGTGACGTAAAGCACCCTCAGGGGTAACAAATTCTAATGGTGCGGCCGGCCACGAGGTCTTGCCGGTAATCAGGGTACGATGGGGGCTGATGACATGACCGACGGACCGATCATAGGAGCGACGATCTCGAAGAGGTTGCTCATCGCCATCTCGCTCGGCGCTGCTCTATTTCTTGGGACCGTGATCATGATATCCCCGATCAGCTCATCGCTGATCAATGAGGCGGTCGCGCAGGATCAGGGCCAGGTTCCCGGAGCTGCGCGAGGCACGCAAAGTGATGCCGATCTCTGGCGGGCTTTACGCAACGGCGAGACGGGGCGGGTCGCCGGGGCCAATCCCCAGGCAGGCATGATGATCCAGTCCGAGGGTGAACTCTGGCGTTCGATGCGCAACGGCCCGCTTACGACCTATGGCATTTATGCCCTGATTGGCGTGCTGGCGCTGCTTGCTTTGTTCTTTCTTTTGCGCGGACGCATCAAGATCGAGGAAGGCCCCTGTGGGCTGCGGATCGAGCGTTTTACGGGCTTCGAGCGCGGTGTTCACTGGCTGACCGCCAGCACCTTTGTCGTCCTTGCCTTGACCGGTCTCAATCTTCTTTACGGCCGCTTTGTTCTGATCCCGCTACTCGGTCCCGACATCTTTGCCTGGCTGACGATCGCCGGCAAATATGCGCATAATTATCTCGCCTTCGGCTTCATGATCGGCGTTGTGCTGATGTTTGTCCTTTGGGTGATCCACAACATCCCAAACCATCATGATCTGATCTGGATCCTGAAGGGCGGGGGTATCTTGATGAAGGGCGTCCATCCATCGTCGAAAAAGTTCAATGCCGGGCAGAAGCTGATTTTCTGGCTGGTGATCCTGGGCGGCCTGTCCTTGAGCCTGTCTGGCATCGCTCTTCTCTTCCCCTTCCAGTTCAGCATGTTCGCCGACACCTTCGTACTCCTCAATAACTGGTTCGGCACTGACTTGCCCGAGGTTCTGACACCAATCCAGGAGCAGCAATATGCAGCGCTCTGGCATGCAATTGTCGGCATCTTCATGACCGTCGTTATCATTGGTCATATCTATATCGGCACGGTTGGCATGGAGGGCGCCTTCGATGCCATGGGAACCGGCGAGGTCGACCTGAACTGGGCGCGCGAGCACCATGATCTCTGGGTTAAGGATATGGAGAAGAAAGGGCGGGCCACCGTCAAGCCGACCGGCGGCGGCGATTGATTGTTTGAGGCCTATTGGTTCCGCCGCAAAATTTGGCGATGGCTGTCTAGCTCTTTGGACTGACCTCCTCGGGGACAATATTCTTTGCCCTGTTTAACCTGGCGTTAACCCAGGTTTGCTATCGGTGTTAATGGTCTATGCGACCCTCGGAATCCGAGCCAAATCCGACCTATTCCGGTGGGCGAGCGGATTCTCAGGATCACCTGAACCAGGTTATGATCATATCAGCGGCTGGTTCAAAACACGTTAACGCTACAATACTGCTACGTAACTGCAGAGCTTAGGAAGTCCTGCGGTCAGTATCTCGTCTAGCCGAATGCTTCTGAAAGTTGAAAACGATCAATGTGTCGCCATGCTGCGTAGGCGTCTCTGCCGCTGGCGCCATAACGCGACGAGAAAACAGGCGGCGAACATTTGGAACACGCAGGCGATTAGACGCGGCGCGATCAGACTGATGAAGCGATAGTCGGGATTGGCGATGGTCGCAATCAGCTCCATCAGGACGCAAAGATTGGCGACGGCAAGCACGCCGTCCAACCGGTTTCTTACCAGCGACGCCAGAAATAGGGCCACGAGAAACGGCACAAGATCGGTGGTCAGGTCGACAACCGTGATGCCGAATTCCCAAAGCGTCATGGATCAACATCTCCTTCAATTCCACCAGTAGCAAATGATGCAAAATAGAACGTATAAGTAGAATTATACAAAAGGACTTTAAACGTCTATCCGAAAAAAATCGGCTTTTAGTCGATTGCGCTGAGATCATCAATGGCCCCTGGCTAGATGGCGCCTTGGTTTCGCCTCTTGCTACTTCAGGTCAGGTCTGACAATTTCTGAGGCGCTTTCGAGCCAGATAGACAAAAGGGGAGGCTTAACATGGACGTGCGCGCGGCTGTGGCACACAAGGCGGGCGAACCGCTATCGATCGAAACGGTTCAATTGGACGGCCCAAGAGAGGGCGAGGTGCTGGTCGAAATCAAGGCAACCGGGCTTTGCCACACCGATGAATTCACCCGCTCGGGCGCCGACCCTGAGGGGATTTTTCCGGCTATTCTCGGGCATGAAGGTGCCGGTGTGGTCGTCGATTGCGGCGCCGGTGTCAGCACGCTCAAGAAGGGCGACCATGTCATCCCGCTCTATACACCTGAGTGCCGTGAGTGTGAGTACTGTCTGAACCCTAAAACCAATCTCTGCCAAAAGGTGCGCGCCACCCAGGGGCAGGGCTTGATGCCGGATGGCTCATCCCGCTTCTCCATCGGCAAGGACAAGATTTTTCACTACATGGGCACCTCTACCTTCGCCAACTTCACGGTGGTGCCGGAGATCGCGCTTGCCAAAGTCCGTGAGGACGCGCCTTTCGACAAAATCTGCTACATCGGCTGCGGCGTCACCACCGGCATCGGCGCTGTGATCAACACCGCCAAGGTCGAGCCTGGCTCAAACGTCGTGGTGTTTGGCCTGGGTGGCATCGGCCTGAACGTCATCCAGGGGGCGAAGCTTGCCGGCGCCAATATGATCGTCGGCGTCGACCTCAACCCGAAGCGGCAGGCGATCGCCGAGAAATTCGGTATGACTCACTTCGTCAATCCGAAGGAGGTCGGTGGCGACATCGTCCCCTACCTCGTCGACCTCACCGGCGGTGGTGCCGACTACAGCTTCGAGTGTATCGGCAATGTCGAGGTGATGCGCCAGGCCCTGGAATGTGCTCATAAAGGCTGGGGCGAAAGCATTATCATAGGTGTCGCTCCCGCCGGCGCTGAGATCAGCACACGCCCCTTCCAGTTGGTCACCGGCCGCTCCTGGCGCGGCACCGCGTTCGGCGGCGCCCGCGGTCGCACCGACGTCCCGAAAATCGTCGACTGGTACATGGATGGCAAGATCAATATCGATGACCTCATCACCCACACCATGCCGCTCGATGATATCAACAAGGGCTTCGACCTGATGCACAAGGGCGAAAGCATCCGAGGCGTCGTCACCTACTAACCGTCAGCGACGGCAGGCTTTACTTGACGGTGGCTGGCGGGTGACCGCTGGCCATTGTCATGTCTTGAGGAGAGAAACGTGGCGCTTGAAACGTTGAAGACAATCCGCATGCATGGCGGCACTCAGGGCGTCTACGCCCACCAGTCCAGCGAAACCGATTGCCGCATGGAGTTCTCCGTCTTTCTTCCGGCGGAGGCTGAGCGCGGCGAAAAATTGCCTGTCCTTTACTGGCTGTCTGGACTGACCTGCACTTGGGCGAACTTCACCGAAAAGGCGGGGGCTCAGCGCTACGCCGCCGAACATGGCGTGATCATCGTCGCCCCGGATACCAGCCCGCGCGCTGTCAACATTCCGGGCGAAGACGATAGTTATGATTTCGGCAGTGCAGCAGGATTCTATGTCGATGCAACCGAAGAACCCTGGGCGAAGCATTACCGGATGTATTCTTACATCACCAATGAGCTGCCAGCGCTCATCAACGAGCACTTTCCAGTCAACGAGGCCCGCGTCGGGCTCTTCGGGCATTCGATGGGCGGGCATGGCGCGTTGACCATCGCGCTCAAGAATCCCGACAAATACAAAAGCGTCTCCGCTTTCGCGCCGATCTGCTCACCGACCCGTTGTCCTTGGGGCGAGAAAGCGCTTGGCGGCTATCTCGGTGATGATCGCGAGACGTGGAAGAACTACGACGCAACTATCTTGTGCAAATCGACCGAGTGGCGGTCGCCACTATTGGTGGATCAGGGAACTGGCGACGAATTCCTGGCCGAACAGCTTAAGCCCGAACTCCTGAAGGAAGCCTGCGACGGTGCGTCGCTTCCGCTGACGTTGCGCATGCAGGAGGGCTATGATCACAGCTATTATTTCATGGCGAGTTTCATGGGCGATCATGTGGCCCATCACGCCAAGGCATTGAAGGGTTGAAATCAGCCTCGTCGATCATCCTTCATGTCTCTGGCACCAGGCCGTGACGTTGGCGCCAGCGCCAAGAGGCTTGCACAATAAGCGGGCTGGTCCTACGAAATCAGTGAGCGAGTTCAACCTCTGTGTTGGTTGGAAGACTCTGGGTTAACCGATCGCCGGTGGTGACTAGGGCTTTGAATGATTGAACTTCTTTACAGTCCTGAAGCTTGGATCAGCCTGGCGACGTTGACCGTGCTCGAGATCGTTCTCGGCATCGACAACATCATCTTTCTCTCGATCGTCACCAATAAGCTGCCCAAGGACCAGCAGCCAAGAGCCCGCTTCATCGGTCTGGCACTTGCCCTCATCGGCCGCCTCGTCTTGCTGTTCGGTCTCGCCTGGATGACCAAGCTGATCCAACCGATCTTCCATATCAGAGAGTTCGCCGTCTCCTGGCGGGATCTCGTCTTGTTCTTCGGTGGCGCCTTCCTCATTTATAAGGCAACGGTCGAAATGCATAACGAGCTGGAGGGCGGCGAGGAGGCGAAGATGAATGTCAAAGCCGCCACCTTCAGCTCGGTGATCTTCCAGATCATGATTATCGATATGGTATTCTCCCTGGACAGCGTCATCACCGCGATCGGCATTGCCGAACATGTCCCCATCATGGTGATCGCCATTCTCATCGCGATCGTGGTCATGCTGGTCGCTGCGGGGCCTGTTGCCGGCTTCGTTGATCGTCATCCCACGGTGAAGATGCTAGCACTGGCCTTTCTCTTGCTAGTGGGCGTGGCGCTGGTCGCGGATGGTCTACATTTCCACATCCCCCGCGCTTACCTCTATTTCGCCATCGGGTTTTCGATCGCAGTCGAAGCGCTCAATCTCTATGCCGCGCGGGCGCGTAAGCAGAAAAGCGTCGAGAGGCAGGTGGACTGAGCCCGCGCTGTAACGAAGCGAGACGGCTGGTCATCCTTTATTAACCTGCGCGCGTTAAGGGATCTTGTCAGGGGCAGCAGATCCTTGGACTATCTGTTTCCGATGATAACGCCAGGCTTGCGAGAGAGATGATGAACGAACCCCTTTGGCAGCCCTCGGATGAGCGTGTCGCCAACGCCAATCTAACGGCGTTCATGACATCTCTTCACGCTGAGATGGATGCGGCGCCGACAACGTTCGACGATTTGCGCGTCTGGTCGGTCGATCAGCCCGAGGCGTTTTGGGAAGCTTTTTGGCGTTTTGCCGAGGTCCAGGCGAGTAAGCCTTGGAAGAAGGTGCTGACCGACGGCGAGAAAATGCCAGGTGCTTCGTGGTTCGATGGTGCCAGGCTGAATTTCGCCGAGAACATGCTACGCTACCGTGACGATCGAGAGGCAATCGTCGCATGGACCGAAGACCGCCACCGGCGGTCGGTCACTTATAAAGAACTCTACTTGGCGGTCGCTAGGCTAGCCGATGCGCTTAGAACCGATGGTGTTGGTGTTGGTGACCGGGTTGCTGCGGTCATGCCCCATGCCATCGAGACGATTGTCGCGATGCTGGCTACCACATCGATCGGCGCCATCTGGTCCTCATGTTCGCCGGACTTCGGCGAACAAGGTCTGCTCGATCGTTTTGGCCAGATAGACGCCAAGGTGCTGATCACCGTCGACGGCTACCGCTATAACGGTAAAGAACTCGATATCCGCCCGAAGCTCGCCACGCTCAGGAATGGGCTCACATCGCTCAAACGGGTGGTGATGGTACCGTTTCTGCACGCCGATGCCGAGCCCGGCATTCTGAGCGATGCGGTGCGTTATCAAGACTATGTCGAAAACGACGCTAACGCCGTCTCCTTTGAGCAGCTGCCCTTCGATCATCCTGCCTTCATTCTTTATTCCTCGGGTACGACGGGCGTGCCGAAGGCCATCGTCCATGGGGCCGGCGGTACCTTGCTGCAGCATTTGAAAGAGCTGATGCTGCATACCGACCTTAAGCGCGATGATCGGCTCTTCTACTTCACCACCTGTGGTTGGATGATGTGGAATTGGCAGGTGAGTGGGCTTGGGGTTGGTGCAACCGTCGTGGTCTATGACGGCTCGCCCTTCTATCCAGATGGCAACTGCCTGTTCAATGTGCTGCAGGAGGACAAGGTCACCGTCTTCGGTACATCTGCGAAATTTATCGATGCGGTGAAGAAGGCGGGCCTGAAGCCTGCAACCAGCCATGATCTATCAGCGCTGAAATCCATGCTCTCCACAGGCTCGCCCCTGGTCGCGGAGAGCTTCGAATTCGTCTACCAGAGCATCAAGCAAGACTTGCATCTCGCCTCGATCTCGGGTGGCACCGATATTGTTTCCTGTTTTGTCCTGGGCAATCCCATTGGCCCTGTCTGGCGTGGTGAGATTCAGACAGCTGGCCTCGGGATGGCGGTCGAGGTCTGGAATGACGAAGGCAAGCCCGTGACCGCAGAGCGAGGCGAGTTGGTTTGTGTCAAATCCTTTCCCTGCATGCCGGTCAGCTTTTGGAACGATCCCGACGGTAGCCGCTACCATGGCGCTTATTTCGAGCGCTTCCCCGGTATCTGGACCCATGGCGACATGATCGAGCAGACGCCCCATAGCGGTTTCGTCATCCACGGGCGATCGGATGCTGTGCTCAATCCAGGCGGTGTGCGGATCGGCACCGCCGAGATCTATCGCCAGGTCGAGCAGATCGATGAGGTGCTTGAGGCGATTGCCGTTGGCCAAGACTGGGATAGCGATGTCCGGGTCGTGCTGTTTGTTCGCCTCGCTGCCGGTGTCAGCTTGGATGACGACCTCACGACCAGGATCAAGCAAAGGATTCGCGCCAATACGACACCTCGCCATGTGCCGGCAAAAGTTGTCGCCGTTGCGGATATCCCTCGGACGATGAGCGGCAAGATCGTGGAGCTTGCCGTGCGGGAGGTGGTCCATGGCAGGCCGGTGAAGAACACTGAAGCCCTTGCCAACCCTGAAGCTCTAGCCCTCTACAAGAATCTCCCAGCCCTCCAAGACTAGGGGCGTGGCCACCTCAATTGGTTTCGGCTGCCTTCGAAGAAAGAGCTTGGCATTCCAAGGGTATGTGGTCTCCTATCGGGATCGTGTCGGGGAAATTCTGTGTCGGATAGCTAAAGTTTTTGCCGACCATTTGGTGACTGCCTACCTCGCTTCAGCGCCACCCGATAGGGGAAGATAAGTCGGGCGGCCTTTTAGCGGCATGGGGTGCTGGCGCTGTCTTCTGACCAAAAGAGTTCTTTCTTGAGCCGACAAAAAACTTGATTTTCGGATGGCTTGATCCAACGATCTCACGTTGGTAGGCGACTGTTTTTGGTTGTGTTGAGTGTCGGTATCGTGCCGGCAAGCCTCGACCGAGACGAACAAGGACATCATGGCGAGCCTCGTAGATAACGATCGAACAACCATACCGATCGGACGGCTGATCATCCGTGCTGCACGATTATCTTCCCCGTTGATCCTAGTTCTTCTCGGGCTGTTGGTCACCTCCAACCTGACACTGCTCGCAACATGCGTGGCCTTGTTTGTCGGCTTTGCCCTTGGCGGTCTCCTTGCGTTCTTCCGTGAGAAACGGCTGCATGCATTGGAAGGCCGGCTTTGCAGCTTGATGGGGGTTGAACCCCCGCCTCCGGGTGATTTCGAAATTCTCGGCGGCGATGCGCTGCCTGTGATGATCAACCAGGTCGAAGAGAGCCTAAACCGCATGCGCGGCCATCATCGGGAACTCGATCTAGCGCTTAGGACATTGCTCGATGCTCTTCCCGATCCCGTGCTGCTGGTCAATGCCGATCGACGGATTGAGCGGGCGAATGTAGCGACAGCCAAGCTTCTCGAACGTGAGGTGACGGGGCAGCATATCGAAGGTGGCCTGCGTGATCCCGGGATATTGTCGGCGATCGACGATACCTTCACCATCGGGGAGGGAGCAGAGGTCAATCTTCAGCTTTCGGGACCGCCGTCGCGGGCTTTTGGCGGACAGGTGGTGCCGATCCGCTGGCATCGAGGCCGCGCTGTACTGATCACGCTACGAGAACTGACAGAGCAGGTGATGATCGAGCGCATGCGCGCCGACTTCGTCGCGAACGCCAGCCATGAACTCAGAACCCCGCTTACTGTGCTTCGCGGCTTTATTGAGACCTTGCAGGGTGCTGCCAAGGATGATCCCGAGGCGCAGACGCGGTTTTTAGGCACCATGGAGGCTGAAGCCGAGCGCATGTCGCGGCTGATCAATGACCTTCTGTCCTTGTCACGGATCGAGCAAAACGAGCATGTGCTCCCCGATGAAGTCGTCGATCTCGATCAGGTTCTGCGCAACGTCATCGATGCCCTTAAAGGTTACGCACGCGACCGAAACGTTACGCTTGTAGCCGACATCCCGAGCGATTTGCCGGATATCGTCGGCGACTTTGATCAACTAAGCCAGCTCTTCACCAACCTGATCGACAACGGGATCAAATATGGTGGCAATGAGGGTGAGGTTCGGGTCGCCGCAGAGTTTCACGAGGTGATGCCATCCGGCGCTGGAGCGCTTAGCGGCCGTGCTGCGGTCGAGGTCAAGATTATCGATAACGGGCCAGGCATTGCTGCTGAGAATTTGCCTCGCTTGACCGAGCGTTTCTTCAGGGTAGATCCCGCTCATTCCCGGCATCTCGGGAGCACCGGCCTCGGCCTTGCGATCGTCAAACACATCCTGCGCCGCCATCGCGGCCATATCAATATCGAGAGCGAGGTCGATAAGGGAACGGTGTTTAAGATCTATCTGAAGAGCGCAGACTGACATTTTTATCCTTGTCATCAATTTGTCATAGATTCGTCACATAACAATAACTGTCGATCATCAAAGTTCGATCACGTTGGTCATCGGTCGAGCTTGATCTGCTGATGACCAGAAAGGCATTCGGCCTAACTAGTCAATCGGGAGAGATACCCCCATGCGAGGTACCACCTTCGCCTTTGCCACCATGGCAGCCACTGTCGCCCTGGTCGCCGCCGCCGAAGCCCGCGATCAAATCCGCATCGTCGGCTCCTCCACCGTTTTCCCATTTTCCACCGCCGTTGCCGAGCAGTTCGGCCAGACCAGCGATTTTGCCACGCCTGTGGTCGAGAGCACCGGTTCTGGTGGCGGTTTGAAGCTCTTTTGCGCCGGCATCGGTGAAGAGCATCCGGACATGACCAACGCATCTCGCGCCATCAAGGACAGCGAGATCGAGAACTGTGCCGCCAATGGCGTCAAGGAGATCACCGAGATCAAGGTCGGTTTCGACGGCATCGTGCTTGCCAACTTCAAGTCGGCCGAGCCTGTCAATGTCACCATTCCGCAGATCTTCCAAGCGCTCGCTGCTGAGGTCGAGGTTGATGGTGCTGTTGTCGCCAATCCCTACACCATGTGGAACGAGATCGATGCCGGCCTCCCCGCCGTCAAGATCGAAGTTCTCGGCCCGCCACCCACCTCCGGCACCCGCGACGCCTTCGTCGAGCTGGTGATGGAAAGCGGTTGCGAAGAATTCCCGGCGATCGCCGCTCTCGAAGAGAGTGACGAAGACAAGTTCGAGGCAGTCTGCGCCACCATGCGCGAAGACGGTGCTTTCGTCGAAGCTGGCGAGAACGACAACCTGATTGTGCAAAAGCTCGAAGCCAACCCAGCCGCCTTCGGCATCTTCGGTTTCAGCTTCCTTGATCAGAACCTCGATAAGATGCAGGGTACCTTCGTCAATGGTGTCGAGCCGACTTTCGAGAACATCGCAGCTGGCGACTATCCCGTGTCCCGCTCGCTCTTCTTCTATGTCAAGAACGCCCATGTCGGTGTCATCCCGGGTTTGGAAGAATATGTGACCGAGTTCACGAGCGAAGGTGCATTTGGCGAGGATGGTTACCTCACCGACAAGGGCCTGATCCCGCTGTCGGAAGCCGACCGGGAAGCCATTCGCGAACAAGCGACTAGCTTCACGCCGCTTTCCTAAGATCCAGGTTATCGGGGGCGCCTTCGGGCGTCCCCATCTTCCTCCCGCTACGATGGGAGGTACTTAAAGGGAAGCAAGAATGATCTGGACGCTCATCATCCTGCTCATTGCTGGCGGCGCCTACTTCTATGGATGGCGTCGTGCTTTGGACAAGAGCGCCGGAAAGATAGCAACACTGCATTCCTTGCCTGGCCATTACGCTTGGTACTCAGCTCTTCTCGCCGCAGGTCCAGCCCTCACCCTTTGGTTTGGCTGGTCGGTCTTCGGCGACCTCATTCTGAAATCGATCGTTCTCTCGCGCCTGCCCGCTGATATGGCGGATCAGTCACCCGCTATCCTCAACTTCTTCTTCAGCGACGTGAAGCGCATGGCCACGGGGATCCCCCCTAACACCGAGCCCAATGCGGCGATGGAAGCTGCTGCTTCCCTCTATAGCCGCCTGAACGGGATTGGCACCGTTGCCTTCGTCATCGGTACGCTGGCCCTCGCTGTCAGCCTAGCGCTGGTCGCGATCGGTCGGGTCGAGACCGATTTTCGCGCGCGTAACAAGGTCGAAAGATGGGTCACTTACGGCCTCTTGATCACCGCCGCTATCTCGATCCTGACCACGGCCGGTATCGTCTTTTCGGTACTGTTCGAAAGCATCCGTTTCTTCCAGCAGATCCCGATCACCAATTTCCTATTCGGCCTGGAATGGAGTCCGCAAACCGCGATCCGCGCCGATCAGGTCGGCTCGTCCGGCGCATTTGGCATGATCCCGCTGCTCTCCGGCACGCTGATGGTCACCATCATCGCCATGCTGGTAGCAGGCCCGATCGGTCTCGCCTCCGCCATTTATCTTTCGCAATATGCAACGCCACGTTTTCGCTCTATCGCCAAGCCCGTGATGGAAATTCTGGCCGGCGTGCCGACCGTGGTCTACGGCTTCTTCGCTGCTCTCACAGTGGCCCCCTTCATCCGCAATCTTGGTGAAACCATCGGGCTTAGCGTGTCTTCGGAAAGCGCTTTGGCTGCAGGCGGCGTCATGGGGATCATGATCATTCCGTTTGTTTCCTCCCTTTCGGATGATGCGATCACGGCCGTGCCGCGGCGCCTGCGCGACGCCTCGCTCGGCCTGGGAGCGACCACGGCGGAGACCATCTCGAAGGTCATCGTGCCGGCAGCCCTTCCCGGCATCATCGCGGGCTTTCTCCTTGCCATCTCACGGGCGATCGGTGAGACCATGATCGTGGTGATGGCTGCTGGTCTCGCTGCCAACCTCACCGCCAATCCGCTGGAAGCAGTCACTACTGTCACGGTGCAGATCGTCACCCTCCTGGTCGGCGACCAGGAATTCGACAGTGCCAAAACCCTCTCCGCCTTCGCGCTAGGCCTAGTTTTGTTTGTTGCGACATTGCTCTTGAATGTCCTCGCCTTGCACGTCATGCGTACCTATCGGGAAAAATATGACTGACATTCTAGACCCAGGAGCGAGTTTGAGCAGCACTGCCAACGGTACTGTCATCAAGCCGAGGCGGCTGAGCCCCGAAGCCATTGCCGCGCGCACCAAGAAACGCTACGCGGCGGAAGCCCGGTTCAAGGCGGTTGGTCTTGGCGGTGTGATCATCGCGCTCGGCCTCCTGGCGCTCCTGCTGTTCACGATCGTCGCCCAGGGCATGGGCGCATTCTGGCAGACCACCGTCACATTGCCGATTGAGCTCAGCGAAGCCGAGATCGACCCCGACGGCACCCGTGATCCAGCCGTTCTGGCCAAGGTCAATTACGCCGGCTTGGTCAACGACGCCCTCTATAATATGTTCCCGGATGTTGAGGAACGCCGCGCCAGACGCGCTCTTCGCGGTATCATAAGCAAGGGCGCAGGCATCGATGTGCAGCGGATGGTGCTTGCTGATCCCAGCTTGATCGGCACGACCCAGGACATCACCTTGCTGGCCTCCGATGACGTCGATCAGTTCGTCAAAGGCAATATCGACCGTGATTTGCCGGAAGATAATCGCCGGGTGAAGGACCAGGAGATCGTCTGGATCGACAAGCTGGTCGGGGATGACCGGGTTGAGACGGTGTTCAACACCTGGCTGCTCACTAATGGCGATTCACGCGAACCGGAGATGGCCGGCATCTGGGGGGCGGCGGTCGGCTCGTTCTACATGATGCTGGTGGTGCTGATGCTGTCCGTGCCGCTTGGCGTGGGTGCTGCCATTTACCTCGAAGAATTTGCGCCAAAAAATAATCGCTGGGTCGATCTGATCGAGGTCAATGTCAATAATCTCGCTGCTGTGCCTTCGATCGTCTTCGGTCTCTTGGGTCTTGCCGTCTTCCTTGGCGTCATGGGGCTGCCGCGCTCGGCGCCGATCGTTGGCGGCCTGACGCTCACCTTGATGACGCTCCCGACCATCGTGGTGGCAACCCGAGCAGCCCTTCGCGCCGTGCCGCCATCGATCCGGGAAGGTGCCCTTGGCATTGGCGCCTCGCAAATTCAGGTGGTCGCCCATCATGTCCTACCGCTGGCCTTGCCGGGCATCATGACCGGCACGATCATCGGTCTCGCCCAAGCCCTTGGCGAAACCGCGCCGCTTCTCATGATCGGTATGGTCGCCTTCATAGTCGATATTCCAAGCAGCCCCTTCGATGCGGCCACCGCCCTGCCAGTTCAGATCTTCCTTTGGGCGGATGCGCCCGAGCGCGCGTTTACCGAGCGCACGGCCGCGGCGATCATGGTGTTGCTCGGTTTTCTTCTCGTCATGAACACCCTTGCCGTCATTCTCCGACAGAGGTTCCAAATCAAATGGTAAATGCCGATACGATCGGCGGCGTTGACGGTGCTGCCGGCATGCCGGGCGACGACGTTGCGCTGCCCTCCAAGACTGCCGCCGAACCCCGCATGACCGCGCGCAACGTTAATCTTTGGTATGGCGACAAGCAGGCCTTGTTCGATGTCGACATGGATATGCCTGACCGGCAGGTGACGGCACTGATCGGCCCGTCAGGTTGTGGCAAGTCGACCATTCTCCGCTGCTTCAATCGCATGAACGACACCATCGACATATGCAGGGTCGAGGGCGATATCAAGCTGGATGGCCAGGACATCTACGACGATGTTGTTGATGTCGTGCAGCTGCGCGCTCGGGTCGGCATGGTGTTCCAAAAGCCCAATCCCTTCCCGAAATCCATCTACGAAAACATCGCCTATGGTCCGACGATACATGGCCTCGCCGGCGACAAGACCGAGATGGATGAGATCGTGGAAAGCAGCCTTAAGGGGGCTGGCCTTTGGACCGAGGTGAAGGATCGCCTAGATGGGCCGGGCAACGGCCTTTCCGGCGGTCAGCAGCAGCGCCTTTGCATTGCCCGCGCAATTGCCGTCAGCCCCGAGGTGATCTTGATGGACGAGCCCTGCTCGGCGCTCGATCCCATCGCGACCGCGCATATCGAGGAGCTGATCGACGAGCTCAGGCAGCATTTCACGATCGCGATCGTCACCCACAATATGCAGCAGGCAGCCCGCGTCTCGCAGAAGACCGCATTTTTCCATTTGGGCAAGCTGATCGAGTATAACGATACAGACCAGATCTTCACCAACCCCCATGAGTCCATGACCCAGGACTACATCACCGGCCGCTTTGGCTGAGGACAGGATCGATGGTGCAGCAAGCCGACGACAACCAGCATATCGTTAAATCCTATGACGATGAGATCAATGCATTACAGCGTCAGATCATCCAGATGGGTGGTCTGGTAGAAAAGCAAGTATCGGACGCGATCCGCTCGCTGAAAGAGCGGGATGTCGAGGTTGCCGCCCATGTGATTGAGCGGGACGATCAAGTCGATCAGATGGAAGAGGAGATCGACAAGGAGGTGATCCGCCTGCTTGCCACGCGTCAGCCGATGGCGGTCGATCTTCGCCTGGTGGCCATGGCGATGAAAATCTCGAATGATCTGGAGCGTATCGGGGACTATGCGGCCAATATGGCAAAGCGGGCGATCACCCTCGCCAAGAGCCCGCCCTTGAAGCCGCTTTATACCATTCCGCATATGGGACAGATCACCCAGGCGATGGTCAAGCAGATCCTAGACGCTTATGTCGAACGCGATGCTAACAAGGCCATGGGGGCTTGGTATCGCGACGATGAGGTCGATCAGCTGTATGACAGCCTGTTCCGGGAACTCACGACCTATATGCTGGAAGAACCACGCAACATCCCGACCTGCGTCGATCTCCTTGCGGTCGCCAAGCATGTCGAACGCATCGGCGACCACGCCTGTAACATTGCCGAGAAGATCCATTACATGGTGCATGGCGAACGCATCAACCGGATGCCGTTGGAAGGGCAGCCCAACCACAACGGCGGAGCGGCATCGCCCGCCGAAGCGGACGCATCATGACGGATCGCCCAACGATGCTACCTCAGGTGCTCATCGTCGAGGATGAGGCGCCGTTGCAGGAGCTTTTGGCCTATAACCTGCAGCGCGCTGATTTTGACGTGGAGCAGGCCTTTGACGGTGAGCAGGCGCTCGGTTTGGTTGCTGAACGCGTGCCCGATCTGATCCTTCTAGACTGGATGCTGCCCCATACCTCCGGCATCGAGCTTTGTCGTCAATTCCGGCGAAAGCCTGAAACGGCCAACACGCCGATCATCATGCTGACGGCGCGGGCGGAGGAAGGGGATCGCTTGCGCGGCCTGAATACCGGGGCTGACGATTTCGTCACCAAGCCTTTCTCGGTGGAGGAGCTCATCGCCCGGATGCGGGCGGTACTGCGCCGGATCCGCCCTGCTTTTGCCGAAGAGTTGTTGAGCTTTGCCGACCTCACCATGGATCTCGCCGCCCATCGAGTGATGCGCGGGGATCACGAAGTCCATCTCAGCCCAACGGAGTTTCGCCTGCTCCGGCAGCTCCTGGAACGCCCAGGCCGTGTCTTCTCGCGCGACCAGCTGCTTGATTTGGTCTGGGGACATGATCAGGATGTCGAGTTACGCACGGTTGACGCCACCATTCGACGTCTGAGACGAGCGTTGAACGAGGGGTGTCGCGAGGATCTCCTGCGTACTGTGCGCTCCGCAGGCTACGCCCTCGATCGCGTGGAACCTGGCGAGCGATCCGCTACGGCTCGGCTGTCGTCAACGTCTTGAGGAAGAAGGATCTCGACGACTGATGTCGTCAGGTTGCATGATTCTTTAGAAAAAACCTGCGCGTTCCATGTCGTCGATGAAACGTTCGCGGTTATCAGGATCACGATGGGGCAAGATCTTTCGCCAATGGGCGAGTGAGAAGTCGGGATGCACCTTCAAGGTGAGATCAACGTGATGGGCTGCCTGATCATTCAAGCCCAGCCGCGAGGAACTTGTTGCCAGCAGGCGATGGGCTTCATGATCGTTGCCCATGTCTGAGAAAAGCTTGATAACCGTTTCGTCGTCGCCCATGAATTCGAAAGCACCGGCCAGATAATATCGATACATCGCGGCACGATCCGGGCGAAGATGGATCGCCATGTGAAGCGGCTCGATCGCTTGTTCTGGATTGCCCTGGCTGATCAGGAGGTCGCCGAAATCGGCCAGAATGTCGGGGTCGTTGGGGTTGATGTCGAGGGCGCGCTGGTAGGCGGCGAGGGCGGGCTCGTGCTCTCTTAGGAAATGGCGGTTCATCCCCAATTCGGCATGGCCGGAGGCCTCCATCGGGTCATGTTCTATGGCGAGATTGGCATAGTCCAAGGCCTTTTCGATGGATTGGTCTGGATCCGCCGTCCAGGCATAACGCCAATCGAGTTGGTGCGTCCTTGATAGCACAGCGTGAGCGCGCGCTGACGTTGGATCGAGTAGGCAGGCCTTTTCGGCGAGTTTTCTCGCATAGCGATTGGCCGTCAATTGAAACTGCTTGGTCAGATGGTCGGCCATCAGGATCAGGGGCGTGGCTTGAGATAGATCGTTCCCATTGCTGTCATGGTTAAGTCGTTCTCGTTCCTTCGCGTCAATCGCGACGGCAAGCCCGGTTGCCACGTTGCTTGCAAGATCCTCTTCCACATCGGCATTTCCGCGGCTGTTCATCTGAAAGCGCGAGCGCCAAAGCTGCTTGCCGGATACGCTTTCGGATAAACAGGCCGTCGCCTGGAGAAGGTCGTCTGTTCGTTGCACGGCGCCGGTGACAAGATAGCGCGTGCCTAGGGATCGACCGATTGCATCAAGGGAACCCCGTTTTTTCGACATAGCTTCACTGGCTTGCCGTCCCACGACGGAGAACACGCGAAATCGGCTGAGATGGTGGATGACATCATCAGCGATCCAAGTGCCACTATGCTGCTTCTTGCTTCGTGTATCCCGATCCTCAAATGGTAGGACGGCAACCGAAGAGGACGTTGGCGTGTCGGACATTCTCTCGATCATCAACTGAGAGAATGCCTTTAAATCGATGGCTAAAACGCTTTGTTGTTCCAATGTCTATACCATACCGACAATCAATGAAATCGGAGAAGACTTTTTTTGACTAATTATCGATATGGTGCATCCGGCAGTGATATTCTTCAAGTGAATAATTGTTAAGCTGCGTTTAGTTTCACCAACAAAATCAAGCTGGTGATGCCCTCATGCCCGCATCGTAACCTGCAATATAACTGGGATACCTCCCAGTCGGAAAATATTCTAGCGAATGAGAACGGGCGGCGCGCTGACTGCGCCCGGATCGACGGTGAGGCCGATGAAATCTGAGAGGGCTTGGAGGGTTATCAGCGGGCTTTTAACCAGCTCAAGGGCTGTTTCCCAGGGGGGCTTTGGTGCTGGGAAGCGGCGAATGGAGACAGGATTTTCTGGATCTGAGCCAATCTCGGACCGGGCGCGGTCCAAGGCCTTGGCAAAGCCGCCGAGTTCGTCGACCAGGCCAAGTTCCTTGGCTTGCATGCCGGTCCAAACACGACCCTCGGCAATGGCATGAACGTCATCTTGTTCCATATCGCGGCCGCGTGCCACGCCAGCTGTAAAGGCGTCATAGGTGTCGTCGAGGAAGGCTTCAAGGCGGTTGCGGCCAAGGCTGTTGTAGTCACTATTGGTGCTCCACATTGACGCATTCGCACCGCGTCCGACCGATCCCCAGTTCACCCCGAATTTGGTCCAAAGCTCGTCCAAAACCGGCTTGCCCGCGAGCACACCGATGGAGCCGGTCAGTGTGCCCGGATCCGCGATGATGGCTGTCGCGTCCATGGCGATCCAATACCCGCCTGAGGCGGCGACATCGCCCATCGATACGATCACCGGCTTTTTCATGTCGATGGCGCGGCGGACTTCCCGAGCAATCGTTTCAGAGGCCACGGCCGAACCGCCGCCCGAGCTGATGCGAAAAAGGATCGCCCGCACATCCTTGTCGTTGATGGCATCGGCGATCGCCCTGGCGACAGTATCTGCCCCCATCACCGTTCCAGCTGGCCCGCTACTGCTATCGCCTTGTTGTATTTGTCCAACGCCTTCGATCAAGGCGATGACGTCGCCTGACCCATCGGCCGGCACCAAGCCAGCAAAGGTATCAAGTCCCATGAGCTCGGCATCTGGACCCGCTTTCTCCTTGGCGCGCTTGACCATCTCATCCCAATAGCTGAGACGATCGATCAGGCCATTGCGGAATGCTTCGTCGGCACCGTAGGGACCGCCGTCGATCAGGCTGTCGACCGCATTTCGTGCCAAGCGTCTTCCTCGGACGATGCCGTCTCGGATTTGCTCATCGAGGGATGTGGCGAGCCATTCCAAGCTTTGCCGGTGTTCCCGTGTCAGACTCTGCTCGGTGAACATGTTCGCAGCAGTCTTATAAGGGCCGCGCTTGCCGCCGCTCATGGTCACGCCCGCCTGCTCGAACAGCCCTTGCAGGAGCGGCGTTTCGAGATAGAGACCTGTCAAGCCAACGGCGCCCAGAGGCTGGAGATGGATCTCTTCGAAGGCCGAGGCGAGGTAATAGCCGATCGTGCCTGGGCCAAACTCGCCAAAGCTGGTGGAATAGGCGAAGGCGAATTTGCCATTGCGTCGGAAGTGGGTGATCGCTTCCCGAAGCTCTTGGGTTTGGGCAAATCCAGGGCCGGATCCATCGATGCGTGCGATCAACCCGGCGACGTTTGACTGTTGGCTGGCCCGATCAATGGCAAGGACAGTTTCCGCCAAGGTCAGCCCCGGCGCCAAATCCAGGGCTGCCAGGGAGCCGTCCTTGGCTGCCTCCTCGATACCGTCGCGCAGATCGATCGTGAGCACGATGCGTTCCGGCAAATCGTCGTCGCCCGGCAAGAACATCCAGACGAGAACGCCAAGGCCGATGGACAACAAGAGAGTGACAAATCCCAGGGAAGCGAGAATGCCGACGATGATCCGTTTCATCAGGCCGTCGCCGTCACCAGCGGACGGCGACGTTTGCGCTCGCTCGCTGTCTTCAGCTGACCGCAGGCGGCGAGAATGTCTCGGCCGCGAGGGGTTCGAATGGGCGACGGATACCCCCCCTTGGACACGATCTCGGCAAAGGCTTCGATCCGCTCGCGCTTCGAGCATTGATACTCAGCACCCGGCCAGGGATTGAACGGGATTAAATTAACCTTGGCCGGTATGCCTCGAAGCAGGCGGACCAGATCACGGGCTTCGGCGTCGCTGTCGTTGACACCATCCAGCATGACATATTCGAAGGTTACCCAGCGATCACCTGTCGGGTAGTTTCGGCAGGCTTCCATGAGGGTCTTGATGTTCCATTTCTTGTTGATGGGGACAAGAACATCGCGAAGATCGTCCCGGACCGCATGAAGCGAGATCGCAAGGTTGACGCCGAGTTCAGAGCCGCATTGCTCGACCTTTGGCACGATGCCTGAGGTCGAGAGCGTGATCTTGCGTTTGGAAAAAGCAAGGCCTTCGGGATCCATCGCGATCTGAATGGCTTGCTTGATATTCTCGTAATTCAACAGCGGCTCGCCCATGCCCATCAAGACGATATGGCTGATTTGCCGCTGGCCGGCCGGTGTTGGCCACTCATCCAGCCGATCGCGTGCTACCATGATTTGGGCCAGCATATCTTCAGCTTTTAGGTTGCGCACCAAGGGCATGGTGCCGGTATGGCAAAACGTGCAGGCGAGTGAACAACCGACCTGGCTCGAAATACAAAGAGCCCCGCGCTCGACATCGGGAATATAGACCGTTTCGACTTCCTGCTGATCGCGAAACCGAAGCAGCCATTTGATCGTGCCATCGTTGGAGCGCTGATCGCTCACAATGGTCGGGCGATCAACGGAATGGCCATTTTGCAGCCAATCGCGCAGGCCGAGAGGCAGACTGGTCATCTCATCGAAGGATTTTGCCCCTCGATGGTAAAGCCAGTGCTGGAGCTGACGTGCGCGCATCCGCACTTTGCCGGAAGCCTCACCTGAAGCGGCGATCAGGCTCTCGAGTTCATCCGCGGCCATTCCCACAAGAGGCGCTGACGACGTTACCGCGTTAAGGGAAGGGGGCATCGTCGCGGTCGCAACCATAATGGCCTTTGCCGGTCAGCCTGAACAGGCTGCGACCATGGCGTTGTAGGCCTTGGTGAAGCCAAGGAGCGAGTAGGTGTCGGTCGATGTGGTCTGCTTACTCGATTCGCCCTCCACAATCATCGCATCACCTCGTCGCATGGCATCAATCAATTCGCGATCTTCTTCGTCATTCTTGGTCCAGGCATGGGGCCCGCCGCGATTAAACAACGTGAAGACTTTTCCGCCGACAGATACCGAGACATTGCTGCCTTGCAGATAGTTATAGCCGGGCTGCACGCTGACCTCGTCGGTCACCGTTGGTACCGGGCGCCTGGCAACCAGAATGGCGGGCTTGCCACGTCGCGTGTAATTGCCGGTCTGTTTTTTCGGCTCACTCACGACAAAACAAATTTTTTGTCCGTTCTCGGTGACTTCCCAAACGTTCCAATCGGTATAGCTACCCAGCGAATAGGGCGTCTGAGCGACTGCCAAGGCCGGTAGTACCAAAAGAGCCGCAAGCAGAAAGAAACCGCGCGACATCGGTAAAAAAAAGAACTTCTTCATCATGCTGATCATCGATAGCTTCTGTCCAACTCGCCTGATATGTCGACAAATTCGCCAAGAATTGCAAGCTTTCGATCACCTTGGTGCGACGTTTCTTGCAAATCTGATCCGTTATCTACGGCTTGCTACCATTAAGAGCCAGACATAAATTGCGGTATGCAAGAGATTAAGCCACCAAATTCTGACCCCGCTGACCATGTGGCGCTCATGGAAGCGATCGTCAAGGATCGAAGCCGCGAGGCATTCGTTATCCTCTTCGATGCTTTTGCGCCCAAACTCAAGGGCTATTACCAAAAAGGCGGCATCGAAGGCGGGATTGCCGAAGATCTCGTCCAGGAAGTGATGCTGACAGTGTGGCGCCTCGCCGACCGATACCGCTCAAATCTGGGTAGCCCCTCAACCTGGATCTTCACCATCGCGCGCAATCGCCTGATCGATCATGTCAGGCGTGAACAGGTTCGGCGTGGCGATCTCGACGATCCAACCCTGCAACCCGAGCCTATTCGAACTTCCGATGATCTGATTGACCAGCAGCAACGTTATAGGTCGTTGAAGGCGTCGTTGGAGAAGCTGCCAGAGGAGCAGGCAAATATCCTGAAAATGGCGTTTTTTGACCATAAGCCACACAGCGCGATCGCGCTTGAATGCGATTTACCGCTTGGCACGGTCAAATCGCGTATACGCTTGGCGATGAAGCGTCTGCGCGAAGATCTTGCAGATCAGCTTGGAGAAGAGCCATGAGCGCATCGCCGGCGACGCCTGATGAATTGATTTTGGATTATGCCGCGGGCAGCTGTAGCCCGGCGATGAGCTTACTCATGGCAACGCATCTATCGATGTCTGAGCATAGCCGGCAGTCCTATAGTATGCTGAAAGCAGCGGCCGGTGCCCTCTTCATGGAGGCGGTCGAAAATCGACCGATGCACCGGGTGAGCGCCCAATCCGTCCTTGACGCGGCGGAGCAGATGGCGGCTGACGACGCGCCAGATCGTGATGAGAACTTGGCGTATGGCGCTGACGATGGAGCGGTCCTGCAGATCGCTAAATTTGCGGGCGAGAGGCCACCCTTACCGCTTCGACCTTATGTGGCGGATTTTGGCGATGACGACGCTTGGCGGCGTCTCGGCCGAAGCGTCGCGGCCGCCAGGCTCTCCGCATCGGATGATCAGGAAAGGGCGCATTTGCTTTGGGCCAAGCCTGGGGTCCAGATTGCGACCCATCGTCATATCGGGCGTGAAGTGGTCCTGGTGCTGGAGGGTGCCTTTTGGGATGACGATGTTCGCTACGGGCCAGGCGACATCGCCGTCGGCGAAGACGGTACCGTCCATGCGCCCTGGATTGATGATGGCGATGCCTGCCTCTGTCTCGCCGTCACAGAAGCGCCCGTCCAATTCGTCGGCGCCTTCGGCTGGATGCTCAACCGTTTCTGTCGGTTCTAGTGGTGTGGCCACCTCATTTAGTTTTCGCCGATATGACCAGGATCTATGGTACGCGGCCAATTTTTTTTGGGGTGTTGCGGGATTTTTAGGCCACGATAACAATTCATACGAGCTCTTTACTCAGTTTATATGGGCCCAGCCCGCTCTGCCGAAAACCGCAGAAACCTTCTAGAGACCGTCGACGATCACCGCTGTTCCGTTGGCGGCGTTCAAGCGTAGTGGCAGGATTTCTTGGTATTCGGGCGATGCGTACCAGGCGTTCGCTGCGTTGCGATCACTGAACTCGATGATAACGAGGCGCGGCGCAACGAGCGTGCCTTCCAGCGGTGTGATCTCGCCGCCACGCACGATATAACGTCCACCGTAGCGTTCGATGGTGGCTGGGACCTTTTCCCGGTAGCGCTCGAACATGTCCGTATCATGGACATCGATCTGAGCCAAAACATAAGCTGCCATGTGGTTTTCTCCTCGCTTGGACCCTATGCTCTTTATAGGGACAAGCTTAAGGACATCTGGTCTTGGATGTCACCACGAATGTGGAGATCGATGCGATGGCGAAGTCGGCGAATGAACTGGTAGCAGAAGCGAATGCCGCGATCGACAAGGTCGAAGTCGCAGGCGCCAAGGCGCTGTTGAACCGAGAGGATGTCGTCTTCGTCGATGTGCGCGAGGGCAGCGAGGTTGCCAAGGGCAAGATCCCAGGAGCCGTGCATGTTCCGCGCGGCGTGCTGGAGTTCATCGCCGATCCCACCAGCCCGCTTCATAACGAGGCCTTGTCTTCCGGCAAGCATCTCCTGGTCTATTGCGCTTCCGGCGGGCGCTCAGCACTTGCCGGCAAAACACTCAAGGACATGGGCGCCAAGCAGGTGACCAACATGCTCGGCGGCATCAATGCTTGGCGCGAGGCCGGCGGCGATATCGAAAGCTGAGCTGCAGCCTGTCAGTGGTCTGACCACATCAGAAATTCACCCTGCTAGATCATAGCATGTTGATTCTGAATGTAATTCAAAGCTTCCATCTGAAGCAATCGCTGTGGTCATACCACTAAAGTTCGAGTGCCATGATCAAGCTGTTCATGGAGCCGTTGTCGTTGAAGAGATTATATTGCCCCTCATCGACCTTATAGACGGTCATGCAGTTCTCTTCGCCGTCCATCAGGTTCTGCCAGGTGACACAATTGGCATTATCCGCGATCTCCCATGTCCCGGTATCGCTGCCCTGTCCGGATGGCCCTTCCCATCTGATGCTAGCGTTTCCTGAGGAATCGAATTTCGCCTGCCACTTTCGGCCGTCAGGTGAAAGGCCACGGACTTCCCTCCCGGAGAACAAAGCCTCCAGCCTTTGATCATCGAGCTGGCGAATCTGACTATCATGGGCGGGTTGCGCCTTTTGATTCTGTACCGTGGTGGTGGTGGTCGCAATCACCGCAGGCGGCTCATCGGACCCACCGCAGGCTGTCAGCAGTGTCGACAACGCAAGGGCCGTAACAGGTAACACCTTAGCATGGCTGATCATGAGAGTATTTCCACTTGTTACTCAATTAGGCACTGGATGTGTTGGCCATGGCAAACCCGACCTTCTTCCCTAGAGGTCATGTCGCTGCTAAGGGCAGGCAAACCAGCAACCTTATGTTCCGACTTGTGACTTTTCTAGCAATGGCCTGGCCAACAGGCTAGAGCGTACCCCTTACCATTGAGCTAAGCGCACTTGATCACCGAGGCTCTAAGCCTCGGCTTCCTCTCTATCAACACAGCACCAACCGTCCTTCATCCCCCAAAGAATCATGTATCGGCGAATCGATAGTCCTTGAATTGCTCGCGCAGCACCGTTTTTTGGATTTTTCCGGTGGCCGTATGGGGGAGCTCATCGACGAAGATGACGTCGTTGGGCAGCCACCATTTCGCAACCTTGCCCTCCAGAAAAGCGAGCATATCGGCACCATCGATGGTCTGATCCTCATGCTTGACTACGATCAGCAGCGGCCTTTCATCCCATTTCGGGTGAACAATGCCGATGACCGCCGCTTCAGCGACAGCTTCATGTCCCACCGCGATATTTTCGAGGTCGATCGAGCTGATCCACTCGCCGCCGGATTTGATCACATCCTTGGTGCGATCGGTAATCTGCAGAAATCCATCCTGATCGATGGTCGCAATATCGCCGGTCGAGAACCAGCCATCGCGATCGAATGCCGCCTCGTTGGCCTCCTCGTCTTCATAATAGCCTGACGTGATCCAAGGGCCGCGAACCATCAAGATACCGGCTGCCTGGCCATCATGAGGCAAGCGCTTGCCCTGCTCGTTGACAATCTTGACGTCGACCCCCCAGAGCGGACGGCCCTGCTTCACCTTGAGTTGATGACGTTCAGCGGCATCGAGATGCTGATAGGACGCCCCAAGCCGGTTGAGGGCACCAACCGGACTCATCTCGGTCATGCCCCAGCCATGGAGGACTTCGACGTCGTGATCGTTCTCGAAGCGCTCGATCATTGAAAGTGGGGCAGCCGAGCCGCCGATCACCACTCTCTTTAGCGCGTTCAACGTCAGGCCTTCCTTGGCGCAGTGATCCAGGAGCCCCGCCCAGATCGTCGGCACGCCCGCAGATACGGTCACCGCCTCGCGGTCCATCAGGCCGTAAAGGCTGGCCCCATCCAGACGCGGGCCGGGCATCACCATCCTGGTACCCGCCATCGGGCAGGCATAGGGGGTCCCCCAGGCATTGACGTGAAACATCGGCACGACCGGAAGGAGCGTATCGTCCCTGCTTAGGCCCAAGGCGTTGGGTAAAGAAATCGCAAGGCTGTGTAGGATGGTCGAGCGATGATGGTAGAGAACCCCCCTCGGATGACCGGTCGTGCCCGAGGTATAGCAAAGCCCCGAAGCCGTCGTTTCATCGAAGCTTGGCCAATCGAAATTTTCTGATTGTTCGGCAAGAACCTCGTCGTAAGCCAGATATTGTCCGTCCGTCTCTGCCGGCATGGCCTCCTTCGAGGTCATCAGGATTACATGCTCGAGTGATGGCAATTTCGGTCGCAATTTTTCGATCAGCGGCAAGAACATCGGATCTACAAATAGGAGACGATCCTTCGCATGGTTCACGATGTAGATGATCTGGTCGGCAAAGAGGCGCGGATTGATGGTGTGGCAGACGGCACCCATCCCGGCGACGCCATAATAGATTTCGAGATGGCGATGATCGTTCCAGGCAAGGGTGGCGATTCGATCACCCTTTTGGATGCCGAAGCGCTGGATGAGCGCTTGTGCCAGCTGCTTGGCATGGCCGCTGATCCCTTGGTAGGAAATCCGAAAGTCGGGGTCGTCCGATGTGACCGAGACGACCTCGCAACTGCCATAATAATCGACGGCATGGTCGAGCAATGATGAGATCAGCAGCGGCCGTTCCATCATCATGCCCTGCATGGCAACCTCCTTGGCTGAATTTTTAAGGCGTTATTAAGTTCATCATTCTGAGCCGTTTTTCCGGAGCCTGTTAGTTGTCTGCTCGAAAAGAAAGGGTCCGGACAGAAGACCCGCATACCCATGGACTTCTAAGCTTTTCCTTCGACGTTAACGTGAACCAAATGATGTGGTCACACCACGCACACCACTAGAGACGGACACTGCCCTGTTTCGATTGGTACACATCATCCGATCCATGGGGCATCCGGCTTAGCGCCAGACCCGCGACGATCGCGATCAGGATCGCGGCAACGACCCCGGTGATGAAGGCCTTCATGACAAGTTCTCCCGTCCTTCAGAACGTTGTATCTTTCAGGATGTAGCAGATCCGTTGCCGTTTGACATCAAGGTGTTGTCACCCTCTTCAGGAACAGGATCAGATCAGCCCTATCTTTTGGATCAGGCATACGCTGTAGCGGCATCTTCGTGCCGGGGAGCAGATGATCCGGACCGATATCGAACAGGCGATCGACCGTTGTCTCGCTCCAGACAAGGTCACTCTCTTCGAGGGCTTTGGAGTAGCGATAATCGGGGTGGCTGCCCGCTTTTCGGCCGAACAGGCGATGAAGTGTCGGACCGGCTTTGCGACCGCCATCAGGCCCAGTCGTATGACAGGCGATGCAGGTCTGGAAGAGTTTCTCGCCCCTGCTGATGTTTTTTGTCACGACCGTGGTCGCTGAGCTGGTCGTCGTTGCGGCCAGTTCCTCGGGTTCGCCCTGTGCGAGGTTATAAGTCAAGACCAGGCCGTCAGCACCGCCCGAAAGCAGCGTTTTCCCATCCGGCGCAAACGCCACAGCCCAGACAGCGCCCTTATGGCGGGCATAGACTTTCAGCCGATCCCCATCTCCGCGCCGCCAGACACGAACCGTCCCATCGACCCCGCCGGACGCCACTAATTCCTCGTCATCGGAGAGAGCGACCGCGAGAACCGGGCCTTCATGCCCATAAAGGGTCGCCAAGGGTTGATCAGTGGCTCTGTCCCAGATCTGGACCGTTTCATCGACAGAGGCGCTCGCCAGCGTCTGCCCATCAAGGCTCAGATCCAGAGCGGTGATCGCAAAGTCGTGATGGCTGCGTGCCATCATCTGCGTTCCATCGCCGACACGCCAGGCATGCAACTTGCCATTCGAGGAGCCGGCGAGGAGTTGCTGGCCGTCTGGGGCAAACGCGACGGCGTTAAAATGATCCTCACCCCGGAGCGTTTGACGGACCTCAGAGGTCGAAAGATCCCAAAGGCGAACGGTTCGATCCCAACCAGCCGAGGCGGCGAGGCGTTCGTCGGGCGACAAGGCGATGGCGACCACCTTGCCTGTATGGCCCTCGAGCTGGCTTATAAGGTCGCCGCTTGCAACATCCCAGATTCCGATCGTGCCGTCGTCGCTTGCCGATAAGGCGCGCCGGTTATCAGCCATGAAGATGATCGCATTGACAGCGGCTTCATGGCCGTGAAGCTCAGCCGCGATCGATTGTTCAGTGAGATTCCAATGGAGAATGCTGTAATCGAAGCTGGCGGTGAGCGCCGTGGTCCCGTCCTTCGATAGGGCAATGCCCTTGACCGGCCCGCCATGGGCGTCGAACTCGGCTCTTGTTGAACCGGAAGAACAAAGGCCAAAAGACAGAGTCATCCAGGCGATAACGCGTATCGCGAACGACCGTTCCGCTCCATCAGCCCAGTTGCGCATCGGGCATCACCAAGGCTCGTTAGGTCCAACCGGGCCAACCAATCAGGCCGACCTCAAGGGAACTATAGCATAAGTTCATGGTCGCTCACCCCAGGAACTAAGAGACGTTGCTCCAACCCAGCCGAGACGTGACGTTACCGAACTGGTCCCCCAAGCCTCGCAAAGCGTCAGCTTGATTGAAAATAGCGCCAGACCCGCTCAAACACGGACGGCTCAGTCTGCGCTTCGGGTTTGATCGCGACATCGTCAAGGGAACGCGTTGCAATCGAGCGGGTAAGCCCCCCTTGGCCTTGTCGGTCCTGGCGCGGTTTGAATTTCGGTATCGGCGGGGCATTGTCTCGATCCAACGTCGGATCAGCGGAAGGCGTGAGCGGCCCTCCCGCTTGTGATCCACCCAGGTTTTCGGTGCCTGACGACGTGACATCAAGCGATCTGCTACCGGCCGCCACAGTATTTGGGGTATCGCGTAGGAGATCGGTGATGGCTTCTTCAGGCGTACCCGTCTGCTCAAAAGGAGTGTCGGCCGCTGTCCGTTCCGATTGGCCAAGTCCCCATTTTTCTTGCAGGCCTTCGATCAATTCCCGCGCATCGACATCGCCCAATCCGCGATAACCGAACCATCCGCCAGTTCCCAGGATGGTCATCAAGACTAGCGCCAAAACCAATTTGCGCCCTCGGCGTTTTGGTATCGACGTAGCGTAAGGCGTGACATGCGGCGACGTGGTCTGGCTTCGTCTCGACGAGGTACGGCGCTTTGGTGGAGGCGATGCCGTGCGCCGTATCGGTGGCATCTCGTGATTCTGCTCGATAGTCGCTTGTGTGCGCGCGAACCGGTTGGTTTGGCGTTCTGGAGGCGGTTGTCGAACAGGCGATGGCATGGGCTGGTGGACAACGGTTTCGCCGGACGGCCGCAACCTCGTGCGTTGAGCCCTTGCGGGCGGTGCTACATGTTCATTTTGCTCGGGGTTAGGACGTTTGGGTGTCGTCGAGCGCGGTTTGAGCGTGCGTGGTTTCGGTGCACGCGGGCGAACATCGCGCAAGCCGGCGAGTTCGACTTCTGGGCCGACGATGTCGTCATCATCATGAGACATACCGGCACTGCCGATATGGATGTCGTCGGCATCTTCCCAAACGACGCCATCGTCATCAACGGTGTCGTCTGCCGAGGGCTTATCAAAGACCCACTCGTCATCGGTTTCGTCATCCCAGCTTTGTTCCTCGCTGGACCACTCATCTTCCTGCTCAGCCCCTTCTTCTTCCTCCGTCCATTCTTCGCCCTCATCGACCCAGCCGGCTTGCTGGTCCTCATAGTCATCCTCTGCTGGATAGGGAGATGAGGTGTCGTCGGAGAACGGCGTCTCCGCGTCGTCCTCATGGGCGCGCATGTCATCCGGTCGGCGCTGCCTGATTTTGTCGCGCTCGATCGTCATCCGGTCGCCAGAGGTCAACCCGGCTGTGCGCGGGAAGCGAGTTTTTGGGACGCGATTCACAAGAAGCGTCCCTTAGTGATGCCGCAACGGGTCAAGGTTACCTTTCGAGCTTTTTCGATCATGATGTGTTGTAAACGCATCCTACGAGCAAAAAGTTCAGACGCTATTTGACCGAAAGGACCTGGAATATAGACGGTCAAGGCAGATGGCGTCAATTTTCTGCCAAAACGGTGCAAATTTATTACGCTTTTGTGCCAAAATACACTGGGCTTAACGTTCTGCAACGCCCGAGACGGCTCTGTCACGGTTTCAGCTTTAGATTTCGAGAATGGCTTGCCCATTTGCAACAGGCGAGCGTCTCGGCGCGGGCCTCGATGCCCTTTTTGACGCCTTCGGGATAAAAATCAGGTGAGCAGCTGTCCGATCCGTTCGATGGCACGTTCGATATTGTCGATCGAGTTGGCGTAGGAGAAGCGAAGATAGCCTTCTCCCTGATCTCCAAAACTCGTGCCAGCGATGATGGCCACTCCCTTTTCCGTCAGGAGCTGATCCTGCAGGTCGGCCGCCGAGCGACCGGTCCCCTCGATATTGGGAAAGGCGTAGAAGGCGCCGCCCGGGCGCTGGCAGCGAAAGCCAGGAAGCTGATTGAGGCGATCGACGATGACGCCGCGGCGCTCGTCGAACGCTTGCACCATGCGTTCGACGGTATCCTGCGGCCCTTGGAGGGCTTCCATACCAGCATATTGCGTCGCTGCATTGACGCAGGAATGGATATTGATCGCAAGCCTGATCGCATGCGGCACCAAGGCCTCCGGCCAGACGGCCCAACCCAGACGCCAGCCTGTCATTGCATAGGTCTTCGACCAGCCATCCAGGAGGATCAGCCGATCGCTGATCTCGGGGTAGGCCGTAAGACTGGCATGAGGCACATCATCGTACACCATGCGCGCATAGATCTCGTCCGACATTACAGTCACATGGGGATGGTCCATCAATCCGACGACCAGCTTGTCCAGTTCCGCCTTCGGCACCACCCCGCCGGTCGGGTTGGCCGGGCTGTTGACGATGATGAGCCTGGTTCTCTGCGTGATTTTCGCCAAGACTTCGTCGGCTGAAAAGGAAAAGCCGCTTTTCTCATAGAGAGGAATGGGGACTGCGGTGGCGCCGGTGAATTCGATCACCGAGCGATAGATCGGGAAGCCCGGATCCGGATACATGATTTCGACACCGGGCTCGCCGAACATGGTCATGGCAAAATACATCGTCACCTTGCCGCCGGGCACAATGACGATCCGTTCAGGGTCGACATCGAGCCCGCGTCGATCGGCCATATCGGCAGCGACGGCTTCGCGCAGAGGTCGAATACCGTTAGCTGGAGTGTAACCATGATGGCCATCAGCGAGTGCTTTTTGTGCCGCAGCAACAATATTTTCCGGCGTTGGAAAATCCGGCTGACCGATCCCCAAATTGATGATGTCCTGCCCGGCTTCTTTCAGCTTTTGCGCGCGCGCCAGGACATCGAACGCCGATTCTGTACCGAGCCGGCTCAAGCTTTCGGCTAGTCTCATTGACACTGCTCCATCGTGATTTTAGCGTTTTCTACTCAGGGTCGATTGATTTTGCGTAAAATTTGAAGTTAAGATTGAATCAATTGATCGCTACCGCGCCGACTTTCGGAACCTACGTTGACCGCGATGTTGTGGCAATCGCCGGACATCAGCGCGACGGTCATTTAGATATGTTGCTTAATTGCCATTCTAGCCAAGAACGATGATGAAGATGAACTGGGAAAAACGCTTTTATGCGCTTGAAGTTCGCCTGAATTCAATGGGCCGTGATGCAACACTGCTGTTACTCTGGGCCTTAGCAGGCACTTTTGTCGTGGTCGTCGCGATCGCGCTGACCTGGCAAACCGCCAATCACCTTCTGCACCAGGAATTGCGTGCGACCGCCATGGATTGGACGACCTATCTGGTCGACAATGTCGATGACCTAGAGCAGGTCATGACCACAGGGCGGGTTTCGGACGAGAGCCTGCGGATCCTGAAATCCGCCAGTCGATTTGGGAATGTTTTCCGGTATCAGCTCTACGATCATCGCGGCAAAAGCGTTTACGCTTCCGATGGCGCACATAGCGATTATCTGACCGAAACCTTGACGCTGATCGATGGCAGCAATCCGATGATCAAGGATATTCTAAGCGCTGAGAAACCGATCGTCACCCTAACTGAACGGGAAGAAACCTATGCGCGTCGGCCGGGTCTCCCCGAACGTTATGGACAGATTTATCTGCCTGTCGTGTCCGATCAGGGCATTCAAGGCATGGTCGAAGTCTATGTCGATCAGACGGACAAGGCGGCCCAGTACCATCACGAATTTGTCGTCTTCGCGACCGGCCTTACCTTGTTGTTTTTGTTTGCCATGACCTTTCCAATGATGATGGTCTGGCGGAAGACCAAGCAGCGTGAGCTTGCGGAGCGCAAACTCCATGATATGGCTCATACCGACCCGCTAACCGGGCTAGCCAATCGTACCAACTTTCAAGACCGGTTTCGCCGAGCGCTTCGGACTCTCAGTAATGAGCACCAAGGAAGCGGCATGATCGCGCTCTATTGGCTCGACCTCGATCGTTTCAAGACGATC
This sequence comes from Geminicoccales bacterium, assembly GCA_050633905.1. GTDB lineage: Bacteria > Pseudomonadota > Alphaproteobacteria > Geminicoccales > Geminicoccaceae > JANQPX01. The sequence goes on from JBOEHJ010000018.1 coordinate 137,231, forward strand.
AACGACGCTCTAGGCCATCCCATCGGCGATGCGCTTCTTCGCCAGGTTGCCCATCGATTGCGGCGGACGATTTCACAGCATGATACGGTCGCCCGCCTGGGCGGCGACGAATTCGCGATCGTCTTGAGTGACTGTAAGGAGCAGCGACATGCGGCTGAGCTCGCACAGAAACTGATCCAGAGCCTGGCCGTCCCCTTCGATGTCGAGGGGCATCATGTCGTGATCGGGGTCAGCATTGGGATCGTCTTTGCGCCCTTCGATGGTGATCAGGTGGACGATCTCCTGAAGAAGGCTGATATCGCACTCTATCGAGCGAAAGATGCCGGCCGTTCCACCTATCGATTTTTCAAGCCCGATATGGAGGCGCGCTCGGAGGTCCGGCATGCCCTGGAAGAAGATCTGCGTATCGCGATCCAGTCCGGCCAACTACGGCTCCACTACCAACCGCAAATTTGCTTGACGACGGGTAGGATCAAGGGGTTCGAGGCCTTGCTTCGCTGGCATCATCCACGCTTTGGCCATATGCCGCCGGGTGAAGTCATCGCCCTTGCCGAGGAAACCGGGCTGATCATGCCTCTTGGCTACTGGGCCCTGCAACAGGCCTGTGCCGATGCGACCACCTGGCCAGAGGAGATAAGGGTTTCGGTCAATATCTCGGCTGTCCAGTTCGGCCATATCAACCTAGTCGATCTGGTCAGCGACGCATTAAGCCAGAGCAGCCTCGGTGCCGATCGTCTCGATCTGGAGATCACCGAAAGCATCGTGATGGCGGACAGCAAGGCTACTATCGCCAAACTGCGCAAGCTCCGCCGGCTCGGCGTTCATCTCTCGATGGATGATTTTGGCACCGGTTATTCCTCGCTCAGCCGCTTGCGCAATCTTCCCTTCAATCACCTGAAGGTCGATCGCTCCTTCGTACGCGAGCTTGCCGGCAACAAGGACGATATCGCCATCGTGCATGCGATCGTCGCACTCGGCCAAAATCTTGGCATGCAGATCATCGCCGAAGGGGTCGAGACCGATGCCCAACTCGCCCAGCTGCGGGCCGAGGGCTGTGATATCGCCCAAGGCTTCTTCTTTGGCAGGCCGGTGCCTGCAGCGGAAATCGGGCGCCAGCTGGCCCGTTACAACCCGATCGACAGCATCGGTCTCCACGCACCGAGGACAAAGAGTCCCCCGACCTGGCAAACACCCGAAGAGCCCACGCCCTATTCCTTGACCGAACTCCCCGAACTCAAGCAAGCTGTTGGTTAGTGGTGGAATGTCCACAGCATGAGCTTGCCTGTGCAAGGTACCGGGAATGCTGCGTCATACCATGAGTATGAAGGCGTGATCGCTATAGCGCCTAGTTCTCTATCATCCCAGGCGTTAACACCTTCTTCGGCGACGTAGGCCACACTGACATTTTGGCTCATGCGATACTGGGAGTCTGAGCCTCGCCGCACCTATCTCGGCGGGTGGGCGGATTCCCAGTATCGCATGGACCCGGGCACAAGGCTTAAAGCTCTGCAGTTAACGTTTCGTTAGTTCTGGGAAAACCAACATCTGACAACCTGTTACCAAGCCCAGATGGTATGTTGAGTACGAGAGATTTCCGGCATCACCCTGACAATGATCCTGCATATCCCACAAAAGCTGGTTCTTTGTTCAGAGGCAGTGGCAATCGAATGAAGCGGACATTCCACTACCCGAATTCCAGCCCCACTTTTCAGGCAGCGTCAGCCTGTTTGTGCAAGTAGCTGCTCCGCTTCGACCAGGTCTTCCGGTCGATTGGTATTGAAAAAGGGATCAATCGGCTCGTTCGAGAAATCGACTTGGGCAAGCCGGTATCCTGCTGTGAAACGGTCGACCTTGCGGATGTCATCATCGATCATGGCCTTGCGTAATGCGCCTGCTTCAGCGACTGGCCAAAGCCCAAAAACAGGATGGGACCGCCCGGCGGATCGAGCACAGGCGAGGTCGGCCCGCTCATCTTTCAGCGCTTGTACCATTCTTGCCACGAGATCTTTGGGCAGAAAGGGCGTATCGGTCGCGATGGTCGCGATCCAACCGCAATCCGGGTGGTTCGCTTTTGCCCAATCCATACCGGTCAAGACGCCGGCAAGCGGTCCGGCAAATCCCTCGACGACATCCGGTATCACCGTAAGGCCGAAGTCGGCGAAACGTGCCGGATCACCATTGGCGTTCAGCACGAGATGATCAACCTGATGTCGGCTTCGATCGATCACATGCGTGAGAATCGGTCGGTTCGCCAGGTGTCGGAGACACTTGTCTCCGCCGCCCATGCGCCGTGCCTGACCGCCAGCCAGAAGAACGCCGACAATGCCTGACGTCATCATGGACCGTCGTCCCCCGACGACCCTTTGCGGCGATTGCGGGAAGGTTCATCAGGCATCATCTTCGGATCAGCATCGAACATGATGCGGTTCTCGCCCGCCAGCGCCAAAAATCGCCGTCCGCGCGCCCTGCCGATCAAGGTCAGCCCCGCTTGCCGGGCGAGATCGACCCCCCAGGCAGTGAAGCCGGAGCGTGAAATCAGAATCGGGATCTGCATCTGTACTGTTTTGATCACCATCTCACTGGTGAGGCGCCCGGTGGTGTAGAAAATTTTTCCCTGCGCCGACAGCCCCTTCATGAACATATAGCCGGCGATCTTGTCGACCGCATTGTGGCGTCCGACATCTTCCATGTAGACTAGCGGACGGTTCTCTTCGCATAGGACGCAGCCGTGAATGGCGCCTGCCTTCAAATAAAGCGATGGCGTGGTGTTGATGCTCTTGGTCAGGCTATAAAGCCAGGATGTCTTCAAGACCGCAGCGGCATCTAACTTGACGTCATCGAAGCGCTCCATCAGGTCGCCGAAGACCGTGCCTTGTGCGCAGCCGGAGGTGCGGACCTTTTTTTTCAGTTTTTCCTCGTAGTCAGTTGCTCTTGCCGTCCTGACGACGATGACCTCCAGATCCTCATCGTGATCGATCCCAACGATCTCATCATCGGCGCGCAGCATGTTTTGATTGAGTAGGTAGCCGACCGCGAGGAAATCCGGATGGTCGCCGATCGTCATCATGGTGACGATTTCCTGCCCATTCAAAAAAAGCGTGAGCGGACGCTCAAACACCACTGCAGTCTCGGCGGTTTTGCCATCCTGATCGATGCCGGTGACCGGCTGGGTCAGCTTGGCATTATCAGGGGTCGGTTTAAGGAGAAACGGTTCCATGGATGGCATCTTTTTCGTTTGCTTCCCATTATTGGATCGTCTTGCCCAGACAAAAATCACGAGTGGGTAGACGGTACGGCAAGATGACCCAGTCGGACAAAGCAAAACTTCTAAAATATTGCCCGCCGTCATCGATCGCCCAGAACGCGGGGGCGCGTGTAGACGACGGGTGCGACATCAAGTGCTGCTTCTTTTTGTTATTTTTAAACCTTCTAATACCCTAAGGCCCTGCGGCATCTGAAACCGCTGCATCCCAGGCTCTTGCACCCTTGTTCCCTTCGCCTATATCTGGAGCGTCGCGGCCCTGATCCTCATGGCCGTTTTTTTGCGGTTGCTATCCATGAATCTTCGCAATATCGCCATCATCGCCCATGTCGACCATGGGAAGACCACCCTGGTCGACAAGCTCTTCCAGCAGAGCGGGACGTTTCGCGCCAATCAGCGCGTGGCCGAGCGCGCCATGGATTCCAACGACCTGGAGCGCGAACGAGGCATCACCATCCTGGCGAAATGCACATCAGTGACTTGGCAGGATACTCGCATCAATATTGTTGATACGCCCGGCCATGCTGATTTCGGCGGCGAGGTTGAGCGGGTGCTCAGCATGGTGGATGGCGTGCTGCTTCTCGTGGACGCTGCCGAGGGGCCGATGCCCCAAACCAAGTTCGTGCTCGGCAAGGCCCTTCGTCTCGGTCTGAAGCCGATCGTGGTGATCAACAAGATCGACCGGCCCGATCAGCGCGCCCATGAAGTTCATGACGAGGTGTTCGATCTGTTCGCGGCCCTTGATGCCAATGACGAACAGCTCGATTTCCCTATGCTGTTCGCTTCTGGCAAGGATGGTTGGGCGAGTAAGGAGCCGACGCGTCCGGTCCATGATGATATGGCGCCTCTGTTCGATCTGATTTGCCGTCATGTGAGCCCACCGGATGTCGATGAGGACGGACCGTTCTCGATGCTGGTCACCACGCTTGAGCGTGACCCGCATCTGGGCCGCCTACTCACAGGCCGGATTTTCTCCGGAAAAGTTCAGGCCAACCATCCGATCAAGGCGCTTTCCCTGGATGGCAAAATGTTAGAGCAGGCGCGGGTCACCAAGATCCTGGCCTTTCGCGGGCTTGAGCGCGAAACACTGCAGGTGGCAGGGGCTGGCGACATCGTCACCATCGCCGGCATTCAAAAGGCGAGTGTCGCCGATACGCTTTGCGATGAGGTGGTGCAATCCGCACTTCCTTCCCAGCCGATCGATCCGCCAACCCTCGCCATGACTTTCTCGGTGAACGACAGTCCGCTCGCCGGTCAGGAAGGATCCAAAGTCACCACACGGATGATCGAAGAGCGGTTGTTGCGCGAAGCGGAAGGCAATGTCGCCATTCAGGTTCGCCAGTCCGAATCCAAGGATGCCTTCGAGGTTGCTGGCCGTGGCGAGTTGCAGCTCGGTGTTTTGATCGAGACCATGCGCCGGGAAGGTTACGAACTTGCGGTCGCGCGACCCCGCGTCTTGTTAATGGATGATCCGGAAACCGGAAAGAAGCTTGAACCTGTCGAAGAGGTTGTGATTGATCTGGACGAAGAATTCTCCGGCGTTGTGGTTGAAACGCTGAGCCGGCGAAAAGCTGATCTGGTGGAGATGAAAGATGCCGGTGTGGGCCGCCAGCGGCTGGTTTTCCATGCCCCGTCACGCGCGCTGATCGGCTATCACGGCGACTTTCTGACCGCGACCCGCGGGACCGGGATTATGAACCGGGTCTTTCATGATTATGCGCCGTTCAAGGGCGAGATCGAGGGGCGGAGAAACGGCGTGCTGATCTCGTTGGAGCAAGGCACGGCGGTCGCTTACGCTCTTTGGAATTTGGAAGATCGGGGATTCTTCTTCGTCACCACTGGCGAAAAGGTCTATCAGGGCATGATCCTAGGCGAACATAATCGCCCGACCGATCTTGAGGTCAATCCGCTCAAGGCCAAACAACTCACCAATGTCCGGGCGTCCGGCAAGGACGATGCCATATTGTTGACGCCGCCGACCAAGCTCTCCATGGAACAGGCGCTAACCTATATCGCGGATGATGAATTGGTGGAAATCACCCCAGCCTCGATCCGGCTGCGAAAACGCCATCTGGACCCCCATGTCAGAAAGCGCGAATCCAGACGCTCAGCTGCGGCCGCTGGCGCGTGATTTTTTGGACGGTGCAAAGGGTTTGGACCGTCGCCCTGCTCGACTAGAGCTTTTATCGATCCAATGAAGCCATCGCAAAGTCGTTACCCGTAGAGCCTTCCGATACGGTAAGTCCTGCGGGTGGTTGGACCGAGGGACCGTTTCCGTAAAATCGAAAAAATCCCTTGGTCTGCGCAAAAAATGCGATGAACCGTTGCGGGCAATTGTTTGTCGAAGCTAATACCATCGCCTTTTTGTGCTAATTAAGCCGCCTTCGAGGGAAACCATCATGAAAATTGCCACTATTGGATGCTTCACCGCCAGCATGTTGCTGGGCTCCTTGACGCTGACATCGGCTATCCTGGCCGAAGGTTTGCCGATTACACCAGGTCTTTGGGAGATCAAGACCCAGAATTCGACGCTTGGCCAAGAAGAGGTCGAGCAATCCTGCCTGAAGGAAGCGGTGTTCGATCCCGTCAGCATGATGGGTGAGGAAGAGGGGTGCGATGTCCTGAATGAGCAGATCGCCGGCAATACGGTCGATTACGACATCGCCTGCATCGACGATGAGGCTAGGGGTAAGGCCGAGGGGCATTTCTCGTTCACGATCGAAGACGAACAAGGCACCGGTCAGGTCGACCTCACCATGAGCATGGGCGATCAGTCCATGTCGATGCAATACAATGTGGATGCCAAGAGAATAGGCGACTGCTGACGGTTTTTTGGGCCAACCGGTCCGTCGCCGGCCCGCTGTCCCTCAAGGCCACCCTTAGGATCACACCCGAGCAGGTGGCCCTGCGCGCGAGCGGGCCGGGGAGTAGGCTGGTTCAGCAAGGTCGGAAAAAACTAGAGCTCGAACCCTCTTAGCGCCATCGCCCGCTGCCATTTGGTCGTCATATCGTCGTCGAACAGCAGTGTGTCTTCGGCGTCGACGACGTACCAGGCTCCAGAGGTAATTTCGTCCTCCAGCTGATTGGCGCCCCAACCGGCATAGCCGAGGATAAGCAAGCTTTCATCCGGCCCCTGATTGAGGGCCAGATCCGCTAGAACATCGTCCGAGCTGGATAGAGCGAGGTGATTGCCGATCTCGGTGGTCGTGTCGTTTTTGTAGTCATTGCGATGCAGAACCAGGCTGCTGCCGGGGTCGACCGGTCCGCCGAAATGCATCTTAACCTGCGCCTGGCTACTGGGATCACCTTCGATGCCGAAGGCTTCCAACAGCTTGCCGACGGGGCCCTCGGCCATCAGCTGGTTGATCACCAGGCCCATGGTTCCCTGATCGTCGTGATGTACGACATAGATGACCGCATGATGGAAATTCGGGTCGGTCAGTTCCGGGGAAGCTACAAGATACTTCCCGGTCAGCGGAGGGGAATAACGATCGATACTGAGAAAGTCTTGCTCCGCCGCCTGGGCGATCGGGCTGCCGAGCAGGCCTAAAAACATCGTGGCGACGAGGTTCCTAAGTAGCTTGACCATTGGCGCGTCCCCCTCTTGATCAAACAGCTCCTCCTTTTAAGAATTGGCACGCAAAACGTGGCCGGCAAGATAGAGGGAACCACAGATAAGGACGCGGATAGAGGATTTCTCTTGTTCTTCAAGATGTAAGAGGGCGGATTCAATACTTGATGCAGCCCGCGCATTGGCCCCGATCGAGCGTGCTTCGGCGGCAAGATCATCAGCAGAGCGGCTGGCGGGCTCATCGGGAACCGGCACTGTTTGCAGGGATGCTGAAAGCGGAATGAGCGGTGCGAGAAAGCCGCTTGTGTCCTTTGTATTCAGCATGCCGACGATGAGGTGGAGCGGGCGCGGATCGTCCTTGTCGAAACAACGCGCCATGGCTTCACCAGCTGCCGGATTATGCCCGCCATCCAGCCAAAGCGTGGAACCTACTGGCAAGAGTGCTGGAAGAGGCCCTGATCGAAGTGGCTGCAGGCGAGCTGGCCATGAGGCTTGTGGCAAGCCTTCCGTCATTGCCTTGGTCGATGGGCCCAGGTCACCGAGCTGCAAGGCGGCAACCGTCGCCAAGCCGGCATTCTCGATTTGATGCGGGCCTTGAAGACCGGGCAGGGGAAGGGTGATCGTCGTCTGCTTCGTCCTGACAATCAGATCCTGACCCTGGCGTTCGACCGACCAATCCCGGCCATGCACCGTAAGCGGCACATCCAGTTCCTCTGCCCTGGCTTCGATAACGGCAAGACCTTCGTCATCCTGTGGTCCGAGGATGCAGGGAACGCCGCGCTTCAAAATGCCGGCTTTCTCGCTGGCGATCTGGCCAAGCTTGTCGCCGAGAAAAGCTTGGTGATCGTAGGAAACGGTCGAGATCATGGTCAGATGCGGGTGATCCACCACATTGGTCGCATCGAGGCGTCCGCCAAGGCCGGTTTCCAGTAGCAGGATATCGGCCTTCCGTTCGAGAAAGGCGAGAAAGGCAACGGCAGTTGTGATCTCGAAAAAGGTGATTGGCTGGCCTTGATTGGCCTGTTCCGCAAGATCGAGAGCCCGGGTGAAGGCCGCCTCGTCTATTGGTTCGCCGTTGAACAATATGCGTTCGTTGAACCTGACCAGATGGGGCGAGATATAGCGCTGCACCGTTCTGCCATCCGCCTGGAGCATGGCATCGAGCATCGCAAGGGTGGAGCCTTTGCCGTTGGTGCCGGCGATATGGACAACGGGCGGAAGCCGCCGTTCTGGATGGTCCAATGCCACCAGCAGGCGTTCCAAACGGCCCAGGGACAGATCGATCGTCTTGGGATGCAGCCGCTGCAGACGATCCAGGATTAGATCACTGTTGACGCTCGTCATCACGGTCATCCCGCGAAGCCGACAAGTCGTCGGCAGGTTCCATCGCCGCCGTTGTTCCCACGACGGTCACCTTGCCACTGTCATCAATCACCTCGACCTTGCTCTGATCTTCGACAACCTCGACCACGCCGGGCGTGGGGGCCGCCGCATCGATCGTGGCAAGCTCGGTATTTGCGACTTCGGGCTCCATCAACAGGCGCAGAAGCCTGCCAAGCGTCGATTTCAACTGGAAACGATGGGTGACCATGTCGACCATCCCATGGTCCAGGAGATATTCGGCCGTTTGAAAATTGTCCGGCAGGCTTTCCCGGATCGTCTGTTCGATCACCCGCCTGCCGGCAAAGCCGATCCGAGCACCTGGCTCCGCAATCGCGATGTCGCCGAGCATGGCAAAGGATGCGGTCACACCGCCAGTGGTGGGGTCGGTGAGGATGGTGATGTAGGGGAGGCCTGCTTCCTTGACCTCCTCGACCGCGATTGTGGTACGCGGCATCTGCATCAAGGACAGAGCACCTTCCTGCATGCGCGCGCCACCTGATGCGGTCACCACGATAAAGGCGGCTTCCTGGAGGAGAGCCAGCCTTGCTGCGGCGAGAAGCCCCTCGCCCAGGGCAACGCCCATTGAGCCCGCCATGAAATCGAAGTTCATCACGGCGACAACAGCACTCTGGCCGCCGATCTGGCCGTGCGCCGCCTCGATTGCGTCCGTCCTGCCGGTGTTTGTCTGCGCTTCTTTTAGGCGGTCAGAATAGCGCTTGCGATCTCTGAACTTAAGCGGGTCAGGTTCTGATTTCGGCAGTTCGATCTGGCTCCAGCTTTCCTCGTCGAACAACGCCTTAAAGCGAAAATCTGGGCCGACCCGAAAATGATGATCACAATGGGGACAGACCTGTTGATTCGCGGCGAGATCCCGATGGAACAGCATTTTTTCGCATTTGGTGCAGTTGATCCAAAGGTTTTCTGGGACATCCGGCTTGCCGCCGACCAGGGCTTGGAGCTTGGGGCGGACGTAGTTGGTAAGCCAATTCATGGGAGCGGCGCGCTCCTCGCGGACTTGATGCTGGTGGCGAGGGCGGCGACGTCGCCGAGGAGTGCACTGACCAAGCCCGGATCGGGCCGGCCCTGCTCGTCGAGATTGGCGGCGATCTTATCAACCAGGGCGGAGCCGACAACGGCGGCGTCAGCCACCTTGGCAATCTCACCGGCCTGTTCCGGCGTACGAATACCAAAACCGACGGCGACCGGAAGAGGAGAATGGGCGCGGATACGCTTAACTGCCTGACCGACGCGATCGATCACTGGAGCGCCCACACCGGTGATCCCGGCGACCGAGACATAGTAAATGAAGCCGGATGTATTCCCGAGCACGGCCGGCAGGCGTTTGTCGTCGGTTGTTGGCGTGGCCAGGCGAATGAAGGCGATGCCGCGCTCGAGTGCTGGAATGCAGAGCTCGTCGTCTTCTTCTGGCGGCAGGTCGACCACGATCAGCCCATCGACGCCGACGGCTTTGGCATCGTCCAAAAAGCGTTCCGTGCCGTAATGGTAGATTGGGTTGTAATAACCCATCAGCACGATCGGTGTTTGATCGTCCTTGGTTCGAAATTGGCGGACAAGATCCAACGTTTTCGCGAGGCTCATACCGGCCGCCAACGCTCGGAGCGCTCCTGCCTGGATGGAAGGGCCATCCGCCATCGGATCGGTAAACGGCATGCCGATCTCGATCACATCGGCGCCCGCTTCAGGCAGCCCTTCAATAATCCGTGTCGAAGTCTCGATATCGGGATCGCCGGCGCAGAGATAGGTCACCAGGCCGGCGCGTCCTGCTTCCTTCAGCTCGGCGAAGCGTGCTTCGATCCGCCCGGTCATATCGTTGCTCCGATCGCTTCGGCGACGGTGAAGATGTCCTTGTCACCGCGCCCGCAAAGATTCATCACGATGATGTGGTCCTTCGGCAGGTTGGGGGCAATCTTCATGATGTGGGCAAGGGCATGGGACGGCTCAAGGGCCGGAATGATCCCTTCCACCCGGCTGCAGAGCTGAAAGGCTTCCAACGCTTCCTTATCAGTGATCGGGACGTAGGAGGCGCGGCCTTCATCGGCTAACCAGGAATGCTCGGGGCCGACGCCTGGATAATCGAGCCCGGCTGAGATCGAGTGGGGCTCGATCACCTGGCCGTCATGGTTTTGCAAGAGGTACGACCTCGATCCATGCAGGACCCCTGGGGTCCCGCCGGTAATCGCGGCTGCGTGCTCGCCGCTCTCGATGCCATGGCCAGCGGCCTCGACACCGATCAGCGCCACCTCCCGGTCGTCGAGGAAGGGATGAAACAGCCCAATTGCATTGGAACCGCCGCCGATCGCCGCCACCAGCGTATCCGGGAGGCGGCCTTCCGCAGCCATGATCTGTTCTTTGAGCTCGATGCCGATGATTGCCTGGAAGTCGCGGACCATCTCGGGATAAGGGGCGGGGCCTGCCGCGGTGCCGATGAGGTAGAAGGTATCTTCGACATTGGTGACCCAGTCTCGAAGCGCCTCGTTCATCGCATCCTTGAGTGTCGACGAGCCGGAGGTGACCGGGATGACTTCAGCGCCGAGAAGCTTCATCCGAAACACGTTCGGCTGTTGGCGCTCGATGTCGACCGCCCCCATATAGACGACGCAGTCATAGCCCAGTTTTGCGCAAACAGTAGCGGTCGCAACACCATGTTGCCCTGCGCCAGTCTCAGCGATGATCCGTCGCTTGCCCATGCGCTGTGCCAGAAGAATTTGGCCGATGCAGTTGTTGATCTTGTGGGCGCCGGTGTGGTTAAGCTCGTCGCGCTTGAAGTAGATCTTGGCGCCGCCCAGCTCCTCGGTCAGCCGTTCGGCGAAGTAAAGCGGGCTCGGCCGGCCGGTGTAGTCCTTGGCCCAGACCTTGAGCTCTTCGGCAAAATCCGGATCGTTCTTGGCGTCCTCGTAGGCTTGTTCCAATTCGAGGATCAGCGGCATGAGGGTTTCTGCAACGAAACGACCGCCATGGATGCCGAAACGGCCCTTTTCATCGGGACCGTTCCGTAAACTATTGGGAAGCGTCATTGTTGGTCTTGGCTCTGGCTTCAGGTGGTGGGAGCGTCGGGCTGGAGTGTGGCAGCAAGGTTCAAAAAGTCCAGGATCTTGCTCTTGTCCTTGATCCCCGGCTTGGCCTCGACACCAGAGGATACATCGACAGCGCCGGCTCGGCAAAGCTTGACCGCATCAGCAAGGTTACCGGAATCGAGACCGCCGGATAGCATCCAGGGACAGGGCAGCTCCAGTCCCTCGAGCAAACGCCAATCAAAGCTAAGCCCGTTGCCACCTGGCAGGCTGCCTTTCACCTTGGGCGGCTTGGCATCGAAGAGCATCATATCGGCAATATCGGCATAGGCTGCAAGGGGCGCGAAATCCGAGGCATCGGCGACACTCAATCCTATGATGATCAACTTGCCGGTCGTTGCCTTGATTGCTTTGATCCGTTCTGGCGTTTCCTCGCCATGCAGCTGGATCGCATCTACGGCTGGGGCCACTTGTTCGAGCAGGCTGTCATCGGGATTGACCAGGACGCCGACTTTTTGGCACTCTGCAGGCACGAATTTCCCGAGTTCCATGGCTTGATCGGGTGTCACGGCACGAGGCGAGGGGGGGTAGAAGATGAAGCCGATATAACGGGCACCCGCGCCGACCGCGACCTCCACCGTCTCGTGGCTGCTGAGCCCGCAGATCTTGACGTCGACAGCCATGATCAGGCGGCTTGCCTTGCTTTGTCGATCTCGGCCTGGATCGACAAAGCAGCCGCTCTCGGATCGGCAGCTTCGGTGATCGGACGTCCAATGACCAGATAATCGGCGCCGGCCTCGATCGCTTCAGCCGGCGTTAGGGTACGTTTTTGATCCGCCGTGGCGCTACCTTGGGGTCTGATGCCGGGAACCACCAGTTTCAGGCTGTCGCCAAAACGCTTCTTCAGCGAAGAAATCTCCTTTGGCGAGCAGATCAGACCATCCAGCCCTGCCTCCTGTCCAAGTTCGGCGAGTTTGACCACCTGGTCGCGAGTTTGGTGCCGAATGCCCATCATCTCGAGGTCGTCATCATCCAGGCTAGTCAGCACCGAGACCCCCAGCAACCAGGGACGGCGGCCCTTGATGCCATCTGCAGCCTCAACAGCGGCTTCAAGCATCTCTAATCCACCTGAGAGGTGAATAGTGATCATGGCAACGCCCAGGTCACCGGTCGCATCAATAGACCTTTTTACGGTGTTGGGGATGTCGTGGAATTTCACATCCAGAAAAACCGGTCGCCCGAGATCGACGATTTGGCGAATGCCGGTGGGACCGTTTGCAGTGATGAATTCGAGGCCAACCTTGAAGCCGCCAACCACATCAGCGAGCGTTTGGGCAAGTGTAAGCGTGCCGTCGAGATCTGGGCGGTCGAGCGCGCAAAACACAGGTGATGTTTTCGACATGACGAAGCTCTTCGAACAGTAAGCCGATACAAACAACCCCGGCAATCAGCCGGAATGACCTGGAGTTTGCCGGCTAGCGGAAGGGAGCGGCAGCTTACGTCCAGCTCCACTCGATAACACTGATGAGACTAGCTGGCGATCTGCTTGAGCGCTGGTGCAGCTGGAATAGCGGCGGCGCGTGACGCCTCATAAGCCTTAGCTTCTGTCGCTTGCTGCTGCTCCTTCATCACCTTCACCTGATTTTCAAGCGCCCAGGCTTTATTGCGAGCTTGGCGTGCAGCGCTGCGTTTTTTCATGCCGGCAAGCCAGGTGCCCAGACCGCCGAGGATGACGCCGACGGTTAGGCCGAACAGAAAGACCCAGAAAAGCTGAACCTCGATCGTTTCAGGTAGCGGCCAGAGGCCCATTTCGACGATCTGACGGTTGCTGACGGCAAAGGCGCCGATGACGATGATCCCGGCAAGACCAAGTAGAATGCGGAAGAGTTTGATCATAGTCCCATTTCCAGCCCCGAAGGTCGTCTCGACCTGGTTGCATAAAAACCCGATCCCGGGTCGAGCCTGTCAAGAACATCATTCCTTATGTTGGGTCAAGGGCGGGGTGGCGTCAATTATTGTTAAGACGCTCGCGCAATTCTTTCCCGGTTTTGAAGTAGGGAACTACCTTGTCCGGCACCTTGACCTCCGCCCCTGTCCTCGGATTACGGCCGGTACGCGCATCGCGTTCCCGAACAGAGAACGCACCGAAGCCGCGCAGCTCGACCCGATCCCGACGTGATAGCGCATCGGTAACCTCATCGAACACTGTCGAGACGATTTTTTCGATATCGCGCTGTGTCAGATGAGGATTGGTTTCAGCGAGGCGTTTGATCAGATCTGATTTGGTCATCTGGTGAATATATCCGCTCTGGCAGCTCAGGAAAGCGATGTGAAACTCGGCGTCCAGAACAAAGCTGCCAAAGCGTTGAGAAAACGTCAAGTTTTGGTGCGTTCCGCGTGAGCGGAACGCACCAAACAAATCAGTCCTTGTCGCCTTCGGATCCGTCGTCGTCCTGTGTCTGGCGGCTCTTGATCGCTGGACCCAGGATGTCGCCGAGGCTTGCGCCGCTATCGGAGGAGCCGTATTCGGCCATTGCCTGCTTCTCGTCAGCGATTTCGAGTGCCTTAACCGAGAGGGTCAGACGTCGATTGGCGCTGTCGATATTGGTAACCCGCGCATCGAGTTTCTCACCAACAGCGAACCGATCTGGTCGCTGCTCGCCACGATCACGCGCCAGCTCCGCCTTGCGAATGAAGCCGGGAGCACCGTCGCTGGTGGACACTTCGAGACCGCCGGTGGTCACCTCGCTCACCGTACAAGTGACCCGATCGCCACGCTTGACGCCGGAGGTGGCGCCCTTGAACGGATCATCGGTCAGCTGCTTGATGCCGAGCGAGATGCGCTCCTTGTCGGTGTCGATATCGAGCACGATCGCCTTGACCACATCGCCGCGATTGTATTTGGCAACCGCCTCTTCGGCGGGGAGTTCCCAATCGAGGTCGGAGAGGTGAACCATGCCGTCGATATCATGATCGAGACCGATGAACAGGCCAAACTCGGTGATGTTCTTGATCTCGCCTTCCACATGGGTGCCGCCGGGATAGCTGTCTTTGAAGCTGTCCCAGGGATTATCCATGCATTGCTTGAGGCCAAGGGAAATACGGCGCTTGTCGGGATCGACCTCCAGCACCATCACCTCAACCTCTTGGCTGGTGGAGACGATCTTGCCGGGATGGACATTCTTCTTGGTCCAGCTCATTTCAGAGACATGGACCAGACCTTCGACACCCGGCTCCAGCTCGACGAAGGCGCCATAATCGGTGATGTTGGTGACCCGACCATTAAACTTTGTGCTCACCGGGTACTTCATGTCGACGCCTTCCCAGGGGTCGGCCTCAAGCTGCTTCATGCCAAGCGAGATACGCTGAGTTTCGCGATTGAAGCGAATGACCTGGACGTTGACTGACTGGCCAACACCCAAAACCTCGGTTGGGTGATTGACCCGGCGCCAGGAGATGTCGGTGACNNGTGATGTTCTTGACCACGCCTGAGAGAATCTGGCCTTCGGAGAGGGTAGCGAGCAGCTCGTTTCTCTGCTCGGCACGGCTTTCCTCGAGCACGGCACGGCGCGAGACGACGATGTTGCCGCGACGTCGATCCATTTTCAGTATCTGGAAGGGCTCGTCTTTGTTCAGAAGCGGCGAGATATCCCGGGTCGGGCGGATGTCCACCTGACTGCCTGGAAGGAAGGCAACAGCGCCACCAAGGTCGACGGCAAAGCCGCCTTTGACCCGGCCAAAAATGTGGCCTTGAACTTTGGCAGTGTCATTGAACGCCTTTTCCAGCTTGTTCCAGCTTTCTTCGCGCCGAGCCTTGTCGCGGGAGAGGATCGCCTCGCCATTGCGGTTCTCGAAGCGCTCGACATAAATTTCGTAGCTATCGCCGACCTTGACCTCGACCGGGTTGCCCTGGGTGGAGAACTCCTTGATCGGTACTCGTCCCTCAGCCTTCAATCCAACATCGACAAGAGCCTCGTCATTGTCGATGGAGATCACGGTCCCGGTGACGACGGTTCCCTCGATCTTGTCTTTTTGCTGGAAGCTCTCCTCCAGCATGGCGGCGAAATCTTCGATAGGCGGATGCTGGTCGGTGGCGGTCTCGGCTAAAGTCATTAAGTTCGTCCTAGATCCTTGCCCATAAGGGCTTACCGGCCCGAAGTGTGGCCGGGTTGGGGTTGAATGCTCGTATTGGCGAGACGTCGGTGATGGTCAGGCGGCGATGGTCATCAGACGGCGGATTGCCGTCCTTCGATAAAATCCACCGAGGCGTCGAACGCCATATCGATCGTCTGGTCGGTGGTATCAAGTACAAACGCGTCCTTTGCAGGCACCAATGGCGCGACTGCCCGCGACTGATCGCGAGCATCACGCTGACACAGCTCTTCCAAAACGCGCTCATATATAGCGTCGACCCCGCGTTCGCGCAACTGTTTACATCGCCTCTTCGCCCGTTGCTCGACGCTGGCGGTGACGAAGATCTTATGGGTCGCATCCGGGCGCACCACCGTGCCGATATCGCGGCCGACCAAAACGGCGCCCGATCCGTCTCGGCCGAATTGCCGCTGCAGGTCCAAAAGCGCCTTCCTGACGGCAGGAATAACGGCCACCTTGGAGGCGGTCTGGCCGGTTATTTCCGTCATTAACACGCTCGGATCGAGGTCATCCTGCTCGATTGAACGGGCCGCTTGCACAGCGGCAGCGGTGTCATCAACGGGCGTCTTGGCAGCCAGGAGTTTGCTTGCGGTTGCCCGATATAACAGCCCGGTATCGAGGTAGTTCAGGCCGAGATGGGCCGCCAGCCTGACAGCGAGCGTTGTCTTGCCCGAGCCTGCAGGTCCATCGATCGCGACAATGCGATGGGAAGCTTCCGTCATCCTGTCCACCGTTTCATCAAGCGCTAGCATAGCCGATCCCATCACGAATTGACCTCATCAAGATTTGCGCCAAGGTTGTTCATTAAGTCCTTGAAGCCAGGAAAACTGGTTTCGATCGTCTCAGCACCGCGGATCTCGATCGGGCGATCGGCGATGGCGCCCAGGACCAAAAAGCTCATGGCGATGCGGTGGTCATGAACGGCATCGATCGAAACGCCGCCGGATGGCGCGGCACCCCGTCCTTCGACGGCCAGGCTGTCCTGTCCCATCTCAACCCTGATGCCAGCGGCCGTCAAACCGTCGGCCATGACCTTCAGCCGATCGCTCTCTTTCACCCTGAGCTCGCCTAGACCCTCCATCCGCGTAACGCCGTTCGCCATGGAGGCAACGACCGCCAGGATCGGGTATTCATCGATCATAGAAGGTGCGCGAGAGGCCGGCACGTCGATCGCTTGGAGTGGTCCGTGTTGGATGTCAAGCCACGATACGGGTTCGCCGGCGACCAGGCCGCCATTACCCGATGTTAGCTTAGCGCCCATCTCCTCAAGGCAGCGCAAAAAACCGGTACGCAGGGGATTGAGGCCGACATTCTCGATGCGCAACGCCGAGCCGGGACAGAGTGCGGCGGCTGCCAGGAGAAAGGCTGCCGATGACGGATCGCCAGGGACGGAAAGATCTCTGGCCGACAGCTCAGGCTGGCCGGTAACGGTGACCTTGGATCGTCCGTCGGGCAGGGCCTCGGTCTCGACATTGGCGCCGAGAAAAGTGAGCATCCGCTCCGTGTGATCGCGCGATCGCGAGGGTTCGATCACCGTAGTCTCGCCCGGCGCATGCAGCCCAGCAAGCAAAAGGGCTGACTTGACCTGTGCCGAAGCGACCGGCTGGTTGTAGCTGATGGGGATAAGGTTGTTGCTGCCAGTGATTGCCAGCGGCAATCGGTCGCCACTGCGGGCAAGACTGATGGCTCCCATCTCGGCGAGCGGCTTGGTGACACGGGCCATCGGACGTTTGCGGAGCGAGGCATCGCCGGTCAGGAAGGTAGTGAAGGGATGCCCTGCGAGCAGTCCCATCAGCAGCCGGACGCCTGTGCCTGCATTGCCGAGATCGAGCGGCTGATCCGGCTCGGCGAGACCGCCGACGCCGACGCCTTGAACGCGCCAAAACCCTTGATTATCCTGTACTATTTCAACGCCGAGGCCGCGAAGTGCGTCAGCCGTCGCCATGACGTCTTCGCCTTTCAGCAAACCTTCTATTCGGGTTTCGCCGACCGTCATGGCGGCAAGCATCAAGGCCCGATGGGATAGGGATTTGTCCCCCGGGACCTTGATCGTTCCCTTCAAGGCTCCCGCCTTCATCGACCTCAGCTGCACGTTATCGCTCCGCCCAAAAAAGGTGTGGTTTCCGGGTCCGAAATCGGAAAATTCGATAACTAGCCCGAAGATCGTCGAAATTGCTTTTGACAGTTCCCGCTGTTCATGGCAATCGCTTCTCCCTCTAATTCCATTCTGAAGTGTAGGAGTTCTGTGTGGCCAAGGCCGAATGGGGGACCAAAAGGGTCTGCTTGAATTGTGGCGCCCGTTTTTACGATATGCTCCGTGATCCAATTCTTTGTCCGACATGTGAAACGCCTTTCGATCCGACGGCGAATTTGAAGACAAAGCGCACACGTTCCACGACCAAGGCAACCGCGGCTGAGAAAGCCCCGAAGAAGGCGGTTGTCGAGGAAGAGGAGGAGCAGGAAGTTGAGGTCGAGGATGTCGATACGGACGAGGCTGAGCCCGTGGATGCGGATGACGCCGAAGTCGTCGCCGACGATTCCGACGATGACGAAGAAAGCGAGAGCGCGATCGAGGATGTTTCCGAGCTTGGCGACGACGATGTCAGCGATGTCATCGATGTCGAAGGTGAGGGTGATGAGGAAACGACGTGATCAACACGCTTTTTGGCCTTGCCAAGTCAGGCGTCTTGTCCTAACTCATCATCCCTGACGGCGCCCTTGTGCGCAGGTCAGTCTCGTGGGGGGCCATAGCTCAGTTGGGAGAGCGCTTGAATGGCATTCAAGAGGTCGTCGGTTCGATTCCGATTGGCTCCACCACTTCCCACCCTCGGCACCAGCCCTCTTCATCCTCCCAACCACCCGATATGGTGAGACACGGCGGGTGGTTGGGAGGAGAAGAGGGCTGGTGCTGCCGACACTAGAAGAGCCGGCGTACGATCAAGAGGAAGATCGCAGGGGCGCCGTAGCTGATCAAGCCGAAGAGGGCAATCGCTGGCCATTGATCGCCGGCTGAGCTTGCCAGCATCCACAAGACCAGTCCGAACACCACCAGAAACAAAAGAACGTAGCGCGCCAGCGTTGCACCGATCACTAGGACAATCGTGGTGAGGACAAGCGCTATGATCGTGATGATCGAGCCGAAGCTGATTTGCCTGAACGCAGTTGAGAAGTCCGGTGCCTGATCGAAGGTGCCAAAAGCGGCATTCGTCCCCAAAAAAACGCCGGCGACCAGTAGCCCGAGTAAGGAAAACTCGGTGATGGCGGCGCCGATGGTGTTCACGATGCAAGGCAGATGATCCACCCTGGTGACCGGCTCCAAGGGACGCAACGCTTTGCGCTGATCCCCGATACGCCGGATCGTAACCGGTAAGCGAATAATGAACACCACGAACGCCAGAAAAACAGTCAGCCAAAAATACAACACGATAAAGTTGTAGTTTCTTCCGCTTCCTTGAAAAGTTGCTCTAAGCAAGGCTTTAAACGAAGTTGTCGGTATCTACATTAGGGTTAATGTTATGGCGAGTAAAAAATGATGAGTACTTCATATTCGTGAATTAACTCTAAATCTTATCTCCAGACAGTTATATTTTTAGTTAATTTTTTATCAAAAATAGTTATTATCTTCTGTATTTGACACCTCTAGATAGAAAAATTGACCCGATTACAACGAAATTGCTCTGACTGAGCAAACGGATTGAGGGCGGGAAACGATGCGAACTGGCGAAAAACGCAGCTTTTTCTAGGGCTTCGGGTTCGTTTGGTTTTTTTATGTTGGCTGACTAAATGTTCGAAATATCGTCTAAGTCATCCTAAGTAAGGTCTTAAAGCAATTCAAAGCCGCCTGTCATCAATAGCCCGCGCTTACCCCGCTATGCTTCACCTTTCCCGGTGCAGGGGCTAGATTATCGCGGTTTGACACCATTGCTTGATAATGATTGTCGATGCCTACCAAGCCTGACGCCTTTTTGAGCTACACACGCTTCGTCAGCGAAGAGGGTGAGATTACGGCGTTTCGTCAGCGCCTGCGCCGCACGGCCCAGCAAGTCTCTGGCGAGCCGTTCCAGATCTTCCAGGATGTCGATGATGAAGAAGGCATCGGCCTCGGCGAGCGGTGGAAGTATAAGCTGGACGAGATGCTCGACAAGGCGCGCTTCTTCATCCCGATCCTAACACCGAGTTACTTTCGTAGCGAACCCTGCCGGCAGAAACCGCGGATGTTTTTGGACTTGGAGCAGAAAGTCGGCCGCCGGGATCTAATGCTGCCGATTTATTGGATTTCTTGCCCGGTGCTGGAGGAAGGCCATTTGAAGGCGGCGGACGAGCTGGCACTGGAGATCGACGAACGCCAGCGCTGGGATTGGCAGAGTTGTGATTCGAAGAGCTGACCTCGGCCGCTTTTCGGCGGGAGCTGCACGCGCTTTCGAAACAGATCGAGCGGGCGCGGCGGAACGAGTTTCGTGTGATCGAGACGCAGAAAGCGGCGGTGGGTGGAGTGGCTTGGGGCAGCGCATCGGCCGATGCGAAGAAAGCGCCAGAAGCCAAGCCCATGCCCGTAGTTTCCAAGTCTGCGCCGAAATCGAAAAAGCTGTCGCATGCAGCAACGTTTTGGAAGTCTGGCGAGGTCTTTCGAGATATCGACGAATCCTGGTGCCCGCAGATGATTTGGATTCCCGCCGTCACGTTCACGATGGGTTCGCCGAAAAGCGAAAAGGGGGTGGAAAAAACGAGAGGGGTCTCAACATGAGGTGACCATCAGCCGGGATTTTGCACTTGGGCGGCTTCCCGCGACCTTCGAGGAATATGATCGCTTTTGCGAGGGGACGAAGCGCGAAAAGCCAGGTGGTCGAGGCTGAGGCTGAGGCAGAGGGAGGCGCACCATGATCAATGTCAGCTACCGCGATGCCGAAGCCTATTGTGCCTGGCTGAGCGAGGCGACGGATTGCGGCTATTGCCTGTCGACCGAGGCGGAATGGGAATATGCCTGTCGAGCACGCGAACAGGGCGCTTACAGGTTCGGTGATGAGATTACCAAGAAACAGGCGAATTTTGACGGTGAAGTCGGCAGACGACGGAAGTCGGCGCCTATCCGGCCAATGGTTGGGGACTTCAGGACATGTACGACAGCGTCTGGGAATGGTGTGCCGACGCTCAGCGTGTCCTGCGTGGCGACTCAAGGAACAGCTTTGCGCAGTTCTTGCGCTCTGCCTGCCGCGTCGCGTGCTCGCCGGACTACCGGTTCATCGATTTCGGTTTTCGCTGTGCCCGAGTTCAGGAACCAGCAGGCAGCAGGAAGGTAGGGCGGGCAGGGCGTAGAGCGGAGCCGGAGCCCGGAAGCTCGACCGGGCGCGGCGACACACCAGGAGAACTCATCACAGGTCAAGCATCCGGCCGCCGGCCGGATGGGTTCACTTTTTCTTATCCGGTCTCGGCCATCTTGCACGGTTCGTGCTGGTCCATATGATCCTGGACGTGAGCCCGCCCGCGACCATGGCCAGGCGAGGCACGGATTCCCAGGACCACGTGGACCAATTGTCTGTTTGTCGCATGAAAATTATTAAGGATGGGCTAAAACTGGATAATCGATGATCGGGCCGATCGAGACTCGTCGGTGCCAGTTTGGGCTCATCACAGGTTACGCCTCCGGTCGCTGACCGGCCGGCTACCAGCCGGTCGGATAACCGAGGTGATTGATGACGTCACCGAAGGCTTGGTGGATGCCATCCAGGGTGGTGGGTTTGAGTTTTTCGCGCCATTGCTCGGTGCGGCCATCGGCGGCGTGGTCGCTATTTTCGGCATCGGCGTTGCCGAAGAAGGAATGGTCGTTGACGGCAATGTCGAAAAGCTGTTGGAAATCTTGGTGGAAGCCGCAATGATCGAACAGCGTGTCGAAGGTTTTTGAATGTTGCATGAGGTCTTCGTATTTGAATACCTCGATGCCCGGCACGCCGATCAGGCCGCGGATTTCGTGGATGGTCGAGGCGCTGGAATGCTCGATTTCGAACAGCACGCGGTCGTCGAGGTCGTCATAGGAGGCGATCCGTTCCTGATACGTCATGCCGCCGAATTCGGTGAGCGGAACATGCAGCCAAGCTTCCTTGGATCTGACGTGGTAATTGGCGGCCGAGATCGCGATGTCACGTGGGTCCCGCACCACATGAAACATGCGTCGGCGTTCAGCTGGCAAGAGGGCAGCTGCACTGCGAAAGCCTTCGGAGTGATCGGCGAGGATGATCCCATCGAAGGCCATGCCGTAGCCGAACAGAAGCTGATCAGTGCGCTGTCCGGTAATGGCGAGGTCCCGGCAATGTTCGGAGAAATTCAAGACAGGCAGGCCGGCGCGTTCGGCGAAGCTTTGAAAGATGTTGAACATCCACATTGTGCCGGTCTTGTGGTGCGTGCCCACGAATAATGTGAAGTTCATTTATTTTCCCTTTCATGAATGACGTCGGTTCCAGTCCTCTCCCCCGCCCAACCTCCCGATATTGTCCGGTATGCTGTCGGGAGGTTGGGCGGGGGAGAGGACTGGAACCGACCAAACCCAAGAATCGTGGCTGGTTGGGGGAGTGGGCTGGTGTCGGTAGAGCTAAACTGCGACCGACACAGTATAGACCAGATCGGCAATCGCCAAAGCGGCCATCTCGGCCCCGTTATCGGTTTGATGCCGTTCCAGCGCTTCCACCATTTCCGCTCGGCCACTTTGGTCAACGAGCTGGCGCGCCGCCTGCCTTGCGCCATAGACATCTCCGGATCGAAGCGCGATGGCGAAGCCTGCCTTTTCAGCAAAGGCGGTGCGTGCTGCCTGATCGTCAGTCGATGAGCCGAGCCCGCAAAGGAGGATGGAGGGCAAGCCTGCAGCGATCTGATCGTGAAGGCTTCGATAATCGGCGGGGCTGATGGCGCCATCGAAGGCTGAACGGTATCGTCCGGCATCGGGCTCTTCCAGCCGCCTGACCTCGCGCGACCAGGATGCAGCAAAGGAAGTACTTGCTGGATCGATGGACCAGAATGTTGCGCCTTGCTGTTGGAGGTCGTCCAGCAGCGTCGTGGCCGTTTCGCCGTCGATCATCTCGTTTGACAAGGTGGGATCGAGCAAGATCGCAACTGGGGAGTCATCGTCCAGACCCAATGCCTGGCGTGCTGTGGCTCTTGCCAGGGGCTCATCCAGCCGGATCGGATCGGTTGACAGAGCTTGATAGTGGATGGCCTGAAGCGGGCCGCGATCGAAGCTCTTGGCCAGATCACCCGGCTCGATCATCAGATCGACCTCGCGCCCATGCTTTAGTGCATCGCGCACCGCATTCGGCCGCCAGAGTGGCTGAAGGATCCAGGCGAAGGGGAGATGCGGAAAGCGCTGCCGGTTGGCCATCACGCCGCCAAAGGGATAGACCCCGTCGAACACCAGGGCGCGAGCGCTGGTCATGGCGATCAGCTCGGCCAGATGCCGCTCGAACCAGTAGTTCCAGAGGCTGGCATCCTCGAACAGATCGCGATAGGGCATGCTGTTATGGGCGGGCACGTACTCAACTGGAAAGCCGCGCTGCTCAACCATCCGCGCATTTCTCGCAGTGGTGATAAAGTGGGGTTTGAGGGAGGCTGGCAAGCGTTCCGCGATGGCGAGCTGCCGGGTCAGATGTTCGAGATGCGGGCTGTCATCACTCACGAACAGGATACGATCCTGTGCGGTTTTTTGGGCGATCGTTGATGGGAGAGCCGGTTCTGTCTGTTTGAGATGGGGCGCTATCCGAGCCTGATGTGCTTTGGCGCTGTGTCGTTCAGCGATCAGGCTGCGCTGCTGGCGCCTTGCCCGTTCAAGCGCGATGTCATCGCCGAGTAGGCTGCAGGCGAGACCCATGAGATCGGCAAGGTCGGCCTCGGGAAGCGGGCTGTCGATCACTGCTCCTAGGCCTGATGCGGCGATGACCACGACGTCTGCCTGCATCGCTTCGAACACGGAAAAGGGGACCGACGAAGTGACTTCCCAGTCTCCAGCCGCGATGAACAGGCTTATGCCTTGGAGGAAGTCGTCCAACGGTTCGGTTGCCGCATCGACGAGCGTCATGCCTTGGCTTTGATCGAAAGGTGGCAGGCTTTTTAATACGCTCGCCTGACCATGGAACGTCAAATCCATCGGCCAGCAATCGCCGAATGCCGCGGCGAGCTCGCCGAATGCTTTGGGATCGAGCGGCAGATCGCCCTGCCAATGTCGGCCGACCGTGCCGTTTGTCTTCGGCGAGCAGCCGCGGTTCGCCTGATCCTCCTCAAGGAGCGGCCACCAGATCCGTTCGGTCAGATGGAGACCAATCGCGTTTTGCTTCAGATAATGACGTTCGCCCGCGGTTCGCGGTGCCCAAAGCACATCGCTGTCCAAGCGCTCGGCGATGTCGCGTGCTATCGACGGGGCTTCCTCGGCAAGGGTGCGCGGTTCGCCGGTTTCTGCATCCGGCGGCAGCGTGATCACCGGGTCAATTGGCCAGATGACGGCCTGCACTGTGCGAAGTTTGAGTCGCGCGGTGCGCTCGATCTTGGCGAGTTTTGGCGAGACGATCAGGGTGAGCGTTGCTCTGCAGGGGGTGTTCGGGTCGATCCAGATGAGTGTGTCGTCATCGAGGCGGCCGATAATGTCCTCGGCCCCAAGCCATCCGAGATCTGTCCGATCGTCGCGCAGCACCAGGAGGCCGGTGCGGATTGAGGCCTGCCAATGGGCTTTCAGCAGACGCGATACCTGTTCCTGGGCTGCGGGGCCGAGGCTTCCATCCATGACGATCGCACAATCGACGTCTATCATCTGTTCACCTTTAGCGCCCTTCGCGGGCCGATGTTTTTCCCGACGTGGGGCGTTGCTGCCAGGGTTGCAGCAGCCGCTTGGCAAAGCTTGGATCGCTGGGTTCTGTCAACTTATCTGCCGTGGAAGGTTCGACGCTGGCTAGCGCTCTGGGGATGCCGATCACGTCGCCGCCCGCCGCATTCAGCCGATTGAGTAGGTCCCAATGGGTGAGGTTACTCGAAGACAGGTCGGTCGCGAAGCCGCCCGATGTCTCGAAGCATGATCGCCTGATAAGAAATAGACCTGCCCCGAAGAGATTGCGGGTCATGCCTTGTTCTGCCGGGCCGCCGGGTGCCGCGATAAAGGGAGTTTTAATCGGTTGATCCCATGGCTTGGCGAGCTCGGCAGGGATCACGCGGTAGCCGACGACGATGGCATCGGCATTGGTCCGCGCCTGTAACCTAACCATGGCGGCAAGCGCCTCATCATCCGGCTGTACGGCCGCGTGATGACAATAGAGAAGATCGCCATCGAATTTAGCGAGCCGGCTATTGGCATCACTGGCCCAGTCGTGACCGTCATCTTGGTTGCCATAGATCAAGGGATGTAGCGGGGCATCATACGAATGTTCTTCTAGGCCCGGCTCATTTCCGTGACGACGCACCTCCTCGACCAGCCTGCAATGGAGCAGGGCTAGTTTCAGTCCGGCGACGCTTGGCTCGAAGGCAAGGCTTGCGGGCTGCATGCCATGAAGCAGAGCATGCTCCAGCGCTTCGACCAGACGGTCTTCATTTCCGGCGACGAGAATGCGCGACCGGTCGCTTTCGGCGACGAGCTCCTGCATGCCGCCTGCATCGCTTGCGAGGACCGGAACATGGTTTTCTAAGCATTCGTACAGTGAATAGGGCAAGTTCTCACGCAGAGAAGGGATAACGACAAGGCAGTCATGGGTCTTCACGTAATTGACCGCCTCGATATGATCGTAATGCGTGATGAAGCGCACTGTCTCGCCCATTGGCCCGAGCATCTCTTTGATCTTGTCGAATTCGATACCGTCGCCGGGTTTACCGAGAAAGGTGATCTTGAGCCCTGTCAGGCCTTGGGCGGCGAGCCTACGGACGGCTTTAGCGAAGCGGTCGATGCCCTTTCTATGCTCTATTCGCCCCATCATTACCAGCTCATCGACCGGCTTTGCCGATGGATCGGCAACACCAAACGAGCGGGTGGAGGAGGGGAGTGCGTTTGGGAGGACGATGACCTGCGCTCGATCGACCTGTCCATCGGCAACCAGGCGCTCGCTCATATACCGACTCGGACAGCAGACAATGTCTGCAAGGCGCAGCATCTGCCTTTCGGCAAAGGAAGCCTCCGCTTCGTCTTCGGTCGGGGCTAGCTGATTGCCGCGTCGATGCCAGGCGGTACCGCCATGGGCGGTGACCACGAGCTTTGTCTTTGAAAAGGCAAGACCAGCAGCGCGAAGGATGGCGGCAGCGGCGCCGTAGCCGGCGGCATCGGCAACATGCAGGACGTCGAATTGATGGGTCTCCAAGAATCGCGTGATCTTCGAGAGAAAATTGTTGTGGGACAGATATTGCCGTTTTTCGCCCTCGGTTCGCGGAAGATAATGCAGCCGTGCTCCGCGGTTTTGCCAGTAATCATGCCAGAGTGGCCAAAGCGCCTGCGGTCCGTCATAGGGGCAAAACAGAAGATCGACGTCATGCCCCACCGCGATCAACTGTTCGGCCAGCGCATGCATGGCAGTTCCGATCCCCCCTGATGTCAGCGGCGGCGACAGATCGAAGGTGACCAGACAAACGCGTCCATATTCGCTGGTGCGATGATCTGTTTGCTGCGTTGGTTCGAGGGGCGATGTTACGTCGGGATGATGATCGATAGCCAACACATGGGCGAGCTTTCGAGCGAGCCGATGGTACCTTTCATCGGTCAAAGCATTTTTGTCTCGGCGTTGGCGCAACGTTGCGCCGATAAGGAGATGCTGGCGGTCAGGCTTGACCAGCAGGCCTTGCCGCATCATCGCTTCCCTGCTGTAGGCGCGCGCGTGGGTCATCGGCAGTCGGCCGTCATGACTGTCGAGCCATTGCTTGAAACATGACATTTCATCGCTATTGCTGGACGGTCCACGTTCGGCCTCGAAAGCTCCCGTGAGGGCTGCTCGCCATTTGAGATGGTGAACGATGGCCCGTATTGGCAGATGGGCAAGACTCACCGGATTGGGGGGCCAATGATTACCCCGATCGATACTGAACTTGTCACCGACTCTTGATATGGGATATTTGGTTTTCCAGACTGGGCTGGCGACGCCCATATCCTCGCACAGGCCAAAATTGTAATAGGAAAACTGCTCATTCATGGTGCAACTCGGATCGAGAGGCCGCAGCTTGCCATCCTCGCTCATGCGCTGCAGTAGAAAAGCGGGCAGGTAATCTAGCCCCAATACGTTGAGGGCCTGGATCGTCGATTTTAATGTCGGATACGGCAATTCCAAAAACTCATCGGCATCCGCCAACAGCACCCATTGTCCACGGAAACGCTCGGCCATGAGATTAAGAATCGACCGCCTGTAAGCGTCCTCATAGGGATCCGACAGAAGATCCCAGATCGCGACATCATCCTGCCTTGTCAGCCAATCGAGTGACCGCTCAGGCCAATCACCGTGTAAAGCTAACAAGAAGCCGTCGACACCGAGGCTACGGTAGTGGGAGAGGAAAGGGGGGAGGATGTCGCGGTCATGGTGACCAATGAAACCGAGAAGCCGAACACCTACTTGGACGTTCTTCATGGACAGCAACATCCGGCTTGCGATGATGATGCAGACAGACCCTAGAGGATCGTCACGCCATGCATCCTTCTCTCTTAATTGGCCGCCCGAAACAATAGCTTTTTCAGCGTCAGCAACATATGTGCATCGACTTGATTGTAGGATAGGTAAGCTCACCTTATTCGCCTTACCGCAACCTACTTTACTTCGTTTCTCCAGCTTGCCGTTGACGCGTCATGTTAGCGCCGCGTCACGCTAAACCGATAACGCTGTAACTTATCGAACATAACATGGCAATTAGCAATCTTGGGAATAGTCGATGCAATACTAATCTCCTAGAGCATTGCCGCAGGAGGTTTGCACGGCGCTAGCCCACTCCCCTACTCGACCACCCGGTATGGTGGGATCCTGCGGGCGGTTGGGTGGTGGAGTGGGCTAGTTCGACCTGTCCAGGAAATGCTCTTTTGTAACGTGCCTTGATTGGTCCCCCCTCTTTTAGAGCTTTGATCCTGCCGCCGAACTCTCTGTTCTGTCCGTGGTCGACGCAAGGCCGCCACCTGATGGGATAAGATGAGGAATAGGTCGGGCGATCTAGGAATGCGTGGTCATCGTTTGACGCCAGTGAGCATGTCTCGGCCTGGCCTGGTCCATCGTCCCGGCGACGGGACCTCACGCCGGGCTGATGACGTTGCTCGCCCGAACTCTCAAGTCTCCTCGTTGTTCAACCTTTGGCCATGGCTGTCTCGTCGGCGGCAAACGGCGTGCCATCGACCAGTCTGCGGTGGAGGATCACAGCAAGCTTACGGGCAAGCGCAACCTTAGCCTTGTTCACACGGTCTTTGCGATCATGCCGCGCAGGCCAGCTATCTCGCTGAGTAGGCTTAGTTAGGCATGGGATTGGCAGAAGGCCGGATCGTGGGTGAAGCTTGGGACGCGGCTACCTTGATCAGAATTCGCTCCAGCCGTCGTCGGCATTAGCTAGTGCCGGTTGCTGCTTGATGCTAGCCCCGGCACGAACTGGCGTCCTGGATTTGGCGGAAGCCAGGTGGGTGGTTGGGTTGTGATTGTCGCCTAATTTGAAGAAGGCAATGAGCTTACTCAGTTTGCCGGACTGATCACTCAAGGCGCGGGCAGCTGCGATGCTTTCTTCGACCAGGGCCGAGTTTTGTTGGGTCATTTCGTCCATGCTGTTGATCGAACCGTTGATCTCTTGCACACCGGCTGCCTGCTCCTGAGAGGCATTCGCGATTTCTTTGACAGTTTCCGTCACTTTGCTGATGGAGTTCACAATCTCAGCTAGAGCGTTGCCCGCTTGATTGACCAGCTGCACGCCTTCTTTGACCTGGCCATTGCTGTCTTGAATGAGATCTTTGATATCCGTTGCCGCCTGGGTGGAACGTTGGGCGAGTTGGCGAACCTCCTGGGCAACGACGGCAAAGCCCTTGCCTGCCTCGCCGGCACGTGCTGCCTCGACGCTGGCATTGAGGGCAAGCAGATTGGTCTGGAAGGCGATTTCATCAATCACCGAGATGATATCGGTCATCTTTTTCGCAGAGTTTTCGATTTGGGCCATGGCGCCGACTGCCTGTTCAACCACCTGACCACCGGTCTTGGCGCTCTTATCAGTACTGGCGGCGAGTTGGTTCGCATTTTCGGCATTTTGTTTAACCGTAGCGGCCATTTCCTCAGCGCAGCCGGTCATGATGCCACTGGCTTGTTCACCTGATTGAAAAGGGGTCAAGCGAGGCTGGGGACCATGGCCAAAAGCCAAACAAGCACTGGACTTGTCGCCACTGCACATGCCTGTCCATCTGAATGGGAATCACGTTAGCACCGATGTCGACAAAGGTGACTCGTTTCCTTGCCCGCCCGTGATAATGGGCGGTGGCTTGCCTTCAAGGACTCGATGGACCTGGGCCGCATTATGGACAAGGCATGGTTAACTCGGCATTAAGGTAAGGATGGGAGAAAGGGCAGGACATGGCCGCATCCGATTGGGGGTGATCGGCGATGGCGCTGGATCTAACGATCGAAAACTAGACGTTGGGGGGGGGATGTCGAAGAATTCTGCCACGTCCGCCGATGTCGCACTTTTGGCGAAGGTGTCACAATCGGCGGTGAGCCGGACATTTACGCCGGGCGGTAGCGTTTCTGCGGAGACGCGCGAACGCGTCCTGAAGGCCGCCCAGGACTTGGGCTATCGGCCGAATGCTTTGGCGCGGGCCATGATCAGCGGTCGATCCCGGCTGATTGCGCTGCTGGTCGCTTATCTGGACAACCAGTTTTACCCGCAGGTTTTGGAGCGGCTTTCCCGTGCACTGCAGGCGGAGGGCTATCATGTGCTGCTCTTCATGACCGACCCGGGCAAGCAGGACCAGGTGGTGCAGCAGATCCTAGAATATCAGGTGGAGGGCATCGTCATGGCAACCGCCACCTTGTCGTCTCGCCTCGCTCGTGAATGTGCTGCGACTGGCATTCCTGTGGTGCTGTTTAACCGCTATGTCGCCTCGTCGCCCGCGAGCAGCGTGACCTCGGACAATATCGAGGGTGGGCGTCTGGCAGCGCGTTTTCTGGTGGATGGTGGGCATGAGCGCATCGCGTTCATCGCCGGCCTCGAGGATTCCTCCACCAACCGTGATCGCGAGGCTGGTTTCTTTAAAGGCCTGGCTGAGCATGGCATGACGCTGTTCGCGCGCGGTATCGGTGACTACACTTTCGAGGGGGCGGCGTCGGCGGCGCGAGAACTTTTCCAAACAGAGGAAAAACCGGATGCGGTGTTCGTTGCCAATGATCATATGGCGTTTTCGGTGATGGATGTGCTACGTGACGAACTCAAACTTCGGGTGCCTGAGGATGTCTCCGTAGTCGGCTATGACGATGTTCCGGTGGCTGGCTGGGCCGGCTATCGCCTGACCACTGTGGCCCAGCCGACGGATGCGATGATCAAGGCGACGGTTGCCATTTTGCTGGAGCAGATAGGCAAGCAGGAAGTCAAGCACTGTGCGGCTGTGTTGCCGGCGGAGTTGGTTGTTCGAAGCTCGGTGCGACTACCTTGAGCGTATTGCAGGCGGAGCGTTCCTCGACAATGTTCTATCCCACTGTCGCCCAATCTCGTTGAGTGCGGCTGCCGACCAATGGACGATGAAGAGACTGTTACTCGCAAAGAGAAAATTTACCGTGATCGAAAAACGGGTGTGAACAATTAGATGGCATCATGGGCAACATGGAAAGACAGGCCTGGACCGGCCCGACGGTGCGGACAGCTGGCCCCGGTCTGGCCTTGGGCCGGGAAGCAAAAAAAACGCCCGTGACAAGCACGGGCGCCAAAAGGGTCGAGGTAACGCAGGGGTAACGACGATTAAGACTTGGAGAAGAGGCCCGCGGCAGATGCAACCTTGGCAGGTGCCTTGTTGGCGGCGTGAGCCCACCGAGCCTGTTCGTTGACCGAGTAGTAAGGGGTGTATTCGGTCACATGGGCTTGCGGACGGACCTTGCTTGAAAGGTTGTCGAGAATAAACACGTCGCCATCGACATAAGCCGCGAGAACCGCATGGGCGATTCCGCGTTTTAGTTCCTTAACCACGACGAGGCGTAGTTGGTCGGCGCTGAAGCCCATTTGGCGGAGTGTGACATATTTGGCGATCGCGTAATCCTCGCAATCCCCTGAACGGCTAAAAAATTCGACGGGTGAGGCCCAGTAGTCGCTCTTGCCGTAATTTTGGCTGTCGTCGCGATAGCGCCACTGGTTGACAAAACTGTTGACGGTCTTGATCTGATCGATTTGGCGAGCGCCTTTCTGGCTGGCAATCATGGCCTGCCAGACCTTGACGGCTTGGGAGTTACAGCCGCGTTCATTCCTGGCGCAGGCGGCATAGGTTTTTTGCTCGGCAGCGATCTTGGTCATCGCCTTTTGCCACTGAGGCAAGGCGTCGAGATTGTCAGTGCGGTATTCTGCGGTGTTGAGAAGTGGGGTTGAGCCCGCAACGCTCGGGTTGGCAGTGAAGGCCGTGACGGCAGCGGCGGTGAGAATAGCGACTTTGAGAAAGTTGTTCATTTGGCGTTACCCGTTCTTTTTTTGATCTGCGTTGAGATCAAAGTACGGGTTAGCGATTAACGAGTTTTTTATTTTCGTCGTTACGAAATATTCACCAACAGGCAATAATTGCCTATACTATTGAAAATAATGCCGTTTAGGTAGGAAATTTTTTCCGAGTTTTTCTATTGTGGTAGTCTATCATTTGGAGATTGTTGAATTTATATTTACAATGGTAAATTTTTCTTGATTGTTTTTATATTTGTTAATGATATCAAAGTTAAGGAATTTTTTACTTTGATTCTTCTTTTAGTGACTGTATTTCGTCGATCATTTTCCGGTCGGATAAAAATCAGATCGATCAGAAAACGCAATGAAACAAAGAGCTGGTATGATCACATTAATTGATTCTCATGGAGTCCTAGAATTGCATTCTGAATCAACGTTGTATGCTCCCTGCGGTGTGAATCTTCTAATGTGGTCACACCACTAGAGCGTACATTCTGGGTCAGAAATCGCTCTAACGAGAATTTATTTAGCAAGGTTGTGCCCTGACAAGTGCTGTAGCCGGGCAATGACGTCGATGCCCATTTGTAGTAACAGCTCGATGATATCAATAGGGACCCAGTTCTCGCGGATTTTGCCTTCGTGATGCAGGTAGAAATCCATGACCCGCATGGTGACCTCTTTGCCGGTCGGGCCCGTTCCTAGAAAACCCCCGCCGAGATGCATGGCTTGCACGCTGGGCCAGCCGCCTGTCACCGAATACTTGCCGTCGCCCAGCTGAATATAATGGCCGCCCTTGGTCATGTCAGTGATCTGGTCGCCGCCCTTTCGATTGGGAAAGGCAAGACGAAAGGGAAGCTGGTGGTCGTCGACAAAGCCGCCTAGCCCCCGGGTCGTGCCGATGCCGCTTGGTCCATACCACATCATTTTGGGATGCCAATGGTCCTTTTGCGGCATCGCGAGGAGGCCTTCGCGGCCGAGATGGTCGAGATCGTTGTAGTCGGCTAACGTTTTATGCATGGCGAGTGTCTGGGCGATGCTTGCCGCTGAAACCTCGGAATCCTGCTTGGTCAAGACGATTCCGTCCGCCGTGATCGGGCCCGGCCACATGCTCTCGACTCCGAGGCTCGGCGCGATCGGCCAAAAGCCCGCCTGGCGGATAAGGTCGAGCAAATCCCAAAGACAGGTGCTCTGCACAATCCTCCCATTCTCGACCTGATGTACTTCACCATAGCGAAGATAGACGGGCTTGCCGGTGGCTGGGATGGTCAGCCAATCCTCGCGAAAGGTGCCACAGTAGTGGCCAAGCGTGGCCACGTAATCGCGACCCTCGTAGGGCCCGCCGATGAGGATCAGGTCGCGGCGTTCCAGATCGGGAAATGAGCGTATCAGCGGGCGCCATATCGTCTCCTCGATGTTGTCCAGCCCCACCATCTCGTTTAGCGGATGGGAGCCCCGCCAGGACGCATTCGGGTGATAGGCAACCTCCAGGTGTTTCCTTAAGCGATCGGGCCCGGCAGCGGCCAGCGCATAGAGTGTCTCATAGAAGTGTCTTTTGTTTTTCAAGGGCATGAGGCACCTTTCGATGGCTGATCCGTCGGCTGGAGACCTCTCCTGGGCGAGGAAGGTGCTTCCAGTAAGTGTGACTGGATAAGCTTGCATACGCAGTCAGAAACCGCCACTCTCTACCTCAGATCAGCATGTCGTGATCTGCCAAGCATGAAGAGACGGGTGCCGGATGGCAGAGGTCGCACTCAAGAACGTTACCAAGCGTTGGGGATCTTTCGTTGGGGTTCACGATGTAAGCCTCGACATCGCGGATCGGGAATTTCTCGTGTTGCTCGGGCCTTCTGGTTGCGGCAAAACCACCACCATGCGCATGATTGCCGGTCTTGAGGACCCAACCGATGGCGACATCGTGATCGGCGATCGCGTGGTCAACGATCTGGAACCTAAAGACCGTGATATTGCGATGGTCTTTCAGAATTATGGTCTCTATCCCAATCTCTCAGTCTACGAAAATATCCGCTTTCCTCTAAAGGTACGCAAAGTCGACCAATCGACCCATGATGCCCGCGTGAAACGGGCCGCCGACATGGTCGAGCTTGGCGATTTGCTAGGCCGGCGGCCGCGCGAGCTCTCTGGCGGCCAGCGTCAGCGCGTGGCGCTTGCCCGGGCGATCGTCCGTCAACCCACCGTCTTTCTGATGGACGAGCCGCTCTCCAATCTCGATGCCAAGCTCAGGGTCTCTACCCGCGCGCAGCTGAAGAATTTGCAGCACGAGCTTCAGGTGACCACGATCTATGTCACCCATGATCAGATCGAAGCGATGACCCTCGCCGATCGCGTGGTGGTGATGAACCAAGGGAGATTCCAGCAGGTCGGTACGCCGATGGAAATCTACGACTACCCGGCCAACAGCTTTGTCGCCAGCTTCATCGGCTCCCCCGCGATGAACCTCATCGACGGGGACTTGGACGATGGCTCGTTTCGTGCCGATGGCATCTTGGTCGCGGGTTTGGACATGTCTGCAAGGGGGCGGGTGACGCTTGGTTTTCGGGCGGAGGATGCCGAGGTGGTTGATGCGGGCGAAGCCGAGATTTCAGCACCCATTTACAGTGTCGAGCTTTTGGGCGATGCCACGATGGTGACGGTGCGGACGGGCAGCGCCTTGGTCGCGGTGAAGGCACCCAAGCAATATAGGGCCGAGATCGGCGACATGGTCGGTTTTCGCATTCCGCCTGGGATTTGCCATCTATTTGATACGATCACCGGACGGCGGCTCTGACGACCATCATGAAAACACCATTTTACAATGAGGGAGTTCTTCGATGATCAAAAAAAACTACGTTGCAGCCGTGCTGTTCACTGCGGCCGTGCCGCTGTTGGCACCGCTTTCCGCCGAGGCAGCCTGCAGCTTTGATAATGAGGTGCCGGTCAAGTCGTTGACCGCTGGCTTCGAAGCCTGGAAGGCGGTCACTGATGCTATGGCCGAATGCGGCAATGTCGAAGCCGAGCTGGATCAGGAATTCCGGGAAAAGCAACCGGCCGCCTTTGCTGCCAACCCGTCACTCTATCACATCGGCGGCGTTGCCAATGCGACCTTGGTGCCGCTCTTGAATGAGGGGACCATCCGACCACTCGATGATCTGGTGGAGAAGTACGGTCAGGATCTTTCGCCCCGGCAATTGATCAAGGTCGACGGCAAGGTCATGGCGGTCGCGATGATGGTGAACGCTCAGCATCTGATGTACCGAAAAGATATTCTGGACGAGCTCGGTCTCGAGGCGCCCGGCACTTATGATCAGGTGCTGAGCACCGCTGCCGTGATCAAAGATGCAGGCGTGGTCGACTATCCCCTTGGCGGCACCTATCAGACCGGCTGGAATCTCGCCCAGGAATTCGTCAACATGTATCTCGGCTTCGATGGCCAGTTCTTTAATGATGACAAAACCCCGAACCTGAACAATGACGTCGGGCTGAAGACGCTGGAGATGATGAAGGCGCTCACCGCCTATATGGATCCAGAATTCCTGGTCGCGGACAGCACCTATGTTCAGCAGCAGTTTCAGCAGGGCAAGATCGCCATGGCTAATCTCTGGTCCTCCCGGGCGGCCGCCATGGATGACGCTGCCGAAAGTCAGGTGGTCGATCAGGTGGTCATGGAAGCGGCGCCGCGGATTCTCGAAAACGGCAAGCCCGCCACCACCCTTTGGTGGGACGGCATCGTGATCGCCAAGAACATCAGTGATGAGGAGGCTGATGCTGCCTTTCGCGTGGCGATGGAAGGCATGGACGAGGAGATGGTGGGGGCCAACAACGATGTCGCCGTCTGGCTGATCGGTGGTTATCAGCCCGGCCGCCTTGCGGAAGGCGCGATCGCGTCAGCCATTGGTGGTGCTGCGAGCTATCCTGCCGCTACGGAAATGGGGCTCATGCATACCGCACTTGGCGACAACCT
Source organism: Geminicoccales bacterium (assembly GCA_050633905.1). Classification (GTDB taxonomy): domain Bacteria; phylum Pseudomonadota; class Alphaproteobacteria; order Geminicoccales; family Geminicoccaceae; genus JANQPX01. Next base: position 172,174 of record JBOEHJ010000018.1, read on the forward strand.
TGCCGATTTTCTGACCGGTGGTGAGACTGCGGAACAGACCCTTGCCGATATCGAGGAAGCCTATATCACCGCGGCCAAGGAGCAAGGCCTGGTTCAGTAGTTTTTTCGGTGATGCCGGGCGGCTTGATACCGCCCGGCGGCATAACCTCAAGGAGGGCTGGTGGTATGGCTGTCAAGCGTATCGTGCCCGATCTCGCTACCGAAGATCCCGAAGAAGCGCGCGCGTTTTATCAAGAGCTCCTCGACCTCGATCTCGTGATGAATCAAGGTTGGATCGTCACCCTGGCGTCCGATGCGACGACCACGCCGCAGCTTAGCCTTGCCCGGGAGGGTGGTTCCGGAGCACCCGTTCCCGACCTCTCGATCGAGGTCGATGACGTCGATCATGTTCACGAGAAAGCGCTCACGTCGGGCTACGAGATCGTCTACGATTTGTGCGATGAGCCTTGGGGTGTTCGGCGGTTTTTCGTCCGCGATCCAGCGGGCAAGATATTGAACATCCTGGCGCATACGCGATAACGAGCTGGAGCAGGTGGGCGACGCTTGAAGACCAGGACTTTCATCGCTTTTGTCGGCCCTTCATTGGCCCTGATGATGCTGTTTATCGCGTTGCCGCTGGCCTCGGTGTTCGTGCAGAGCTTCTATGTCACCCAGCAGGTCTTCGAGCAGGTCACGGTTGAGACTTGCACGCCTGGCTTCGTCGAGCAGACCTGCGTTGAAGAGATCAAAACTCGTCCAATCCTCGGTGAGAACGGCGAGCCTTTGTCCGAGACCCGCTTTGTCGGGCTCGACACCTATCGGACATTGCTTAAGCCCGATGTTGTCGCCAGCGCCTTTGCTGAAGGCGGCAGGGGTCTGAGCGCCTTGCTCAATATCGACTTCTATAGAGCCCTTCGTTTCACCCTCACTTTTACAATCATCACGTTGCCGCTGGTTATCGGTCTCGGTCTGCTGATCGCCCTTGCGGTCAACAACACCATCCGATCCCTACGCGGCCCGCTGATTTTCGTCTCATTGCTTCCTTTCATCATCACCCCCGTCATCGGGTCGCTCTCGATCCGTTGGCTGTTCATCGGTGATGGCATTATGACGGCGCTTCTCGAATGGCTGACCGGCCGAGACATTGCGATGTTCGCCGAGGGTTGGACCATCGAAATCCTGATGCTGTTCTACCGCGTCTGGCATGTTGCCCCCTTTGCCTTCGTGGTGTTCTACGCCGCCTTGCAGACCGTTGATCAGGACACGCTGGAAAGCGCCATCGTCGATGGAGCCTCCCGCTTCGAGCGCCTGCGTTATGTTATCATTCCCCATCTCATGCCACTGATCTTGTTCGTTACCCTCATCCATCTGATGGACAGTTACCGCGTGTTCGAGGAGATCATCGGGTTTTCCAGCCAGGCACATCGCATCTCACTGCAATGGCTGACCTTCAATTTCCTGACGCCCGACGACACCGGCAACCGCGCCATCTCGCGCGCTTCGGCCTCCTCCATGCTGACCATGATCGGCATCGTTTTTCTGTTGGTCCCCCTCCTGATACGCGCCCGTCGCGATTATCAGCGGGCCCGCTGAGGGAGGAAAATGGTCAACGCGACGAGAGCGCTTCGGCAACCCTTCAGCCTTCGCCTCGCGACTGGTTTTTTTATCACTTTTTGGGCGCTGCTTGCCCTGTTTCCGCTGTTCTGGATCGGGGTGATGTCGTTCAGGCTGCCGGTGGATGCCTTTGCCGCCAACCCGCTGCAAGTCCTCTTCGGCACCATCACCCAGCGCGAGGTCGGTGGGGTCTCCCTGATTCACCTGGTTCTTGTCGCCTTGACCGTCGTTGCTTTTTATAAAGCGCCCAGCCTCTATGCCAGGCACATTACCAAACAATCCGCCCCCGCGCGCCGCCTGTGGTTTGCGGCAGCCCTCTTGTACCCTCTAGCTGCCACAGCGGTCTGGTACATCTTGCCGATGATCGCGGATGCCATCGCTTGGCTGATCTCACCAATCCCTTTAGTGAATCAACTGGCGACGCCAGTTGGGTTGACGACGCAGCATTACGAGGCCGTCTGGGTCGACAACGGATTTTACAAGAATTTTATCAATTCGCTGATCGTGACGGCGGGAGTTGTCACCATCTCGCTGACCGTTGGGACGCTTGCAGGCTACGGCCTCGCTCGTTCCGGCAGCAATTTGGCGTTCTGGCTCCTCATCGCCGCCTTGATTTTTCGTGCCCTTCCCCATTCCGTCCTGGTCACCGGCTATCTTCCATCCTTCATCAATTCAGCCGAGATCCTCCAACCTATCCTGGGCGAGGCGGCACCGACCTTGTACGGAAAGCCCTGGGCTGTGATCATCGTTCTGGTCTCGATCAACCAGCCCTTCACCATCTGGATGCTGCGCTCGTTTTTCCAAAATATCCCAGCCGAACTGGACGAGGCCGCACGCGTCGACGGCTGCTCCCATTTCGAGGCTTTTCGCAGGGTGATCATGCCGGTCATGTGGCCAGGCGTGATCACAACAGGTCTTTTTTCGTTCCTCCTCGCCTACAATGATTATCTGGTGACCGCCTTGCTGCTCGATGCCCAGAACCAAACCATGGTCCCGGCGATCACTCAATATTTCAACCGCGAGACCACCACCACCGACCAGATCGAAGCTGTCGCCGCGGCCGTCTCCATCACCGCACCGCTCTTTCTCCTGGTGATGATCTTCCAAAAACAAATCGTCAGTGGCCTAACCGCCGGCGCCATCAAGTAGCATCGCTACTCGATTCTCATGGGGGGTGTTTGGCATGGGCGTTGCTGACCGCTCCTATGCGCCGGCGCGTTAGGATGGTTCATTTGGTGATGCGCTCGAGCATTTTTCGACCATCTAGAACCAGACATGGCAGAATGATCGGAAATGCGCGACACTGCGATCGATGACGGGGCACAATGAGAAGTCGTTAACCCAGCCTTCCCTATGCTGCGGCCGTCTTGCTGGTCCATGTGAAGTCCGGACTCCTAGTCCAGCGCGTCCTTCATCACGGGCGGTTGGATCCCCAGGGTTGCATGGACCAGAAAATCTTGAACAGCGTCGGTTGCGCGAATTAAAAAATCATGAATCTTTGCTATAAGGCCATGATACTTGGGGCGTGACCTATGGAGTACATTGACCATCTGGTCGTAGGAGTGGTGCCGTCTGCGCTTGCCTCGCCAACGTCGTCTCACCGGAGAAACACGATGCCCGATAGCTCACCGTTGCAAGCCCTCCTTACCCAAGACAATGATCTCTCGAAGACCGAGGAAACGCGACAAGTTATTGAGGGGATGGTGGAGGCGTTGAATGATCATCGGATCGACGATATCGGCGAATTTTTTCATGAGGATTTTCGCTGGATGGGTAATGCTGGCTGCGGCACCAAGAACGGGCTGAAGGCATTTCAGGACAATTGGCAGCGCCCCTTCCAGGCCGCGTTTTCGGACAAAGTCGCGATCGATGAGGCGCGGCTCTATCAGGGCCAATGGGCATCCTGTTTCGGCGCCCAACATGCCGTTCACTCCGGGACTTTTATGAGCATCCCGCCAACCCACAAAAAAATAGAAATCCGCTATATGGATTTCTGGAAGGTGGTCGACGGTAAAATCGTCGATAACTGGGTCAGCGTCGATTTCCCCCACGTCCTCCAACAACTAGGCACCGATCCCTTCCAGGGGCTGGGTTGGGAAAGATATGACAGCGGTGGCGACGCGCCACAGCGTTGACTTGTGGATGGGGCATCATCAGCCAAAATATTGGATAAAGACCATCCCGTGAGCCTATGAGGAGATATTTGATCGCTTCCACTAGGACTAGTTGAGTTGAGACATCTTTGACCGATACCCTCGGCATCGCCCACCAGCGCATTGCCGAAGAGGCCGAGGCCAAAACTGGTACGCTCTATCTTCGACACATTTCCGGCCTCGAAAAGCTGCCCGATGACATCAAGAAGCTGGCTCATCTCCAAACCCTCGATTCTCTTATACGTCGGTGAGTGATCTCTCCCCGCTGACGTCGCTATCCTCGCTTGCCAGCCTCAATTGCTCCGAATGCCAAATCGGACATTCTTCCAAGCGCTTTTGGCAATCCGAGAACTTGGAAGAGGTCGTTGCCCATCAGGCTGAGATCAGGGGCCTGTCCGAAGAGATCTTGAAGCCCGCCGAATGGGGCAATTCTATATGTATGTTGGCGAGGTATTGGGAACCGTCGCCGATATCCTGCAGCCGCGCACTATCGATGAGTTGCTGACCTACAGTTTCGATGAGAACGAAGGACAAACCGCCACCGCCTGATCATTTAAAAAGATCTTAATGACAAAAATTCACGTTTGATTTTGCTTTGCCTGCGACCATGATGTTTTGCAGGTCCATGGGATCCTCGGGGTCTGCGCCCCGCCCAGCCTTTCCAGCGGGTGGGCGGAATCCCAGGGGCGTATGGACCAGGACGAAACTCCTCAAACCACAGTTAACATGCGCTTAACCGGCTCGGATCTTACGAACTTCGGAATTCGCTCTGGGTGATCGATGAACAGGCCGTGAAGGTGTTTGACCGCCTAGTGCTTGCGGCAGCTCTTGGCATAAGCGGGCGGACTTGGCGGGGGTGGGTTTTGCAAGAATTTTTGATCTCGGTCGGATCCTCAAGGATCTCAAAGCCGCGTTCGGCCAGCATGGCGATTAGTTTTTTCTGCGCCTCCTGCTGCCCATCCACCTTGCCTACTCGACCGTCGGCAAATAGGGAAAGGCGAGGAAGGTTATGGGTCATGCCTTCTTCGAGAAAGCGCAGGGCCATTCTCATTTCACCGATCGATGCGGCATCGACAGCCGCTGTTCTGCCAACGTCATCGGCCCAATTGAGATCGTAGCAGTAGGCCAGCAGCATTTCGAATTGTGGTAAGCGATGCTGCATGATTGCGGTGAAGATTGGGGGAGATTGTTCGCTACCTGTCGGTCTGTTGGGATCGAGGCCATGGTCGAGCAGGGTTCTCAGGAAGTCCGGATCATCGGCGCCGGCGGCAAGCTGCACAACGCTGTAGAAGTCGTCGGGCTGATAATATGGATCGGCGCCATGTTCAAGCAGCTGCTTAAAGCCGGCTTTGTTGTGTGCGAAGATCGCCCAGAGAAGCGGTGTGGCGTTATCAATGCCAACCGTGTTGACATCGACTCCGTCGGCGACTGCCCGGTCAATGGCCGCAATATCTCCATCGGCAGCTGCCTGCGCCAGGGCTGCGACTTGCTCGTCTGGAAAAAGATCCGTGGCTTTCTTGCCGCCCATCTCAATCTCGTTGCAAGCGGCCACAGCGATCATCCCCAATAGGGCGGAAAGGCCGATCGTGATGAAGCGCAACGAATTCTCCTATCATTGCGGCAATGCTTCCATGGTGACCCGCTGGTTTTCTTGCCGCAGCGTATTCAACATCGAATCCATAAAATGCAGTTCGACTTTTTCCGCAATAACACTTCTCGGACCACCTCGATAGTTCGGCGGTTGTCCGTCGGGGCCGAGGGCAGGGTAGGCAAAGCGGGTACCAACTGCTTCGGGAACAGGATCAAAATCACTCCTGATCGTGTGTCCGGCGCCTAAAATGCCGGCCGCTGCCAAGTCTGCCGCGTTTGAATCCTGCGCCCAATTCAAGACCTCACCATCGACATGATGGGCCGTCACCAAATCAAGGGCTTCTTCTCTCGTAGCGCCAATATTGGCCATCTCAATCGCAGCATCACGGTCAGACTTCGGAGATGAGCTGATGTCGGGAGAGGCTGCGATGGGATCCGGCGTATTGTCCCGTTTGTTGGTTGTCCGAGCTTCGGTTTTATCCGTCGTAGCGGCGTTGTTTGATGCCGAGAAGGACGCCTGCTTTCGGTCTGGCCGATCGGCGTTGTCCATCGCCCGATCGAACGACTGCTTTCCTTCGCCGCCACTGCGGTTGTTGCTGTTACTTCCGCTGGAGCTGTGATTGGCATTGCTCGTGCTGCTGTCATTGTTGGCGCCAACACCAGATCCAGACATAACTAAGGCCCTTCTGAGAAAACAAAATACAGAGAATACGTACCGATAAAAGCGTGCAGATGCTCGCGACAATAGCTCGATAATTCAAGAGGTTGTCTGGTTGAGGCGTCGGAGGAAATTAGCTCATCCGTTGCGCCGGAGCAGACGTTGGATAGAGTGATTTGTTTGATCTCAGCCGCATTCGATCTCAACCCCAAAAGGACCAACCGTTCCCCAACAGCCCCATCAACCAATGGCCGTCGGCACCGCCGACCTGGCATTGAATGCGTATGCAGTATTATCTATGGTCGATGCGGGATTGGTAATTGGGCGGGGGTTGGTTGTGGCTAGACATCTTAAGACGGCGCGGAGCTTGGCGGATCGGGCTTCGGATGATGTGAAGGTTCGGGCGACGGTCGAGCAGGTATTGGGGGATATCGAGGCGGGGGGTGATGAGGCGGTTCGGGCCTTGTCGGAGAAGTTCGATAAGTACGCGCCTTCAAGCTTTCGCCTCTCCGAACAGGAAATCGAGACGGCGCTTTCCAAAGTCAAAAAACAAGACCGCGCCGATATCGAGTATGCCCAGACACAGATTCGCAATTTTGCCGAGCATCAAAAAGCGGCGTTGAAGGATATTGAGGTCGAGACGCTGCCGGGCGTTGTTCTCGGGCATAAAAATATCCCGGTGAACGCGGTCGGCTGTTATGTGCCGGGCGGGAAGTATCCGTTGATTGCATCCGCCCATATGAGCGTGGTGACCGCCAAGGTTGCGGGGGTGAAGCGCATCGTCGCCACGGCTCCCCCCCAAGGCGGGGCACCTCATCCGCTGACTGTAACTGCGATGCATCTGGGTGGGGCTGACGAGATCTTTTGTCTCGGCGGTATCCAGGCGGTCGGCGCGATGGCGATCGGCACGGAGAGCATTTCGCCTGTGGACATGCTAGTTGGTCCGGGCAGCGCCTTTGTTGCCGAAGCCAAGCGGCAGCTTTTTGGAAGGGTCGGCATCGATTTGTTCGCCGGGCCGACCGAGACATTGGTCGTCGCGGACGGAACGGTGGATGGAGAACTCTGTGCAACAGATTTGCTTGGCCAGGCCGAGCATGGCCCGGACAGCCCCGCTGTGCTGGTCACCAATTCCGAAAAACTCGCCACGGACACTCTGGCCGAGATCGAGCGATTGTTGACCATCTTGCCGACGGCCAAGGTCGCGCGGCAGGCCTGGGAGGATTATGGCGAGGTTATCCTTTGCGATGACTACGATGAGATGCTGGACGTCGCAGATGACATTGCCTCAGAACATGTTCAGATCATGACCGATCGCGATGATTGGTTCCTCGACAACATGACCAATTATGGGGCGTTGTTCCTTGGCCCGCGCACCAATGTCTGCTATGGCGACAAAGCAATTGGTACCAATCATACTCTCCCCACAAAAAAAGCCGGGCGTTACACCGGCGGCCTTTGGGTCGGCAAGTTCATCAAGACGCATACATATCAACGCGTCCTGACCGATGAGGCGTCTGCCGAGATCGGCGAGTACTGCTCCCGTCTTTCCATGATGGAGGGGTTCGCAGGTCATGCGGAACAGGCGAATATCCGCGTGCGCCGCTATGGCGGGCGGAACGTGCCTTACGGTCAGGCCGCCGAGGCCCACGATCGGGCTGCAGAGCCACGAAAGGCAGACAATTAGATGGATCTACCCAAAACCCCGAGCTTTCGACTGAACGGCAAGCGCGCGTTCGTTACTGGTGCTTCGCGCGGCATCGGTCTTGGCTGCGCGGTAGCCTTGGCGGAAGCCGGCGCTCATGTCATCTGTGCTGCGCGCACCGGCTACACGCTGGATCATTCGGTGACGATGATGCAGCAGCAAGGACTTTCCGCAGAGGCCCTGACGCTGGATATTAGGGATCAGGAAGCGGTCGACATGGCTGTCGCTGGGATCGGCGCTTTCGATATTTTCGTGAACAGTGCCGGCATCGCCCGTCATGCATCCGCGCTGAACACCACACCTGAGAATTACGACGTTGTCATGAACACCAATGTCCGCGGTGCCTACTTTGCCACGGTGGCTGCAGCGCGCTCCATGATTCAGGCGAACCGCCGAGGGTCGATCATCAATGTGTCATCGCAGATGGGGATGGTCGGCGGGGTTGATCGGACGGTCTATTCGGCCACCAAGCATGCGATCGAGGGTATGACCAAATCCATGGCGATCGAATGGGCACCTCACAAGATCAGGGTCAACACCATCTGCCCGACCTTTATCAACACGCCGCTCGCAGCACCAACACTCGCCGATCCCGAACGCCGTGCTTGGATCGAGGATAAAATCAAATTGGGCCGGGTCGGTGAGATCGAGGACATCATGGGCGCGATCGTGTTTCTCGCGTGTGACGCTTCGTCGTTGATCACCGGTAGCTCTATTCTTATCGATGGCGGCTGGACCGCGGGCTAGCGTGTGGCGTGGCCATCTTCTGGGTTTTGAGACGTCTTTGCTGAGCAGGTCCTTCTCATCTACGGTATGCCGGGAGGCGGATGATTGAATGAAGTGTGAGTATTTGTTGAAGAAAGATGGCTGGGGCTAGAAAAAATGTCGCTGGAAGGCTTTGATCCCAAGTTCAAGGATTTTCCCGATTACATCATCGGGATTACCAAGGAGATCTGGGAAGACCGCAACATCGCGTCGCTGCATCATTATTATGCCCCCAACATGACGTTGCGATCTCCGGCGGCGATCTTGACTGGCAATCACGCGGTGATCGCCAATACCATGGCCACACTTGCCGAGTTTCCTGATCGTCAGTTGCTTGGCGAGGATGTCATCTGGTCCGGTGCGCCCGAGAAAGGGATGCTGTCCTCGCATCGCCTCTTGTCCACCGCGACCCACCGGGGTGATGGCATTTACGGTCCTGCCACCGGTAAGCAACTGATTTATCGGATCATCGCTGATTGCCACGCGATCAACAATCAGATCAATGATGAATGGCTGGTTCGCGACCAAGGCGCCATCGTTCGCCAACTTGGCTGGAGTCCGAAGGACTATGCGCGCGACGTGATCGAAAAAGATGCCTGCCCGGAACCCTACACGCCCGCCAACGACCGCCAAGGGCCATATCTCGGACGTGGTAACGACAACGAATGGGGCGAGCGGCATGCGGACATTCTTAGACGCATCATGGCGGCCGACCTCGCGGTCATTCCTGCCAACTATGATCGCGCCTGCCAGCTTGAGCTTCCGGGTGGCGTGACCGGCCACAGCCATGGTGATGCCGACCACTTCTGGATGGGGCTGCGCTCTAGCTTCCCCTCCGCCCTGTTCAGCATTGACCACCAGATCGGCCGCACCGACGATCATATGCCCGACCGCGCCGCGGTCCGATGGTCGCTACATGGGAAGCATGACGGTTTTGGCATGTTCGGGGCGCCAACGGGTGCTGAGGTTTACGTGATGGGGATCAGCCATGCCGAGTTCGGGCCCTGGGGACTCCGGCGCGAATGGACCCTGATTGATGAGACCGCAATCTGGATGCAAATTCTTCTTCATACTGGATAAGTCATGACGCCCGCTGAGATGGAGCAACGTATCGTCCGCTATGGCGATCTAAAGCCCTGCAAAACCGCCTTTATCGATGCCCATACCCCCGGTTCCGATCAGAAAGAAAACTTCACCATCATCGGAGGCGGCGTCTCCGAAAGCCCTGACCAGCATGTCCACATCAAGGAGACGCCCGGCTTCAACATCGGGGCCGCCGGCCAGCCGCCCAACTGCCGAAATTCGCTTCACTCTCATCGCACCGCCGAGGTTTTTTTCGTCCTCAAGGGGCGTTGGCGTTTTTTCTGGGGGCGCCATGGCGATGCCGGTGAAGTGACGCTCGATGAAGGGGACATTTTCGACATTCCCACCGGTATGTTTCGCGGCTTCGAGAATATCGGCGCCGACTACGGCATGATCATGGCGATCCTCGGCGGCGATGATGCTGGCGGTGGTGTGATCTGGGCGCCGGAAGTCATTGAGGATGCGAAGGCGCATGGCCTCGTTCTTGGCGAGAATGGCTCTTTATATGACAGGAAAAAAGGGGAAGCTCTTCCCGATGGAATTGGGCCGATGCCGACCTTGAGTGAGTCGCAGCTGGCGAAGCTGCCGGAGGTGCCTGTCGCTGATGTCGTGCCTGCTTTCGTGGCCCGCTATCAGGATATGATGGCGTTAGCTGCTCATCAGCCGGTTGACGTGATTGGCGCTGAGGCGCTGATCAAGGACCGTCCCGGCTTCGAGGTAGATTTCATCACCCGGGGCTCGATCGATGCCGCTCCCTATCACACCCGTCGTCACGAGATTTTGATGGTGATGCGAGGCCATTGGCGGCTCGGTTTTGATGGCAACCAGAAAACCCTGGCACCAGGCGATGTTTGTGCCGTTCCGCCCGGTCTCGACCATTCGCTCGCCCCCAACATGACCGGCGAATCCAGCCTCTTTCGCGTCCGCAATACCGACGACCAACCAGGTCCTACCAGGACTGGATAAACTGAAGGAACTGAGCCGTTGAGCAAAATTTTGACCACTCATGTCGGTTCGCTGCCACGTTCGCAGGAGGTTGTCGATTTCATCTTCGCGCGAGAACGTGGCGAGGAGTACGAACAAGCTGCTTTCGATGCCTGCATGACTAGGGCCGTTGACGAGACTGTTCGCCTTCAAAAAGAATGCGGCATCGACATTGTCTCCGATGGTGAAACCTCGAAGATCTCCTATGCGACCTATGTGAAGGATCGCTATACTGGCTTTTCCGGCGATAGCCCGAGAAACGCACCCGCCGATCTAAAACTATTCCCAAGTTTCCTGGAACGCCTCGCCAAGGCAGGCGGTACGCCGACCTTTTCGAGGCCTTGCTGCACAGGCGAGGTTCGACCTAAAGACGCCCGCGATCTCAAGGCCGACATATCGAACTTAAAATCAGCAATCACCATGCACGGCCTAGAGCGTGGGTTCATGAACGCCGCCTCGCCAGGGGTGATCTCGCAATTTCTCCCGAACCAGCACTACCCCACGCGCGAAAAATATCTGGCAGCACTCGCCGATGTCATGCAGGCCGAGTATGAAAAAATCGTGGATGCCGGGCTTGATCTGCAGCTTGATTGTCCGGATCTGGCACTCGCTCGCCACGTCATTTACAGCGATCTGTCGGATGACGAGTTCCTGAAGGCCGCCGAGGGTCATGTCGATGCCTTGAACCACGCTCTTCGGAATATCCCACAGGAAAAAATTCGGGTGCATATCTGCTGGGGCAATTATGAAGGGCCCCACCTCCTCGACATCTCTATGGACAAGGTTTTTTCGACACTGATGCGCACCAAGTCGCGCTACGTTCTTTTTGAAACGTCGAACCCGCGCCATGCTCATGAGTGGGTGGTGTTCCAAGATCGAAAATCGGAAATCCCGGAGGACAAGATCTTGGTGCCAGGCGTGGTCGACACCACCACCAACTTTGTCGAGCATCCCGAACTCGTCGCGCAACGGCTCGGTCGGTTCGCCGAGATTGTCGGCAAGGATCGTGTCATTGCCGGCTCAGACTGTGGTTTTGGCACCTTTGCAGGCTTTGGCGCCGTCGACCCTGAGATCGCCTTTGCCAAACTCAAAACCTTGTCCGAAGGCGCTGCCATCGCATCGCGTGCCTGAGAAAAGAATGAGGTCGTCACACCACCTAGTGAGGAACGAGGGCGCCGTCGACGTTGAGGGATTGGCCGGAGATGTTATGGGCGGCTGGTGAGGCCAAGAAGACCACTGTATCGGCGATGTCCTGCGGCTGGCTCATGCGGCGGAGCGGGATGGATTCGCTGACGCTTTTGAGAATGTCGTCGACTGAGATGCCCTCCTTGGCGGCATTGACCTTGGCGATCTCCTGATACATCTCGGTCTGGGTGACGCCAGGGCAAACCGCGTTCACCGTGATGTTGTGGGGCCCAAGCTGCTGTGCCGCTGTTTTCGTCAGGCTGAGCACGGCACCTTTGCTCGCGGCATAGGCGGCGTTCGATGTGCCCTCAAAACCTTTGCCGGCGATTGAGGCAATATTGATGATGCGCCCGCCGCCCTGTTCGATCATCTCCTTCGCCACGCGCTGTAAGCAGAAGAAAACGCCTTTGGCGTTCACCCGGTGCGTGCGATCCCAATCGTCCTCGGTGAGGTCCATGATGAAGGCGCGCCGAGTGACGCCGGCGTTGTTCACCGCGATGTCGATTCGCCCGAAATGCTTGATGGTCTGGTGCACCATTTTGTCGATCGCCCTGATGTCACCGACATCGGCGGTGAGCGAGAGGAAGCGTCGCCCGAGTATCTCGATTTCTGGCTTGAGTGCATTGACGGTGGTCTGATTGATATCGACGGCTGCGATATCGGCGCCCGCGTCGGCCAGCTTCAAACAGATGGCTTTACCGATGCCCTGGCCGGCACCGGTGACGAGCGCAATTTGTCCATCAAGCTGCATTTTGTCCTCCCTTTTTTCGATCTTCTCCCGACGTATCTTGTTGGTTCCTCCAATTAGTTGCTAGTCTGATGAAGTGCGACGAGGCGCAAGGATGGCGTATAGGCAAAAATCCTGTCTGACCTGTCACATGGGTCATCCGGTGCCTCGCTATAGGTAATCCGAGCGTCGTCCAGTCGTTGCCTGATGGCACCGAGATCCGGCATGGTCATGGCGAAAGAGGGCTCGAGGGTTGGGTTGATCAAGAGGTCGTGGTCGCGCGCATAGGTGACCCTGGGTTTGATCAGTCGAACCGCGCCGTTCGCTTGCTCGAAGCACACCATGTCGTCGCCAACCATGTCGAACCTGCCCAGACCTAATAACACACTGAAAAAGTCGGCGGATTGGCGCAGATCATGAGCAGGGATTGCGACATGGTGAAGGGGAACGTCGGCAACTGGATCTTGGTCTGAAAGCGCCTTTTCCGGCAACCGCGACTTGATCTGGTTGACCTCGATCATGTTGAAGGAGGGATCATACAGATAGATCTGATGGATGCCTGACATGGCGTAGATGCCGGCATCGGAATAGAAAACCTCGGCTTTGTCCAAACGTTGCTTGACGCCGTCGAGGTTGTTCACTGAAAGAGCGAAATGGCCGCCAATCGTCGGGTTGTGGAAAAAGCCATTATCGCGGGCGAAGGTCGGAATCGAGCGCACCACATGCAGGCCGCGATTCTCAATGCCGAAATAGGCGATCCCATCCTCATCGTGATGCAAATTGCCGGCCTTCTCTGGATAGATCCACCTGCCCTCAGGCAGGCCGACGACATCGCGCAGAAACGCCGCAGTTTCCTTTACCCGATGAGCCGGGACGTTGACGTGATGTAGCATCCATTCCATGGCGTTCTTCCTTTATTTAGGGCACTTTGGTATCGGTCCGCTCCCCAACCCAATCATTGGCATTCCAAACTTGGCCACATGCCTTCGATCATGGCGATATCGGTGGGCATCCCACTAACCGCGAAGTGCTGCGCGTCCGGCGAAGCGGCCTTGACCATCGATGGCCTCCTCGATCCGCAACACCTCGTTCCATTTCGCCATGCGTTCGGATCGAGTGAACGATCCCACCTTGAACTGGCCTGCATTCCAGCCGACCACCAGATGGGCAATCGTGATGTCTTCGGTCTCGCCGGAGCGGGCAGAGACGATGGTATCGAAGCCTGCGATCCTTGCGGCATCGAAGGCGGCTTTGGTTTCGGTGAGCGTGCCGCGTTGATTGGGCTTGACCAGGAGCGCGTTGGCGGCGCCAAGCGCTGCTATGCGGTGCACCCGCTCGGCGTCTGTCACTAGGAGATCGTCACCGACGACCTGGACCTTATCACCGGCCTTGGCGGTGAATTCGCGAAAACCATCGATATCGTCCTCGGCCAGAGGATCCTCGATCGAGACGATCGGGTAGCGCTTCAGCCAGCTGAGCAGAAGCTCGATCATCTCGGATGTGTCGAGGTCCCGATCCTCCAGCGCCAGACGATAGCGGCCTTCCCTGCCAAATTCGGAGGCGGCGACATCGAGGGCGATCGCCACTTGCGCACCTGGATAAAATCCTGCCTGCTCGATCGCGCGCACTAACATGTTGAGGGCTTGCTCATTGGTCTCGAAGGCCGGCCAATAACCCCCTTCATCGGCAACGCCTGCGAGCAAGCCGGCCTCATCCATCAGCTGACCGGCAGCGCGATAAACCTCCGCCGTCCAGTCCAGCGCTTCGGCGAAGGTTGCGGCACCCGGACAGACGATCATGAAGTCTTGGATATCGGTGCGCCGCCCCGCATGGGCGCCGCCGCCAAAGATTTGAATTTCCGGCAGGGGCAAAATCAGCGTCTTGTCGCCGGCGAGATATCGATAGAGCGGCAGACCCGCAGCATCCGCCGCGGCATGGGCGACCGCCATCGACACCGCGATGGTCGCATTGGCGCCGAGACGTTCCTTGGCGGCGCTGCCATCCAGATCGATCATGGTCTCATCGATCAAGGGTTGGTCGGTGGCGTCGAGACCTTTTAGGGCAGGGGCGATTTGATCGCTGATAGCCTGTACCGCCTGTTTGACATCATGGCCGCCAAAGGCGCTACCGCCATCTCGCCGGTCAAGCGCTTCGCCTGAGCCTTTGGAGGCCCCGGCGGGTGCGATGGCACGACCGAAGGCGCCGCTGGTCAGAACGACATCCGCCTCGACGGTCGGCCGCCCCCTCGAATCCCAGACACGGCGGCCATTGATATGTTCGACCAAGGTCATATTGCTCATCGGCCTATCCCCTTGTGGTATGACCACATCATTGGGTTTGTACCGCCTTCGAAGAAGGAACCTTGATGTTCAAGGGTATACAGGCCGTCGGGATCAAGCTGGAGGCCTCCTTCCTTGTCGGTCATCCACCGAGGCATGTTGATGCCAAGCCTTGGCGATCGTCTGTAATTGACGCGGGCGGTTCTTGAGAAAGGTCCTTGCGATCTCACGCACCTTATCTTTGTCGCGCTTCTTGGTGAGATATTCAACCGGCGACTTGCCGTCCACACGGCCGAGCAGCAGGCCGGGCAGGAGACCAGCCGCGCGGGCTTCGAAGGCCGCAGGTGCTTCCCAATCGACATCCTCTAAATAGGCGGCAGACATCGCGTCGAAACACCGAAGAAAGTCGTCCTTCGAGGAGGGCACCCAAAGGCCTTTCAGGAGGAGATGGTTCAGACAGAAGGCGAGATCGAAGGCGGGATCGCCAAAGCAGGCGCATTCCGCATCTAAAAATACCGGGCCAGACGGGCCGATCAGGATGTTTTTGGGACTGACATCGCCATGGACTAGGGTTCTGCGGTTCGTGCGGGTTTGTTCGACCAGACCATGCAAGGCTTCGGCGCAATCGGCGTGATGAGCAGCTGTGGCCATCAGATAGGGCTCGAGCCGAATGTCAAAAAAAATTTTCTCCTCGGGAAAGCGCGTTCCCAGGCTTGGATCTCCCGCACTCTTCCGATGAATGGTCACCAGACGCTTGCCGACTTTGGCGGCTATATCTGGCTCGGCGTTGCCCTGGCTGAGAAGGTCCTTCCAAAGAGGGAAACGCTCAGGCGGTAGAAAATCCATGGCGAGCAGGCCGCTGCTTTCATCTTGTCCCAAAAGCGCTGGCACGGCATCCGGCATGATCGCGGCGACATCGCGCATCCAGGCCGCTTCATAAATGTTGCGCTCAACAGGCGCAAACCAGTCGGCTTGGACGCGCAGCTTTTCGAGCGCCCTTTTGACGCAGATAACCCGATCCTCAAGGTCGACTCGCCAGATGTCGGATGAGACCCCGCCTGTTAGGCGCTCGAAGCGGGGGGTATCCGATGATCGGCAAAGACCCAGACGAACTAAGGGCACCAACAGCTCATCATGCACCATTACGTCAGCCCCTGACCATGTGACCGATATCCGATTTTTCTCATGATGACAGCAACAGGGTCGGGTGCAATCCCGAGAGGGAGAAAACTGGATATTGTTTTTCAACTTTTAGTTGTTTATCTCTCATGACAATAGAACTCAACGTCACCCAGCGCGCCAGGATCATGCCCGAACATCAAGGATCACGTCCCAACGAACACTCGTTGTTCGATGAAGCTGCTGAGCCGCCGAGCCAACGGCCTCTTCGTGTCGTTGCCATCGGTGCAGGTACGGGCAGCCTCGAAGCCATCCAGTTGTTTTTCGCCGCCATGCCGGCCCGTCGAAACCTGGCTTTCATCATCTGTCGGCAAACCTATTCGGAGATCACCGATCATGTGAGCGCGCTCTTACGTCATGAAACCACCATGCCGGTGCACCAGGTTGAAGACGGTGTGCGTCTCGAAGGCAATGCCATTTATCTGCTGCCGCCGAATGCGCGTATGGCGCTGGTCCAAGATCGCTTGGTGTCCTTCGATCAGGACGAAGACGGCTTGAGCGTTGCGCCGCTTGATTTGCTGTTTCACGCGCTGGCCGCCTCCCAGGGGGCGGAGGCGATTGCTCTCCTTTTATCGGGGGAAGGTGAAGAGGGGCTTCGTGGTGCCGTTTCGATTCAGCGAACGGGCGGTTTGGTGCTGGCACAGGATCCGAGCAGTGCGGACTTTCCCGATCGGTTGAAGGCGGTGATCGATGCCGGGTTGGTTGCAGCCCATTGTGCGCCTGAGGCCATGCCGGGGCTGATCGGACGGTTCATCGATAGCGGCAAAATCGAGGACGATGACGCCCTTGCCGCCCCCGCGGATCAAGTGGCTTTCAACAAGATTTTCCAGCATTTGTCGGATCATTTCGATCTTGATCTCGATGCGTATCGGCGACCGATGGTGGCGCGCCGCATTCGGCGTCGAGCGGCTTTAGCCAACACCGATGATCTTGAGCATTATGCGACCTGCCTTCTCCTCGATGATCAGGAAGCCGAACAGCTTCATGATGATATCATGATCGGCATCACCGCCTTTTTCCGCGATCCCGAGGCCTTCGCTTTGCTTGCCTCAAAGGTTGTTCCGATCCTCGTCGAGCGGTCCTCTCACGATCGGCCGATCAAGATCTGGGTGCCCGCTTGCGCAACCGGCGAAGAAGCCTATTCGCTTGCCATGCTGATCGCCGATCATTTGAGCGAAACCGGCCTTGACCGGCGCGTCGAAATCAAGGCGACGGACCGGCATCGGCGATCGTTGGATGCGGCGCGTCTCGGACATTATTCCCCGGAACAGATCCTCAACCTCCCCGCCCATCTGTTGAAGCGCTATATGGAGCCGCTCGGCGAGCAGCTTTCGGTGCGGGACGCCATTCGGGACATGGTTATCTTCGCCGAGCATGATCTGGTCCAAGAACCGCCGCTTTCCGGCATGGATCTGGTGAGCTGCCGCAATCTCCTGATTTACCTGGCCCAGAATGCCCGCGAGCGAGCGCTTTCAGCCTGCTCAGAGGCGCTCAACGCCCAAGGGTTTCTCTTCCTCGGGCCAAGCGAATTGCCGGGCTCGTCGACCGAAGGACTCTCCGTGATCGATCGGCGTTGGCGGATCTATCAAAGGATGGCGACATTGCCGAACAATGCGGCGATCCTGCGCCTGCCCGATGTCTATCAGAAGCGACCAGTCGAAACCATCCAGGTGCCGGAGGAGGACCCGAGGCCAATTCCTTCTCGGCCGCCATTGACGCCTTTGGATGACGATGATCATCCCAGCCTTTTCGAGAGCATGATCGATCAAAACCAGCAAATGCTGGAATCGACCATCGATACGCTCCTTGCCTCGAATGATGCGCTCAGGCGTCGTAATCGTGATCTGCGCTTGGAAAACCAGCGCTTGACCACAGCGAATACCGCGCTGGAGGATATCGCGACCCTGGTCGCCCATGATCTGAAAGCCCCCCTTCGCGAGGTAGATCATTTGGCGAGAAGGCTTGAGGCAGGCTGGCGTGAGGCATCGGAACGGCAGCGTGGGGAAGACGACCTTCGCCATCTGCAGTTACGCCTAGTCGGGCTGCATCGGCTTATCGACGATCTCCTCACCTATGCCCGCCAGGAGACTGATGGGCAATCCCGCGTTGAGCAGGTCGATCTCGGCGGCCTGATCCGCGAGGTTTTGGCGCTGATCGGCCTACCGCCCGGCTTCAGGATCGAAGTGCGCCCGCCCGAACTTATCGTGCGCACCCAGCGTATCCCCTTGGAGTGCATTTTTAGAAACGTTCTAGGCAATGCGATCCAGCATCACGGCGGCCAGAAGGGGTATCTCAAAATCGATGTTCAATGTAGCGACAATGCGCTGGATGTTCGGTTGGATGATGATGGGCAAGGTCTGGTCGGACCGCGCGAGGGGCTCGGCTTGGCGATCGTACGTCAGCTTCTGGCAGCTGAAAACTGCCATCTCGCTCTCACACCCAAGGTGGAAGGCGGCACCGTAGCCCGATTTACCTGGCCGATTGATGCGACGGGGCATCAAACCCAGTAGAAGAATCGCAGCGGTTATCGCGGTTACTGGCCGGGCGGGGGGGGGACTGAAGGAGCGTCGCCTGCCTTGGTATCGCGGCACATCGCTTCGGCCCGCTGCTTGAAAAGTTCTGCCTGCGGGTCCTCGATCACGCTATCTTCGATCATCTGATCAATGTCGGCAAAACGCATCTCGATGCAGGCGGCCGCAGAGTCTGTCTCGGCGAGATCGGCCGTCTCTTCAGAGGCTGGCGCAAGGCTTCCCCTATGCAGATAGGCGAAGCTGGCAGCGCAGAGGAGCAGCACGATCAGGGCGACGATCCGGGCAGCCGGCCGGTCCAGAAATGTTCGATGATCCGAACCGGCCACGGGCTCAGGCAAGGTCTATCTTACCGGTGATCTCCTCATCGAGATCGACACCATCCACGGTCAAGCGGACCTTCGCTTCCAGGCTGGTTGCCGCGTCGATTTTTCCGGCATTGAGCGCGTCGCGCACCGCCTGCTCAATCTCCCGCTGCGAGGTGACGCCCACCTTCTTAAGGAACTTTCGAACACTCATATTGAAAGCATCTTCATCCATCTCAAACTCCTTGTTCGTCAAAAAACCTGGCAGGCCGCAATCAACGTTCACCAACCTGACCTCATACCATCGATCCTAGCAACAACGGTGGAAACCC
>JBOEHJ010000019.1:0-9126 GCA_050633905.1 Geminicoccales bacterium
ATGGATGAGATGACTCAGCAGAATTCAGCTCTCGTCGAGGAAAGCACCGCATCGGCTCGGGCCTTGAGTGACCAGTCAAGCAAACTTGCCGAAGTCATGACCTTCTTCAAGATCAACGACGCCGCCGCGCCCGGTCGCGTTCAGCCAACAGCGCGCCGGGCGGCGAAAACGGTGACGGTCACAAAAGCGCCAGCAACGGCGAGCGCCGACGATAATGGCTGGAACGAGTTTTAGGAGCGACGATCCTAAGTTCCGGTCTGGGTCAACTTTTGACGGTAGAGCTTGCTCGCCAATGCCCGGTCAACACCCGAAACCGGCCATAAGCTTCGGGTCTCAAACGCGCCAAGAGACGACGCTGTAGCAATCAAAGATCTTTGCAGAGTCTCAACGAATCATAGATGGCTGCGTGGATATTACGACTGGCGACCGCATCGCCAACGCGGAAGAGTTGGTAGGCGCCACGAGTATTGCGCGTAAGATTTTGAGGCGAGCCATTGATGAGCGCATCATGGTCGATTTCACCGCGATTGGTCGCATTCGATTTGAGATCGAAGTACAGCTCGTCAAGAGGAAGGGTGCCGTGCTCGATGACGACCTGATCGACGAGGCGGCGAGTGTTGCAATCGGTGTATTCGCAATAGAGGATGGCGGCGAGTTTATTGCCGTCGCGCTCGACGGCGCGAAGGCGGTGGTTAAGGGTAATTTTGACCTCATGATGGTGGAATGCCTTGAGATAGGCAGGGTAGTTGGTGCCACCGACATCGGGCGCCACCGTGCGCTCAGGTGTCACCAGCTCGACCTCAGCACCGGCTGTTGCCAAGAATTCTGCGGCACTCATACCAGGATGGGCACCGTTGTCATCGAACATCAAGACCGTATCAGCGGGTTTGACGCTACCGCTTAGAGTGTCCCAGCTGGTGGTCACAAGATCGTCCCCGCTCTCGAGAAAGCTGGAATTAGGAATGCCGCCGGTAGCGACGATCACCAAATCCGGGTTTTCCGCAAGCACATCACCAGCGTCCGCAAAGACATTGAAGCGGATCTCAACGCCAAGACGCTCGACTTCCGCGTGGAGCCAATCGGCAATGCCCATAATTTCCCTACGCCGTTTGAGGCCGGCTGCAATCCGAAGCTGACCACCGGGCTCGGTTGCCGCTTCAAACAGTGTTACGCTATGCCCCCTTTCGGCCAGAACGCGCGCTGCTTCCAGGCCAGCCGGGCCAGCACCGACGACGACCGCCTTTCTGGCTTCGCCCGTAGATTTGGGCACGAGATGAGGCATCGAGATCTCGCGGCCCGTGGCGGGGTTATGAATGCATAGAGCATCTTCACCTACATAGATGCGATCGATGCAGTAGCCCACGCCGACACAGGGGCGGATCCGATGCTCCTCGCCGCGCATGATCTTGGCCCCAATATGCGGATCAGCCAAATGGGCACGGGTCATTCCGACCAGATCGAGATGCCCTTCGGCTACCGCATGCCGGGCGGTTGCGACATCATTGATTCGGGCAGCATGGAATACCGGCAGATCGAGCTCCGATTTCAATCGGCTGACGAGATCAAGATGAGGCGCAGATGGCGTGCCCATGCCTGGAATCACATGGGAAAGGCCCTCATCGGTATCGACATGCCCGCGAATGACATTGATGAAGTCGACCATGTTGATCGCGGCGAGACGACGGGCGATCTCGAACCCTTCGGATTGACCGAGGCCGCCCACGGTCATGTCATCGGCGACCATGCGTATCCCGACGATGAAATCGTCACCTGCATCCCGGCGAATCGCGCTCAAGACCTCGAGTGCGAACCGCAGACGGTTGTCTAGGGAGCCGCCATAGGAATCATGCCTCCTGTTCGTCATCGGGGACCAGAAGGCGTCCAGTAAATGACCGTAAGCCTCGATCTCAATCCCATCCAGACCGCCATCACGGCAACGCTTGGCAGCTTGGCCGTAGGCCTTGGCGATGCGACGGAGATCGAAGTCTTCGGCCTCTTTTGGAAAGGCGCGATGGGCAGCTTCGCGCACCGGAGAAGGAGCGACGACCGGCAGCCAATCGCCGGTGCTCCAGCTCGTGCGGCGACCGAGATGGGTGATCTGACACATCACCGCCGCTCCATGATCGTGGCAGCCTTTGCTTAGCTCCTGAAACCAACCGATGATCTCATCATCATAGACATGGAGGTTGCCGAAGGCAGGCGGGCTGTCGCGGTCGACGATTGCCGAGCCGCCGATAAAGGTAAGACCGATCCCTCCTTTGGCCTTCTCCTCATGATAGAGACGATAGCGCTCCTTGGGCATGCCGTCGCTCGAATAGGCCGGTTCGTGGCTCGTGCTCATCAGGCGATTGCGCAACGTTAAATGCTTGAGTTGAAAAGGTTGCAGAAGCGGGTCTTTGGACGCCATAGGTTTCCCCTTTTTGGAGGCTCTTCGCTACCAACTATCCCGATATCGCATAGATTTCCAAGCAGTATAGTACAGGCGGAATAGGAGAGAACTGTGCTCACTCAGATCGGTGGAGCAGGCGTGGACCATCACAAACATATAAACTGGCGGCTTGGGGTCAGGAGTGAGCTTTAGCGAGCGTCGGCAAAGGTCTGCTGTTGAGGGTAAAGCCGTCGAGAGGCTTGCTTCAGCTCCGTGCCAATTCAAGACACAATGTGACCCGGATCACTTGCTGACCAGAGCGCTTGTGCAATCTGGAAGATGCGGTTCAGTGCCGTCAATGCTTCGGCACATTTGGCGTCAAAACCTGAGAGATATGGAACAAGAGTAGGATGGTTGTTTTTAGGATGCTGGCGATTGGTATTTGCTTGTTTGTCGGCGGTTGTCAGCAGCTCGAAAGTCGATCGGCCTCACTTCCAAATGCCGTCGTTGGTAATGAGGATGCGAGAACATCGAATGACAGACGTGTAAGTGATACCAGCATCTCGCTTAGCAGGAAAAAATCCAATATTCTTATCAATAATGGCAAGAAACATGCACTGGTTGTAGGAATCGGTGAATATCAAGATGTGCCCCCCCTTAGTAATCCCACAAATGATGCTGCGATTGTAGGCGAGTCTTTAAGCCAGATTGGCTTTGATGTGGCAATGTCATTGGATCAGAATTTCCACGATCTAAAGAAAACTATCAAAAATTACTATGACAATACTAAAGGAAGTTATTTGAACGTTATTTATTTTGCAGGCCATGCATTTCAAATTGCCGGGGAAAATTATTTGATCCCAGCAGATTTTACAATTGACGATAAACAGGATTCCAATCTATTCGAACGTCTTATTTCTCTCGATGATTTGTTGAAGCTGGTAGAGACGTCGGAGACTGGGCGCACGATAATCATCCTCGATGCGTGCCGGAACAACCCTTATCTGGAAAGTATCAGTGAGACGCTTTCAGAGACTACCGGTCGCTCTGTTTCGGTCCATCCTGGATTGGCTGAACCAGCGATTGTTCGCTCATCTACGGACGAAATCCTCTTTCTCTATGCCACGGCGCCAGGCCAACTAGCCCTTGATGGAAAGGGCGATAATAGCCCCTTCGCTGAGGCCTTGTCGGAGTGGATTATCAAGCCGGATGTCATGCTCGATGATGCGATCCGGGGGATAAGGCGCGATGTTGCGGCACTGACGGAGAACAGGCAAGTTCCTTTCTCGACGAATAACTTCTCATCGCGATTCCGACTGAATCCCAAGTTTCAACAGATCGATTCGAGTGTTCCTCCTAACGTGGTAGCACTTGGCGGAACAGGAAGATTGACCCTTCGACCACAGATCAGCATTTGGCTGGATCAAGTTCTTGAGGGGGCACAATCCTCATATTCGGCAAACTCGGATATCAATCAAGTCGAATATGTAGCCGTCTCCCTGTCAGGAGCCAACGGTTCCAAGCAACGATGCAAACAGAAACTATCGGCGAATTGTGATGATTTTGATCTAGCAAATGCTGCGGTCGATGCATGTGAGAAGAAATCTGCCGGAGGGGAGACCTGCGGGCTCTACGCCGTTATTCGCAATGGCGTGCTCAGCCAAATCTGGCAGGGTCAGGTCGTTCATTTTCGTGGCGCGCAGATACCAATGGCCTTCGATTGGGAAGGCTTAGGCCTTGTTGCCGGGCTCGCCGACTACTCCAGCGAGGGAAACGGTAGGATGAATCTTGAGATCCCGGCGGCAGGTGGTCATTGCACTGGTAGCTATGAGTTCACGAAACCAGGTATTGAAGGGACTTTCGAAGCGGAGTGTGCAAGAGGCCTGACCCTAAAGGCAGATATTGTTCGATCGAAGGCCTCATTGGATGTTTATCAGTTTTTCGGATCAGATTCGCTTGGACGAAAATTCGAAGGCGTCTTCAATGACGATGGCTAACTGCATCCGAATTAGCGGTGTGATCCCTGGGCCGGATCTAGCAGATTTTGCGTGGTTAGATCCAAATGCGCTAGCGGCCGAAATGGGTCTACCTGCGGAATCTAGCGGCTCTGCTCCAGCGTCTGCTTTGCACCCGGAAGCAGCCGAAACGCTAGCTTCTCAAATGTGCCATGACCTGACGCAAAGAAAACATTCCTTGCGCGCGACAGAATGAAATTGGGTAACAACGCGATACAGATCCCACGATGCCATCCAGCAAAACGACTCATTCACTAAATCTTCCTGGAGCCGGAGCGTTTCGAGGCTGTGGTTTAGGTGGGATTTGACCTTGTGCTTCATGCTTCGAGCACGAACCGAACCTCGAAGGGCACGGAGGCCGACGTGCTGAGGTGACTTGCGTCTTTGGCGTTAGCGAAAGGAATACCTAAAGGCTCAATCTCGTTCAGGCCCGCTGCGTGCGCTGCCCCTCCCTCATGCGCCAGGCTTCATAGCCGCCGGCCAGTGAAGCGACATTAGCGTAGCCCATATCATGAAGCGTCTTTGCGGCCAGCGCCGATCGGCCACCGGTGCCGCAATAGAGGATCATGGGCCGATCCGAGGCGAGCGCCTCGTTGTAGACCGGGCTTTCCGGATCGGCGTGGAATTCGAGCAGGCCCCGCGGCAGATGGATCGAGTCGGGAATGTGACCGTCCTGCTCCCGCTCAACCGTCTCTCTTACATCCAACAGCAGCGCGCAGGCTTCTTCGAGATGGTAGGTGAGATCTTGTACCGAAACGGTCTCGATGACGGCGTTCGCCTCGGCAAGCATTGTCTTGAAGCCACGTTTCACCATGTCGATTTTCCCAAGCTTGCCTGCTGTGAACAGGGGGCCATGTCCGTTGACGTCATGTGGGCCGTTTTATGACTATGCCGTTGCTCGACCCTTGACTTGAATCAAACGCGGGCTCTTCAGTTTGTGAAAGGCTCGGTTGTTCGGGAATGAGAGCTTTCGGCAGATCGCTTCGCCCGATGGATATCCGATTGCGCAAGGCTTCGCTCTTATGTTTCATCCGCACCCCAGCCTCAAGACCGCCATGACGCCGTTTCCTTATGCTATCGCCCTCGATGCGACGCTGGCCGAGGCCGGACGTTTGATGACTGAGCATGACGTACATCATCTGCCGGTGACTGGCGATGATCATGAGATCGTCGGCATTCTCTCCAATCTGGACCTGATGGCCGTGAGCAAAGGCAAGAGACAGAGCCACGGGATACGGGTCAGGGATGTTTGCGTCAGGGATGTCTATGTCGTCGCTCTCGATGAGCCGATCGACAACGTCGTCCTGACTATGGCCGACAGGCATATCGGATCGGCGGTCGTGACGAAGCAGGGCCGTCTCGCCGGCATCTTTACTTGGGTCGATGCCTGTCGCTGCTTCGGCGAATATCTCCGCGCCAAAAGGCCGCCGGCAGGGGGAGACAACGCGGCCTGACACCCGCCAGGTCGCGCACGGCACTTTCCTACGCCAGTATTCGTCCTTCATCTCTCGGCAAACCCATCATGGCCTTCGACCACGAAAGAGGTCAAAAATCTTGCTTTCGCTGAGGTCGTCCCAGCCGCTCTGTCCCATCTTGTCGAAGGCGGCCAGCGCTGCCGCAGCGAAGGGCGATTCGACTCCGAATTCCTTGGCCAGGCCCACGCCATATGCGGTGTCCTTCCGCCGCAGGCTCACCGGAAACGTCAGGTCTCGATCATGATGATCATCCGCCATGCGGCGTACATTGCTGGTCACTAGCCGGCTCGCTGTCTGATCCCTGGTCAACGCTTGCGCCACCCGATCGAGATCGAGCCCAGCGCCGGCGGCGACCGCCAAAGCCTCGGCAACGCCGGCGATCTGAACGGCCGCCAAGAGGTTGGCGACGAGCTTGAAGGCGGTGCCGGTTCCAGGCGGGCCAAGATGGAAGACCTCGTCGGCGAGATCATCGAGCAACGGACGGGCAGCTTCCAGATCGTCGGGCTCGGCGCCGACATTCAAGACCAGTGCCCCGGCCGCCGCGATGTCCGGCACCCCGGTTACCGGACAATCGATCCGGCTGATCAGCTCGTTGTCGATGCTCTCGGACAACAAGGTGACATCGACGGCGCCGATGCGGTCGGACATCCATTGAGCCGAGGCATTGTCATTGAGGCGGAAGACCATCTGCATGTCGCACGCGCCAAGGATTAGATTGACGCCATAGCGCTGCATTTGTTCCAGGCTTTGCCAATAAGTCCAGGTGGGGAGGTTTCTGGATCGGATGGTGTTGAGCTTGTCGATCATGCCTGGGATGGGCGGCACGCCGACATGCGGCCAGTTGATGACCGCTCATGATTTCAATGGATATTCATCGCTAAGATAACTTCAGATCCGGGATTACATGTTTCATCCCGGTGTTTCCAGGTGTCGATGAAGCCGGGACTTTTATCGGCTTGATCTTGCGCGCATATTTGGCATCTATCTCCAGAAGATAAGGAGCCGCAAATTGTGCATACTCCTTCTTCTTTTTGCTCGTTAAGTCTTTCCATCCCGTAATTTTGCCACGGCATTTCTTAGAGCCGCATCTACATTTTGATGGAAAATAATCAATGGTATAGTTTCTCATTGCATAGTCGAATGTTATCTCTTCATCTTCCGAAAAGTTCTTTATTGCAACAAAATCATGCGCCCCACTTTTGTTGACCGCAATGCCACAGTTAGGGCTACATGAGTGATTGACCTTAGTGGTCAATCCAGCATGAAACACAAACTCAAATTCGCCTATCTGTGAAGCATGAGAGTGGTTCTCCTTCAAACGGGCGTCAATAATTCCAACGATGACGACATCACCAGTTTTGAAAGACTTAGTGGCAAAAACACCTTCTCCTTTTGCTGAGGAGTCCCTTAGTTCAAACCCGGATTTCATAGACAGCCTCCCATGATAGGAAACTCAACCAGTTTCCTTTTTGAATGATATCTCACGACGTACCGAGTTGGCTGTGCGTGCGCAGAATGAGCCTGGTGCGAGGCAAGACTTGATAGAAATTCTGATTACTGCCACCCGTCAGAAAGCGTGTAGCCTCCTTGCCCGGTGTTCTTAACCGCTAGTGTTAGCACAGCCGGTAATCCGCTCCGCTAATCTGCATCAGCGGTCTCAGTTACTGACTAACTCTAAGGTGCATAGGAAGCAGAGTATCAAGCCTGGCAAAAGCGGTATCCTTCTTCTTAAGCTGATCGTACGTGCACGTTTCTTCAGCTGTAGAAAGTGATGCGCATCAGCCAGGAGGACGACCGTAATGCCGGCTCGGGGTCAGGAGTTAGCCTTAGCCATGCCAGCCGAATGTCTGCTTCCGGCGCAATATCAGCCAGATGGCTGGCTTCGGCTCAGTGCCAGCTACGGACTCTGGTCTGAAGTTGCATGCTGCGGCGCACCAAGAGTGCAATGACATCAAAGCGGACTTTCCCGCCGGCAACGCCAAAGTCGCAAACAGGACATTGCGCTCGTCTCAACGCGGCAAACCTAGAAGCTTGCAACCAAACTCCAGATAATGTCAGCTACGATACCAGTGAGTGGCGCGAGCTCTACGACCAGACGGGATGAGGTCATGAATCAGGACAACCACGAAGCAGTCTTTGCTGCCGCTTGGAACCGCGAGGGCCACACCAGCATCGAGTTGGATCCGCTGGACGTAAATCAGGTCCTCGCCAAGGAGTATAGTGGCGTCGAAGGGCTTGCCCTGACCCGCACCCAGCTCTGGGATATGGAGGTCAAGAAAGCCGCGCGACCCGATCTTTTCATTCCCGGCGTGATCCGCGCCGGAACCGCTCGCAGTTGGGGCCGTCGTCAGCTGGAAAGTGGTGACGAAGTGTTCATTCGTGTCTCGGAGCAACGCTTATGGCTGCAGCCCGACAATTATGGCACTGTGATCGAAGCCTGCTATTTGAACCACTCAAGCCAGCAAGTGACGTTCATAGGCTTGGCCGAGGTTGAGGATGATTCGGGGCAGACCATTGCCGCTTCATCCGAGCAGCCGCTCTTTCACGTGGTCCACGGAGTGAGTGGCACGGAAGAAACGCCGCTCAACACTTGGCGTATCGTGCATCTTGCGAGTGATGAATCCGGCGTGCTTGCCAAGCGTTTCGAGCTGATGTCGCAGGCTTCAGGTCTGCCGGAATATGTGGAACGCTACATCGAGGACGTTTTGAAGAATCAGCTCACTAAAAGCTAATAATGGAGTTGCTTCGTTCTCAGTCCGCCGGAGAACTACGGAACCATACTCGGCGAGAGCCGGTCACCAGTACGAATGCCCGCATGGAAGCCGTCTCGAATAATGTCCACCAACCGCTCGCTGATCGAAATCTCGATGGCAATGTTCGGGTACGTTTGGCGGAAGGCTGCGAGGACCGGCGTCAGGACGCTTCCCATTTTTGCTCGGCGACTGGATGCCCATGTGACTGACGGAGTGGAGCATCATGGCCGCACTCGGCGTATAGTCCGCTGCCTATTTCCTCAGTGTCGTGCTTTTCGGCGAGATACCCGAACCGCTTAGACTGCTCGGAATGGCGTTCATCGCCATTGCCGGCCTCCTCGTCGTGGCCCCCACCAAGCACACAGTCTGAGCAGCCCACTTCCGGAACCGGACCAAGTGACCATAGGACGTGCACGGACGGCTTCGTCGGCAGTTCGTTCGCTGTTGGAGGATAACCGGACGTGCTCTCCAACGGCAAGTCAGCCCTGACAGGGTCATGCGCCGGCACGGTTAGC
>JBOEHJ010000019.1:9165-22565 GCA_050633905.1 Geminicoccales bacterium
GAACCCGAATCTAGCACTCTTGGCGAACCGGGCGCTTCCCGCCGCTAAGCTGCCACGATGGTGATGAATCTGAATGGAATGGCGGCTACCAGCCGCATTTCTGCCAAAACGCTGAAAGCAAGACCGTGTCAAAAGGAGAAACAAGAGATCTGGGCCGAGCCGGTGAAGATGCCGGTTAACCGGACATCCGCCGCTGGTCGGAATGTCTAAGCATCCTCAAAGAACGGCCCGTTTTTGCCGAAGCGCTTGTTATTTGGGGTTGATGGTAATCCGCGCTGCTCAGACACCCTCGAGAGTAGGTGTCAGAAGCAACCAAATCAGCTAGTGAGGGCGCTTGCTCCGGGGTGGTCAAAATCCGAGCGATGGTCGCGCGTTTTTCCTTTGAGAGAACCGGGGACAATCTGGGGTCGTGGCCTCATGTCTGGTTTGCTCCTGCTGACCAGAATCGTCAAATGGATGCTGGAGCACCGTCGGCGTCAGAAGAGGCCGGGAATATCGCTATCGCCTTCTATAATCCGAATGACAGGGCCATGTGCACTTTTCGGGCGTTCAGAGGGCTTTTCCGTGGCCTCGGGCACTATGTCAGAACGAGAAGCGGCGGTTTCGGACATTACTGCCGAGGGGACGGAAGGAAGCGCCGTCGTGGTCGCGGGCTGGATCTTGGGGTTATCTTGCTGGAAATAGAAATTGCCAAGAATAGCCTCCTCGACCCAAGGCACCTGTTCTCCATTGGTCGCCGCCACCACCTGCTCGCGGACCCGTCGAAACATGAGCGCAACGTCAAGATCGGGTTTATCGATCCAGTCTGAAAGTGCCTGCGTGAAGGGACTGTTCCGCTGGCCGTCCCCGTCATAGGCGACCTCACCGGGGGCGGTTGCGTAGGCGATAATGGTGCCGGATGCTCGCTGTACTAAGGCTAGACCCTGTGCGATCTCGGCCGTGCGTGTATGGCTGCTCGCCAGCGAACGAGTAAGCGGGTTGTCGCGGCAGGCATCTAGAATGAGCAGGTTGATCTCGGCGCCGGCATGGTCGAGTTCGTCCATCACCGCCGCCAGCGGCAGGGACTCGTGTCTCAGATCGGCGAGCCTGGAAATTTCGGCATCCACCGGAAGTAAATAATTCTGGCCGTCGGCTTGGATACCATGGCCAGCATAGTAGAAGAGGGCGGCATCGGCGCCCCGCGCGCTCTCGCCGAAGAGGCGCACTTGCTGCACAAAGGAGCTGCGATCGCCGTCAATCGCTAGGTCAACCGCGAAACCCAAATCCCGAAGCTTTCTCGCGATCAGGGCGGCGTCATGGGTTGGATTTTCAAGCAGTGGAATGTTGGCATAGGCGCCATTGCCGATCACCAGGGCAACGCGCCGGCCATCGCCTGCCCAGGAAACTTTGGCAAACATACCGATAATAATCATCGATCCGACGACAAGCTTGCAGAAAGCCTTGGTCAGGTCACTAAAATTCATTCCCAGCCCTCCAGGCGGCTATTTTCTTTAGAATAGTTAAGGCTATTCTTGAAAATTAACGGTTACGCAAGATCTTCGGGATAACGCCGAGCTCATGTAAAAATCTTTCCCGATAAATTATTTGGAGCATTCCCCGGTTAGGTCGAAGCAGCCCTCTTCTCGGCGGTGTCAAAGGAAGATGGCGTGAGCCCCCTGCCCTCGTATCCTAACGTCCCGCGATGACCAGATTACCCTTTCGATACTTAAGAACTTCGCCAAAAAACATCCAACTCGCCATCATGATGTAGGTCCAATCGGTATGATCATTGCGCAATGTCGAGGAGCAGCTTCATGAGCGGGGCATCGATGTCTGCCATGTGTGGACGTATATGGATCCATGGAGTTGAGCCCGTTCGTTCCATATGACACCAAGGCTACATCGCCTCACATACGGTCGTCGCTCGAAGCGGCTGCACCAAGATCCTCTGGACTCGAGGCATTGGGCTCAGAAAGGCGGGACCAGTCCATTGAACGGCATTTTTCAGCCAGGCCGAACAACACCACCAACCCGGATCCAACGTCTTCCTCTGCGGAGGAAGGATTGAAGGCCCCCCCATCAATCCGCTTTCTTTCCTGATTGTACCGAGGCGCGATGAGGATCGTCTTGCGGCAAGGTATCCCTGATATAGTCGCGTGTTTTCCATTCCGGTGCCGGCGGCATGCTCGCCCCCGCTCGCGGCACATAGGGCGATGGCTGTCGTTCCTCAAGATTCGGGATGTAGCGTGGACAGTTCGTGTAAATTTCACACTCGATGCGAACGACGACCTTGGCGCCCACATGCCTGGCTATTACATCCTCGTCGTGTTGAATGAACGCTTTGCCGTTGATGCGGATCCGCGTGCTCTTCCCATCAAACTTGACGAAAAGCAAACCGACATTCGGATTTTTCGAGATGTTACCCAAGGTCCGGTACATCGAGTTCCCGTCATATTCAGGATACTCGATCACACCCGGCGCAATGATCTTCACGAAACCCGGATCACCCGACCTCATGCTGCAATCCGTGTAGTCGCCCCACGATGAAGCGATGAAGAAGAAAGGCGTGGTTTTGATGAATTCTCTTTCGTCATCCCAAAAATCATAGTGCTTGCGATGACGTTCGATAGCCTCAGCAGTGCGCCGCCCATCAAACCGATCTTGAAGGCTGCGCATGCCTTCATGAAAGAAAGGGCGATCATCAGGATCTATCATTGTACCGTGTACCTTTCCACAAACCTTGCAACAGCGGCGCTGTCACGTTGCTAACCCCTCAGTCAGATGCTACCGATTCTGGCCATGAGGAAGTCGCTTTATCCTGGACACCGTTTTCCGCCTGACATGATCAAGCTCACCGTCTGGATGTAGGCTCGCTTCACTCTGAGCCTGCGCGATGTCGAAGACATGCTGGCCGAGCGAGGCCTCGATTTCTCCTATAAGACCGTCCGACGTTGGTTTCTCGACGAGATGGTGGTCGTGATCGCCAAACAGCGATTCGTTCTCTGGCGGGCCGTCGATTGCGAGAGCAAAGTCCTCGATTTCCTGATCCAGCGTCGTCGCAACACGAAAACAGCAGAGAAACTCATGCGCAAGCTTCTGAAAAAGCAAGGCATCACGCCTGTCGTCATGGTGACCGACAAACTCCCTTCCTATGGCGCTGCAAAGAAAAAGCTTGGGCTAAAGGCTGTTTAGGAACAAGGCCGGCGCAAGAACAATCGATATGAAAATTCTCACCTGCCGGTTCGCTGGCGCGAGCGTCAACAACAAAAGTTCAACTCACCAGGATCAGCCCAGCGCTTCTTAAATACTCATGCCGCTGTCTACAACCTCTTCAACATCGACTGGGCACCAGGAGAACGGCGTCGGATGGGAACAACATCTCATGGCCTAGCAAACCACCAAGAGAAAAGCATTCATACGAGTGAAGCTGCTATCGTCGCCGATGTCGACCGCGCGAACCTTCAACGCGTTTGGCAACAAAGTGTGACACGACCACCGCCGTCTGCATCAATCGTAACTCCTGTCCTCCATCGACGATGACGAAGGAGACTGGAACTATGGATGCCGGCAGCGGTCCATTCGCTGGAATTGACGCTTCGCTCATGCCCGTGCCATCAGGATTGACGGTATAGGTGCAGAAATCTGACGCCACCGGCAATGCGGTACCATTCAAATTGTTGGTACCAGAAATCTCGCATCCGCCTTCACCGTCAAAAGTGACAATGCCTATTCCTGCGATCGGAAGACGATCCTCGAGATCGGGAGCAGCGAGCACACCATCGCCCGAGAATCCCCAAGACCCTTTAATCGTCTCCAGTGTGAACTTGTCGCCTCCAGCAGCCACTGTCTTGATGTTGAATGCAAGCAGTAACATCACTGCCATCAATCGGATCGCGAATATTGAGCTCTTCATCACCAGTCTCCAATGATCTCGTCTGATCTCATCAATGCCTTAGCATTCTCGGCTAGGGCATTGGCTTCACTGCAAGGTGACGGGCCTTGAGCCATCATGTCAGTGAACTGTTTCACAGATGACCCTCTAGGCGAGGCGCCGTCACGTTGCTAACCCCTCAGTCAGACGCTACGGATTGTGGCCATGAAGACGTCGCTTTCCACGCCTCAAGAAGCGGATGTATAGGCATATCGGGCTCAAACCAAACATCGTGCATGACAAGGACATCGAAGAGCCTGTTATGGGAGCCGAGACGTAGTAGACCTCGTTCGGTTTACGTCGCGGTTAGCCAATGTCTGAATGACCGCGCTCGGACTACCGATAGGCTTGGCCGCTATGCCCTGATTGGGTCAACATTTGACTCGAGCGCCGCGGTCGGAATGTCCGCAATCTGAGCCATTGCTGCCATAAGGCTGATGGCCGAATCGTGCCATTTCCAGTCTCACAAAGTCCCTATGCCTGCGACTTGACGAGTGAACAGCTCAAATCAGACCGAGGCCTATCAACGCATCGCGGACCTGGATCTTTTGCGCCTCCGTCGCTGGCGATGTGGGGCTTCTTGCTAGACCCGCCGGCACATCTTGAAGGCATTGGGCGTACTTGACCAGCGACGGCATGTTGTCAACGCCGACCGCATCCCAAAGCGGCATTAAACGTTCGTGCAGGTCACGGGCCACATGCCAGTCCTCATTCCTGACGGCGTTCCAGAGGTCAACCGAAGGGCCAGGGGCGGCTGTTAGAATGGCAGCGATCGAGCCGCGCGCACCCAGCTGATAGGAGGGATAGAGCAACGCATCGACCGCGCTAAAGATCAAGTTTTCCGGATTAGCGCGGCGAACCAGATCGGCGAACAACTTCATGTCCCCGGCGCTTTGCTTGACCCCAATGACGCCCGGAACGTCGTCCATAATACGCAACAGCAAATCAGGAGAGAGATAGCACCACGGCACCACATTGTAGATCAGGACGGGTGCCTTACAGGCTGTGCAGATCTCTCGAAAATGGTTGATCATGGCTGCATCGTCAGGCCGAAACAGATAGTGAGGCGGCGTGATCTGAAGGGCGGCAACGCCCAGATCTACGACAGCTTGCCCCCTGGCAATGACCTCCGCGGTCGAGCTTGCAATGATGCCTGCCACGACAGGAATCCTTGCGTCGACCGCCTTCATTGTTGTTTCGATGAGCTGGCGATATTCGTCTCGGTCCAAGACATGACCTTCGCCGGTGCTGCCACCTGCCGCGAGACCATGCACGCCATTCTCGATCAACCAGTCGACCTGCGATTTCACAGCAGCGAACTCAATCCGCCCTTCATCATCAAAAGGCGTGGTAAATGGCGCAATGACCCCTTTCAGCTCGCTCTCAGCCATCTCAGATTTCTCCACTCAAGCCTCATCTAACATCTCCTGAACATTAGACTGTGATGTTTCCACGCCAAAAGCTAGAGGCAACTTGGGTCAGATAAGAAATCGAGCGGCCCTGCTCCAGTGTCTGCTTCTCGAAAGCGGTAGCAGCTCTTGCTTCTCAAATATGCCTCAAGCGGACGAAGACGGTCCACCAAGTCAATCACGTTCATCGGGCATGCGTCGGGTCGCCTTAAGCCACTAGCGCCAGCCGCCGAATGACGGCCTTTAGGGATATATCAGCCACGAGGCTGGCTTCAGCTTCGTGGCAAAAGCTGTCGTTCACTAACAGCACTCGTTATGGCCTCGTTCATGATCGGGGTGTTTCTGTCTTCGCGCGAAATGCGTGGCGACGCTCACATCGATCAAAACGACGTTTTTTGCGAGATTTCACGGTCAGATTGATCGATGATTTCAAGATCGATAACTGGAAGCAGCATTATGAAATATCATGCAATTATCAAATCCACAAAAATAATATTATATATTACACTATTGCCTATTAGAGGTATGTTTTTCTTTATTAATTTCTTTTTTGTTTTTATTGCGTATGTTTCTTATTTATTTTTTATTGGCGTCGGTAGTTATTATGCCTTTTCAGCATTGCCCGACAAGCCCTTCCTGGCTTCGATCGGAATCGGCTTCCTGATTTTTGTCGCCCACCATACGATCGTGCCTCGTCGTATGGCTGATGGAAAGTATGTGTTTGAAGGATTCCGTGGATCAGGCGGATCAGTCCAAGGCGGTGGAACTGGAGGGTCCGGCGGCTACGGCGGTGGTGGTGGTTGCGGCGGCGGGGGATGCTAGAGGATGCGCCGTCGGCCGGAAGATACTCACGATCAGGGTCTTGTGAGGCGACGGGCCAGATGCGGCCGGAACGTCAGTCACCAGGGACGTCTGCCGAGGTTATCGCAAGAATGCTCTCCGCCATCTCCCAGGCGGTCTGGCGACGACGCAGCGTGCCGGATGTTCCCTGCGCGTAATTCATCATGCGAAGCAGCATCTTGTCGGATGTATACCAGCGATGGATCGTCGGCACATGGGTATTGTAATGCATTCTCTGAGCGAGATAGGCCTTCGGGTTGAGCCATGATGAAGGCCTTTCATAGCGGATGCACTCGATGACACGCTCGACGATCGCCTCGTCCGGACATCCGTCAAGTTGCTCAAGGATGGGGTCGATCTTCGCATTAGCGCACGCGGCCATTTCAAGGCTGTCGTCCAGCGTCATCACGCGATTCAGCGCATCCGGATGTTCGACGAGCACCGCTGCGTATTCGATCAGAAAATCACTGACGAGGTCGACTTCATCTGGTCTGTAATCTCCGGGGAACCCGGTTTCGCCCAGCCGACTGAGAGGCGCAGGAGATGCGTAGTTGATGGAAGCGTCGCCTGTCGCGAGGAGCTCTAATATGCGCGGCAGCATCCATTTGACGACCTCGCGGTCGTTGGCATCACCAACGCCCCATGCCGCAGACAGCCAGTTCCTCACGCCATCAGGAGAAATGTCACGTCGTTCCTGAGAAAGAATGACATCATGGTCTGCGGGCTTCATGCAGCACACGGTGCAGATCCCTAGCGACCGCGGCCTTTCGACATCGAAGGTTCGATAGGCACGTTCAGCCAAGCCTGTAAGCTTCTCCGCCGAGGGATCCATGTTTTCCCGTCCCGTTTCCTCTCGTGAGAAAATTTGTCCTACCGTGCCGAGGTCTTGTCAAATGGGACATGGCCGTTGTGGGTCACCTTAAGCCGCTAGCACCGGCCAGCAAATGCCGGCATTCTTCGACAAACCAGTCACAAGGCTTGCTTCTCAAATGTGCCGATTGTGTTGACAAAGTCGGAAGCTGCACTGACGGGTGGATGCCGTTAGAATGGGATTCTAAGAAAGCTCATTTCGAGAAGTTTAATTCTAAGAATACTCTGTAAATAGAGTCTGATGTTACGTCGGGGCGGTCTCATCGCATGCATCAGACTGTATCAACATAATCTGCCATTTGCGGACATTGATGTTTGCTCGACGGCTCGTTCTTCTTAACCTACTTCCGCGGCTGAGGGCTGGCACGTTGCCAGCCCCCCCCGAATCGCTAGATTGTGTGAATCACGAACCAATTAGGCCCAACCAAGAGCGCGCAGTGATTCTTCGTCGTTCCAAATTTTAGTCATGTGCGTAATCTTCCCACCGGCAAATTCCATGGCGTAAACGTAGTCGGCTGAGACACTTTTGCCGGTTGGTGCTATTGGTCCGCCATCGGCTGTGTGGGTTCCGCTAAAGATTGCAAAGGCCAGCACTATATCCTGGTCGGCGTCGGCCGCGAGTCCCTTAAGTTCATATCGACCGTCGGGGATTGGCACCAGGAGTCCCTTCATCCATTCAGTATAGCCGTCGAGGGTGCCGATTTCCGCTAGAGCCCGAGCCTGGCATGAGAAGCTTGCGTCTTGTGAGCAGTATTGCGAGCACTCCGCCCAACCTTTGCCGGTCTCGCAGGCCTCAAAAAACGCTCTTGCGGTGTCGATTAGAGACATGTCGCTTTCTCCGTCCTTGATGAGTGAACTGGCCCGCATTTGAAAACCACGAACCGTTTATCCGTTCAACGGGCTTCAGCGAAGAGAGCGTATCTCACCCGATGTCCATACGGTATCGCTAAGGTGCAGAAGCTGGGCATTATGGCTGGTGTTGGGCCAGGAGGGTGCATTGGCGCCTCAGCTGGGGTGCCCGCAACGCGGTCCTAAACTGTCACTACGGCCGAAACGCGCTCGGCATGACCGCTCTCGCGCACATATCGGCCGGGAGCCTCGACTGGGCCGTGCCAGGTGCGCCCTCAAGCTTTCAGTGCCTTACGTCGTTCAGGTTTCTGACAAGCGCTTGGAGTCAGTTCCGATACGCTTCCGCCGTGAGCACGACATAGAGCTTGCGGACCTGTTCCTTGACGTCCCAGGTGCACCGGCAACCACGCGGCATCATGAAGCTGTCGCCGGCCTTGAAGGTCTGGACGCCGCCCTCGTCATCGATGACGTCGATATGGCCCTGTAACAGATAGACGAACTCGTCATAGGGGGCGGCTTCGATGACGTGCTTGTTGGGCTCACACTCCCAGACACCGGCATCGAGCTGGCCGGTCTGGTCGGCATAGAAGCTTCTGCCACGCTCCTTCGGTTCGCCCGATTGCACGGTCTCGGGCGGGATGTAGTCGGTCGGCTCCAGACCTTGGACGGCACCATCGGTCGGCAGGCGGGTGCATTTGCTGGCCATGATCGATCTCCTTCGTTGAAACTGTTCAATGCCATTGGTCAGGCATGGAAGCTTTCTTCCGTGCCATGAAGTCCTTGAGCGCCTCATCGATCGCCGGATCGATGGGCGGCGCCTCGTAGTCCGCCAGCATCGCCTGCCAGCGCCGCTGTCCGCGCTGCTCGAGGTCGAGGCGGCCATCGTCCTCCCACTGCTCGAACGAGTTCGTGTCGGCGAGATCGGAGAGATAGTTGGCGGTCTCGAAATGATCGAGCGTATGGCTGGAACCGAGATAGTTCCCGCCTGGCCCGGCCTCCAGATAGGCGTCAGCCGCCAGGCTGTCATCGCTGATTTCCAGCCCTGCCAGCATGCGCAGCATCATGCCGCAATGGTCGAGATCAGCGGCGAATTTTTCGTAACTCATGGTCAGCCCGCCTTCGAGCCAGCCGGCCGCATGGAAGATGAAATTGGAGCCCGCCATGATGCCGGCCATCATGCTAGCAACGCTCTCCTGCATCGCCTGACCGTCGGTAACCTTGGACGCAGTGAGATGGCCACCGCAACGAAGGGGCAGACCCAGCCTGCGGCAAAGCTGGGCGATCGCGAATGTCGAAAGGTTAGCTTCTGGTGTGCCGAAGGTCGGCGCCCCGGACTTGAGGTTCATGGTGGTCAGGAAGTTGCCGTAGACCACGGGCGCCCCCTTTTGCACCAGCTGGCTGAGAGCGATGCCGGCCATGGCCTCGGCGTGGGCCTGGGCGAGGAGGGCTGGCTGGGTCACCGGCCCCATGGCGCCGCCCAGGATGAAGGGTGAGATCACCACGCTTTGGTTCGCCCGCGCATAGGCCTTGAGTGCGCCGGTCATGACATGGTCGTAGACGAGCGGCGAGTTGACGTTGATGTTGCCCTGGATCACGCAATTTTTTTCTAGATAGCCTTCACCGAAGGCAAGCCTCGCCATGGCGATAGAATCCTCCGCTCGCTCGGGGGCGGTCACCGAGCCCATGAACGGTTTGGTCGAATAACGGAGATGGGCGTAGACCATGTCCAGATGGCGCTTGTTGACGGGCAGATCGACCGGCTCGCAGACCGTGCCACCGGAATGGTTGAGCCAAGGCGAGGCGTAAGCGAGCTTCACGAAGTTCTGAAAATCTCTGATGGTCGCGTAGCGGCGCCCGTTTGCGAGATCGCTGACGAAAGGAGGGCCGTAGGCGGGCATCAGGGCGATGTGATCGCCACCAATGACGAGAGAAGAGGCTGGGTCGCGTCCTTCCATGCGAAAGCTCTTCGGCGCCGTAGCGCACAGACTTTGTGCGAGCCCTTCTTCGAAGCGTACGCGTGAACCGGTGACGCTGGCGCCGGCATCCTGGAACAGTTCGAGCGTTTCCGTGTCATCGGGAAACTCGATGCCGATCTCCTTCAGGATCCAGCCAGCATGTGCCTCGATCCGCTGCAAGGCCTCCTCGTCGAGCAGCTCATAGGGAAGAATCCTACGTTGAAACAGCTCGGGTCTGAAAATGGCGGCTTGCGCTGACCGCCGTGCGGTCCGTCCGGCACGCCCGCCGGTGCGGGTCTTACGCGTGACGGGTCGAAGAGCCGGATCGGCATTGGGCATGGTCAATCTCATCGACCAAATTTCTTGATCAACAGCAGACGGCTGATAAATTTTCTGATCCATCCAAGTCGCATCATCTCTTCCTCCCTGCCGCTAATATCAGGAAAGCAGCCGGATCAGGTGAGACGCAAACCAATTGATTTGCACGCTGTGTTCAAAAAATTTAAACTTATGAAATGCGCTTTCGATCCTATGACAGCCTTCGCTTGTTCGATGTTGTGGCCCGCCACCTCTCATTCACAATGGCGGCGATGGAACTCAACCTGACCAAAGGAGCGGTGAGCTATCAGATCAGCCAATTGGAGCAAGATCTCGGCTTTCCGGTCTTTGTTCGGAAGCATCGTGCCATTCAGCTGACAGAGAAGGGCAAACGCCTCTGGCACAGCTCCGCTCTGGCCTTTCGCGATCTGGAACGGGAAATCGCCGATCTGCGCGAAGAGGCCCCAGGTCGCATCACAGTGGGGATGTCCACCTATTTCGCATCGCGCTGGCTGTCGCCCAGGCTGATGACGTTCACCGTAAGACACCCAAAGATCGGCCTTCGCCTGCAACCCCTCGTCGACCTCACCGATCTTCGAACCCACGGCATCGATATGGCGATCCGATGGGGCAAGGGCGATTGGACCGACATGGAGATCGAGCGTTTGTTCGACTGCTCGGCCTTTCCGACCGCGGGTCCGGCGATCGCAGAACGGATTGCCGAAGTAGGCTTGGAGGCGACGCTGCCAGATCTCACCTTGCTGCATGATCGCGATGACAGCGACGCCTGGCGGGATTGGCATCAAGTCGCTGGCTTCCCCTATCGCCCGACGAAGGACAGCCTCGTCCTCCCCGATCCGAATGTGCGCGTACAGGCGGTGATCGATGGTCAGGGTGTAGCGCTCTGCGATACCCTGGTCAGCCGCGAGATTGCCGAGCACCAACTTCTAAAAATCTCGAGTGTCGAGCTTATCGACTATGGCTACTACCTAGCCTTCCCAAAAGGCGCCCTCAGCACGCCTGGACTTAAGGCCTTCCATGACTGGATCAGGGCCGAGGCAATGCAGCTGGCCGATCCGTCACACCTTCGTGGAAGCCAATGACCGGGTGTCAGCACAGGATCAACTTAAGCCACTAGCGGCGGCCGGCGAATGCCTGCTTTCAGGGACGGACCGGCCATAAGGCTTCCTTCTCAAATGCGCCAACAGCGGCCGCACTGAGTCTTTCGTGATTTAGTCCCTTTGCCTCAATCCGTGCTGAGATCGCAGCTTAGAGATACAGCAGAGGAGCTCTTTTTTTCTTGCCCTTGTCAATGCGTTGAGCGATCAATCAATGGATTGAGCCAAGCATTTCTTGGGAGCCTAGATCTTGCCAGCGTAGTTGCCGGTCTCACCAGATCTCGCACGCACGCATGTCAGCACCAGCGCTGTCGTGAGGTATAGATTTGTGTTCGTCGAGGTGGCGGTCTGAGGCCGGTATGGCAAGCCTGATTCGTCACCAAGCGTTTCGATCCTCGTCATTTGGATCCTTTCTCGAGCGTCAATTCCCACGCCGTGCCGACTGATCCAGTTCTCAAACCGTCGTCTCGATGGACTTCCGTCAGGAAGAACGAGACGATATGTCTGGCTTATTACGTGTCCGATGGACAGTTATCCCGAAAGACGCCCCTCAACCACTGATCGCTTGTAACCGATGCGGCTGCTACAAGCCGTTTCAAAGCAGTGGCAAATTCAGACAGAATGCGCAGGGAAAGAGGCTTGATGCTTGGCTGATCTACAAGTGTACGTCCTGCCAAAACACATGGAATTGCCCAGTATTGGAACGCCTGAACATCCGAGAAATCGATCCAGCCTTGATGCAAGCTCTCCAGTCGAACGACCAGGCCCTAGCCAAGTTCCTAGCGTTTGACATCGAGCGACTTCGTCGACATGCCCAGCAAGTCAACGAATGCGCCGACACAGATGTTCGGAAAGAGCTAGTGTCGAAGCCGGCCAGACCATGGTCTGCATTGGAAATCGTGATGGTGGTGCCATTCCGCGTATCGTCGCGAACCGATCGACTCCTAGCAAGTGAACTAGGCTTATCGCGAGCACACATCCGAAGCTTAGAAAGGAACGACTTTCTTCGCTTGACCCAGCCCGAAAATTCTCCCATCCGGCGGCCAGTGAAGGATCAGATGCATGTCTACATCGACCTACTAAGGGTCATTGGCGGGCTTGATGTTGGAATGACAGCGGCTGGCTTTCCAACGGACACTGCGTCTGACGCCTTGTGAGCAGCCAGATGCCGAGGTCTCGTCGTATCTAACGCGCCCAAGGTCGGCTCCGGGTTCAACTACGGAATCTAACGGCCCAGCGCCAGTGGCCGCTTTGCGGTTGGAAGCAGCCGAAGCGCTAGCTTCTCAAATGGGCCAACTTCTGCCACTTCGCCTCACGCCGCGGGGTCTGATCCGTCAATGGTCGGCGGCTGGCGAAGTCTCGCCATCATCAATGCATCCACTAGCTTCCCGGCGCGTAAAGTTGCGGCACGCTGACGGCCTTCGTGTTCGAAACCGTTGCGCTCGTAGAGTTTGATTGCTGGCTTGTTGTCTACGTTGACGGTGAGATCCAATCTTGTGAGCCCGATCCAATTGTCGGCGATGTCAATTAAAGCTGCTAGCAAAGCTTGACCGATACCCTGACGACGATAATTGTCGTGGACCCCTAGAATGATGAATCCCGAGTGTGACTCACGTCCGTGGCGGCGGAAAAGTGCACCTTGCCCGACGAGAACTTCGCCTTTTAGAGCAACGAGAAAATGTCGATTTGGATCATGGTTGCCTAGCCTCTGCTTTATCGTTTCGACACTTTGATAAGGCATGCGCAGGGTGCCATGTCGAAAACCTGGCAGATTGGCAATATCATTAAGAGCATCGGCATCCTCTAACCGTGCTGCGCGGATCACCAAGTCGCTCATCGAATCACCTTAAATGGATCTAATTCTTCATAAGTTTTATGCGTCACACAACGTCGGTCAATCTAAATGAAGGTTGGGGCAGTGCCGGCAGTGGGTCTTGGCTGTTTCAAAACGTGATTTTTGAAAATCCAGTTAGAAAATCTTTCTATCGGCAGGAAAAATGATGGCCGAAATACTCAAAGTTGGAGCCGATTAGCCTTGAAATTTTATGACAATCGATAGCCTTTGAGGGTCCGTTAGAACTTCATTCTAAAATTTTTTCTGCAAAATGCGTTTTGAAACAGCCAGGGTCAA
>JBOEHJ010000020.1:0-31478 GCA_050633905.1 Geminicoccales bacterium
AAACACCCTTGATCTCCTCGGGCGTCATGATCGCCGGGCCGGAGGACCGACGGCTCTTGCGATCTTCTTCCTTGATGATATCTGCGCAAAGCTCGACGCATTCATTACAAATGAACACATTCGGCCCGGCGATCAGCTTGCGAACCTCGTGCTGACTCTTCCCGCAGAAAGAACAGTAGAGGGTCGATTTCCCACCGCTGTCGCTGGACTCCATCATTGGCTCCCATCACATTATTGACGACCGAAGTCGCCGTAGTCCCGACTAGGGCTAGCATCAAACCAAACACGTTGGTCGTCACCCGGTCAAGCCCGCGTGACCCACCAAAAGCGACTTCTTAGCATGCCTATCATGAATTTGAAGTTGGCCTGCACAAATCTTTGGCAACCCGTTAGAGATGATCGTCTAATCCGACGGCATCGGACATCCCACGTCCGATGAATTGCTGAGAAGTTGAGCGTCGATAAGGTCTTTCACCTATGGCAAGAAACTTCCGCCATCAACGGTCAATTCAGCCCAAGATCGTCGGCATAAGCGAACAAAGCCGGCATGCCGCCAGTGTGGATGAAGAGCACGCCATCGTCTGAGGTCAGGCGGCCCTGTTTAATATGGTCGATCAGCCCGGCAAGCGCCTTGCTGCTATAGACCGGATCCAGAATGATCCCCTCGGTTCTCGCCAGCAACTGTAGCGCTTCATTGCCTGCCACCGTGACAACGCCGTAACGCTCGCCGATATAATCGTCGTGACTTTCGATCTCGTTAGCTTCGATCCTATGATCCAGATCTAGAAGCTCTGCCGTCGCGTTGGCGATCCTGGCGATATCCAGATTGCGCGGCATGCTCCATTTGATAGGGGCGATATTCACCAGCTTGATGGGACGGCCAAGGACTTTGAAGCCAAGTGCCATGCCAGCAGGCGTCATGTTCGCGCCACAAAGATAGAGATGACTGGGGGCAATGCCCCTCTCATCGAACTGCCGGTCCAGTTCCAAAGCAGCCCCAACATAGCCAAGCGCGCCGATAGCGAGGCTGTCGACGCCGAGCGGCTCGATCACATAAACCTTCCTGCCCTGCTTTCGTAGCTCGTCCGCTTTGGCGTTCAGATGAGGCTGGATCTCCTCCATGGTCGGTAGATTGATCACGGTGACATCGGCGCCCATGAGATGGTCGAGGAGCAAATTACCCTGCAACGCCGGGCCTTTCTCGCCATGGAGCAGAATGAGGCTGATATCCAGACCGAGCTTCTTCGCAGCCGCCGTCATCTGACGACACCAATTGGATTGGGTGTAGGCACCGGCGACCAGCGTATCGGCCCCTTTTGCCACCATATCCGCAAAAACATATTCGAGCTGCCGCGTCTTGTTGCCGCCGAAGGCAAGCCCCGTCATGTCGTCCCGCTTGATCCAGATATCCGGCCCGCCAAGGATCTTGGAAAAGCGCTCAGCATGATCAAGCGGCGTCGGCAAATGGGCAAGACTGACCCGCTGGATGCCATCGAGACGGCGTTGTAAGTCTTCTCGATCAATCACGGCGACTTCAGACCGAGCATTGTTCGCGCTTCGGCAGGTGTCGCGATCTCACTACCCAAGAGTCTGACCAAGGAAACAGCGCGTTCAACCAGGACTGCGTTCGAGGAGGCATAGACACCTTTTTCGATGTAGAGATTATCCTCGAGGCCAACCCGGACATGGCCGCCAAGCAGTGCTGCCTGGGCGACGATCGGGAACTCCATCCGCCCGATGCCCATAGCCGCCCAGCGTGCGTCATCCGGGAGGAGGGACTTGGCGAACATCAAGGCTTCGGACGTGCCGGGAAAGCCGTACTGAATGCCGAGCACGAGTTGGAACAAGGGCGGCTTTGCCAGAACGCCGTCGTCGATGAGTTTTTGGGCGAGGCGAATATCGCCGGAATCGAACACTTCGAGCTCAGGCAGGACGCCTGCCCCGCGGATCGCATTCGCCATCACGGCGAGATGGGCAGGTGTGTTGATCACAGCCGAGCTGCCGAACCACATCGTGTTGAAATCGAGAGTACAGATCTCCGGCTTCAGGGTCACGATATGCTCGACCCGCTTCTCCGGCGCCATCAAGGTGCTGCCTTCAGCCGCAATCTTCGGATCGTGATCGCCTGGAATGAACCGACTTCCGGGGCCGCCGGTCAGGTTGATGACCAGATCGGTATCACTTGCCCTGATGCGCTCCACGACCTCGCGATAGAGATCAAGCTCCATGCTGGGAGCACCGGTTTCGGGATCACGAACATGGAGATGGGCGACCGCCGCCCCTGCCCTTGCCGCCTCAAGCGCCGAGGTCGCGATTTCCTCGGGGGTGATCGGCAAACCCGGATGCTGCCCCGGCCGTGTGATACTTCCGGTTACAGCGCAAGTGACAATGGTTTTTCCGGGCAAAGTTGCCTCCCCTGATCCGAGACCGGTTCCGTCTTATCTGGACACCCGCTCGCGAAGGGCATCCGCGATGCCGCCCGGCGTCGGGACGACCGCAACGGCGGCGGCTTCAAGAGCACTTTTCTTGGATGCATAGCTGCCACGATTGCCGATGACGATAGCACCTGCATGGCCCATTTTTTTGCCGGGCGGCGAGGCAGCGCCTGCGATAAACGCAGCGATCGGTTTTTTCATCTCGGCCGCGTACTCAGCGGCATCCTCTTCCATGGTCCCGCCGATCTCGCCGACAAGCGCAATCGCCTCGGTGCCTTCATCCTGATCGAGAAGGCGAAGGGCGTCGCCGGTGGTGGTGCCGATGATCGGATCGCCGCCGATGCCGATGAAAGCGGAAATGCCGAAGCCGGCCTGCACCAGATTGAGACAGACCAGCGTGCCAAGCGAGCCGGAGCGCGACACGACGCCGATCTTGCCGGGCTTGAACACACGATCGTTGAAGGCTGGCATGAAGCCTGTGAAACATTCGCCGGGCGTGACCGCGCCAGCCGTGTTCGGCCCAAGGATCTGCGCCTCGGCATCGTCAGCAGCGGCCAAGACGTACATCACGTCTTGAACCGGCACATGCTCGGTCAGGATGACCAGCTTTTTGATGCCGGCCTCAATCGCATCGAGGGCAGCTGCTTTCATGCCCATCGGGGGAATGAACAGGACCG
This sequence comes from Geminicoccales bacterium, assembly GCA_050633905.1. GTDB lineage: Bacteria > Pseudomonadota > Alphaproteobacteria > Geminicoccales > Geminicoccaceae > JANQPX01. Next base: position 3,113 of record JBOEHJ010000020.1, read on the forward strand.
AAACATCGATGGAGGCGCCCATTTCGGTAAGATCGAATGCAGCCTCGGCCGCCGAGCCCCAGACAGGCAGATCTAGATGCGTGGTGCCGGCCTTTTTCGGGTTCACGCCACCGATGATGGTCGTCCCATAATCCCGCATCTGCTCGGCCCAAAAGGTGCCCTGCTTGCCGGTGATCCCCTGGACCAGGACCCGTTCGTTCTGTCGGACGATCATTTGGCCGCCTCCACCGCAGCCCGCACCGCATCATCCATCAAGTCAAAGGGTTCAATGCCCAGTTTGTTTTTCACCATAGCGATTGCCTCATCCTCGCCGGTGCCATGGATCGAAAACGAGACGGGTAAAGTGGGATTGATCTCATCCCAAGCTTCGAGAAGGCCCTCCACCATGACATCCGTGCGGGCAAAAGCACCGCAGAAATTGATCAACAGGCTTTTGACATTCGGGTTGGCCAGAACGATTTCTAATGCGGCCTTGCCCTTGGTGTAGGCATCGCCACCGATTTCCAGGAAGTTCGCCGGCTCACCGCCATAATGCCGGATCGCGTCCATGGTGGTCATGGTGAGCCCAGCGCCATTGGCGAGCACACCGACTTGACCGTCAAGTTCGATATATTTCAACCCAAGTTCGGTCGCATACGCTTCAAGCTCGGTGACCTTCTCCGGCACCCCGTCCTTGGCCAGATCCGCCCGTCGCGCGGCCCCTGAATCGTCCATGGTGAACTTGCAGTCGAGGGCAACCAGCTCGTCGTCCTTGGTCAGCGCCAGCGGATTGATCTCGACCAGCTCGGCATCATTGACCCGGTAGGTGTCATAGAGTTTCAAAAAAAACTCGATCAGGGCGTCTTTATGCGCCTCCATGCCGAGCAGATCGAAGATATGCGCCAAAAGCTCGTCATCGACACCATCGCGAATATCGATGGGCAGATGGGCCATCTTGTCCGGATGGTTTTCCGAGATCTCCTCGATATCCATGCCGCCCTCGGTGGAAAACAGCAAGAGCGGTCCCTTAGTTTCCTGATGGTTCAAGATGGCCGCATAGAATTCGTTCACGATGGGAACCTGTGCTTCGACCAAGATTTTTTCGACCTTATAGTCCCCAATCGTCATGCCGAGGATGTCGTTCGCCGCGGCTTCGGCTTCTTTGGGCGAGTCGACGAGCTTGATTCCGCCGGCCTTGCCGCGCTTGCCGGTCGGCACCTGCGCTTTAACCACCGAAGGGCCGATGTCAGCCGCTGTTTCGCGCGCGGTTTTGGCATCGTGACAAAGCCGGCCTACCGGCACGGTGATGCCAGCCGCCTTCAGAATGGGCTTAGCAGCATATTCCTCAAAGTTCATTGGCCGTATTTTTCCCAATATTTGCCGAACAGATCAGCCTCTTCAGGTTTATCTTCTGCAATGGTCGTCACGAGATGGGTGACGTTGATAAAGTGCGAAAAATTCAGGTTTTCCGTGATCGAATTACCGCCCCAGCTGCCACAGCCCATCGACAATGTAAAAGGCAGACCGGTATCGAACCCGCCGCCATTGGCAAAGGTGTGCGCCTGGTTCACCAGAACCCGAACGACCGCCATATCCTCGGCAAGTTCCCTTGCGCGCTCCATGCGGTTGGTATGCAGGCCAAGCGAATGGCCTTTTCCCTGGAACTCCAGAATGTCTTCGGTGGTTTTTTTAGCGTGGGCGAAATCTTTCGCGCGGTAAACGGTGAGCACCAGCGAGAGCTTTTCTCCAGAAAGCGGGTGGGCCGGGCCCACACCTGTTTCCTCGACCATGAAGTAGCGAGCATCACGCGCTTCACCGGGAAGTTCAAAAACATCAGCAAGGATGCTCGCATCCTGCGCGATCACCTTCCGGTTCAACTTGCCATCCAGCCAGAGCCGGTCAACAAGCCGCTGACCTTCCTCGCCGGTCACCAAGTAACCGCCAGCTGATGTCAGCGCCTGGATCGCTTCGTCCCAGACCTCATCGACGATGATGACGCTGTTTTCAGAGGAGCAGCTGGTGGCGTTGTCGAAGATTTTTGACGCGGTGATTTTTTGCGCGGCGGCTTCCAGATCCGCCGTCTCATCAATGATGACCGGCACGTTGCCCGCCCCGACACCGATCGCCGGCGTGCCGCTGGAATAGGCACCCCTGACATTGTTTTGCGAGCCGGTGCAGATGATCAGATCAGCCTCGCGCATCAGAACCTTGGTGCGCTCGCGATCGACAGGGATCGGTATAATCTGCACCAGGTCGCCGGGTGCTCCGATCTTTTCGAGTTCAGCGCGCATGCCATCAACAGTTGCGGCCGTCGCCGCATAGCCTGCGGGCGAGGGTGCGATGATCACGGCATTGCCGCCCTTGATCGCCATCATCGCCTTGTTGACGGGTGTTGCCGCCGGGTTGGTGGAAGGCGTGATCGCCGCCACCACGCCGATCGGTTTTCCGTACTTGACCAACCCCAGATCCGGTAATTCTTCGATGACGCCGGTACTCTTGACCCGCATGAGATCACGCAGTGTGCCAAAAGTTTTCCGCTGGTTTTTGATGACTTTGTCCGGGACGTTGCCGAGGCCGGTACTCTCGACGGCGAGTTTCGCTAAAAACTTTGCGTTTTCCGGCTTGTAGATCGACCAGGCAAGCGCTGTCACCGCGTCGTCGATGGCTTCCTGGTTAGTATTGTCGAACTGATCCATCGCTGCCTTTGCGCGCGTGATCAGGCCGCCGATCACCGCTTCGGCGTCAGCGGTCTTTTGCTGGTTCAACGCGGTCGCGTTCATGGTCACCTCGTCGTCATGTCACGTTAAGGCCAGAGGTCAGCGGCTGACAGACACCATCAAGTCAAGCGTCGGCCGCTCGGCCGCTGCGGAGTTGGGTTACGATATTCCAGATCAGGGTGATAGCGGCGGCCGTCAAGAGCAAACCTGCGATCGGGCGGACGAAAAGAGCCAAGGGGTCGTAGCTTAAAAGCTGCATCGACTTGGTGAAACTGCTCTCACCCAGCTTGCCGAGAATCAGCCCCATCACGATCCCGGCGACCGAATAACCCGACCGGCGCAGCAAAAAGCCGACGATGCCGGCGATGTACATCACCCAGATATCGACGGTCAGGTTGCGCAAAGCATACGCGCCAATGGTGGCGATCAGTAGGATCGCAGGCGCAAGCAGGTGAAAGGGGATACGCAGCAGGTGGACAACAGTCTTGGTTTGAAGATAGCCAAGCCCAAGGATCGCGACATTGGCGAAGAACATCGCAGCAAACACCACCCAGACCAGTTCTTTCGAGGTGATAAAGACCAGGGGTCCGGGCTCCATGCCGTGGATCTGGAAAACCCCCATCATCATAGCCGTGAGCGCACCGCCCGGCAAACCGAGGGCCAAAAGCGGGATCATTGCCGCTCCGGTTGCGGAATTGTTGGCGGTCTCCGAAGCAACCACACCGCCCAGTTCGCCCTTGCCGAATTTTCCCCTAGGATTCCAGCGAACCGCCTCGTTGTAACTGAGGAAAGCCGCCAGCACGGCGCCAATGCCCGGCAGAATACCAGCGAAAAAACCGATCACCATGGAGCGCAGCACTGTGAATTTCAGGCGCCAAAACTCCAAGAAGCTCGGCAGGCTAAGACGAACTTTGGTGCCGCTGTTCCCACCGCCAGCCAAACTCTTGGCCCCCTGGGTAAAAACCTCGGCAACCGCGAATAGGCCGAGCACGACCGGGATGAAGTGGATGCCGGCAAGCAGGTAGTAGGTCCCGAAATTATAGCGACCGACGCCATCTGCGGGATCGGTGCCGATCGTGGCGATCAGGAGACCGAGCGAGACAGAAAGGAGGCCCTTCCAGAGATCGGCAGCACCGACCGAGGCCGAAACAGCAAGGCCAAAACAGATCAGCGCAAAAATTTCCGGAGGCCCGAAAGCCCGCACGGCCCAGCCGGCAATAGTGGGGGTAGCGATCATCATCAGGACGGCGGAGCAGATACCGCCGGCGGCCGAGCAGATGACAGCAGCGCCGATCGCCTTCGCCGCCTCGCCGTTTTGCGTCATGGGATAGCCATCGAACGCGGTCGGCGCGTTTTCCGGCGAGCCTGGAATATTGAAGAGAATGGCGGTGATCGCGCCCCCGAACACGCCGGCGCAATAGATCACGGAATAGAGCATGATCGCATGGGTCGGGTTCATCGCGGCGGTAAAGGGCAGGATGACCGCGCCCAGCGTCAGCATGTTGATGCCGGGAATGGCGCCGAACAGCATGCCACCAAGCAGGCCTCCCACGAAGATCATCACCCCCGTCGGATCGGAAAAGAGCGTGGATGCGCCGAGCCAGAAGTCAGCCAAACCCAAACCTCATCGGATCATCACCAGGAGCCAATTGTTGATGTCGTAAAAGCCCGGCCAGTTGCCGACGGGGAGTGCTACATAGAAGAGCTTGGCGAAGACAAGATTGATCACGAAGATGATGATGGCCGCGGTCAAAAGAAGAACGCGCCAACGACGCTCACCGACATAGAGAAGAAGGGCCAGGAGAAAAAAGGGTGTAGTCAGATAAAAACCGGTGCGTGGCAAGAGCCATACATAAACCAACGGGATCAAAAACAGACCAATGGATCCTAAAAACGAGCCGCCATCACCCTCTTCTTCAGTAGCGACAGTGCGCCCCGCAGCACCTACAGCTTGGTAGCGGATGGCAGCGTGGACCAAAGCAGTGATCGTCATCAAGAGTATAACGGCGCGCGGCCAGCTGGCGGCACCCCATTCATAGGTGCCTTGCTCGTCGGAAAACTCGAAACTGAAACCGAAGGCGAGAAGCGCCAAGGTCAGCCAGAACCCGAGTTCGACCAGGATCATTGTTTTGGGGTTTGTTGTCATGTCAGATCGATTATCGAGGATCCCTCACAGCAGCCAGGGATGATGCCCATCTCACAAGACGGCCACCATCCCTGCCTTTAGGATGGGCTACGGATCCTATCCGCCTGCCTAGTTGAGGAGGCCGATCTCTTTGTAGACGGCCGTGTAGGTGTTGACCGCCTTTTCGATCAGCTCTTTTGAGCCAGCGGTGTCCCGATAGCTGTCGATGAGGGTCATATACTTGCTCTCGTTGAACTCCTGAAAACTTGCCGAATCAAAGCCCTGTTTGCAGACGGCCTCGAGATAACGCTTCCTGTCCTCGGCAACATCGGGATGGATATAGAAGCCGCGGAAACGAAGGAGCGCTTCGAAGTCGGCGCCGGCCTCGATATGGGTCGGCACATCGGCGAAGGCGCCGGGACGCTCGGGGAAAACCGAGAGGATCGGCGTCATTTGTCCGGCATCCAGGAAGCTCCGAACATCGCCAGGCTGCTCAAACAGCGCATCCACCTGAGCGCCGATCAGACCGGCATAGCGCTCGGCAGGCTTATCAAAAGCGATCTGGTTGGTTTTGAAGCCGAGTGCTTCCTCGATCTTCAGCATGTTGATGCGTTCCATCGAGCCGAGATTGCCGACATTGGCGATCGAGACCTCGTTGTCCTTAGCATAGGCGACGAAGCTCTCCCAATCGCTGAAGCGGTCGTCATCCGGGCGGATGTAGATCTGCGAGAAGGTGACCTGCGCCATGCAAAGTGGTTCCCAATCGGTGCCGGGGTTTTCAGCCAGCTTGCCGGAAACGTGATTAGTCACGGCATCGTCGATCGATTCGAGAAGCGTGTAGCCATCAGCCGGTGCCGTCATGAAATCGGGCACAGCCGCCATGCCGCCACCGCCCGGCTTGTTGACCACCTGAACCGGCTGGCCAAGCACCTCTTCCATGGAGGCGGCCATCGCGCGGGAAAGCTGGTCCGAGCCACCGCCTGCGCCATAAGGTACGATCATGGTCAGCGGCCGCTCGGGAAAGTCGGCGGGCTTTTCCTGGGCAAGTGCCGGCAACGCAACGGCAGCCGTAATCGCCATCACGGAAAGTGAGACTGTCTTCAACATGGTGAATCTTCCCTCATATTGTCGTTGGCGCCCATTGTGTCGAGCTAACGCCTGGATTTTTTACTTGGCACACACTGACCCAAGCGACGCGGCCATGCAAGAGATCAGAAATGGCTGAGATGCGCCAAAAGACCGTTTGTCATAGCCGGTGACACTGCCGACATTGATCTTGGCCGATCGGCACCCCAAATCTTGCTCATTCCACCGATGCATCGACCCAAAGGATGGTATCATCGACTTCGGGAAGTCTTGATGCAGAACCGACGATCTGGTGTGCAGGCTACCGACTGTCCCGAAGGCGCCTGTGCTCGGGGATCTCAATGGGATCATGCTGTTAAGGGTTGGGAGGGAAGAACGATGGCGACAGCAACATTTGGAGCCGGATGTTTTTGGGGCGTCGAAGCCGCGTTTCGGCGTCTACCTGGGGTCATCTCGACGGCTGTCGGATATGCCGGCGGCGCTACGGAGAAACCCAGCTACGAGGCGGTTTGCACCGGGAAAACCGGCCATGCCGAGGTCGTCCAGATTGAGTTCGATCCTGAAAAGGTTGGTTTTGATCAGCTCCTGGAAGTCTTTTGGGCAGAACATGATCCGACCCAGTTGAATCGGCAGGGCCCGGATATCGGTACGCAATATCGCTCGGCCGTTTATTTCCATAACGCCGAACAGGAGGAAGAGGCCAAGGCCTCGCTTAAGCGCCTGGAGGCTTCAGGCCTGCATCGAGGGGCGATCGTGACGGAGATCACGCCGGCTTCAACCTTCTGGATTGCCGAGGATTATCACCAGCAATATCTGGAGAAGCGTGGCCTGGCGCATTGCCTACTGCCTTAAGCAAGCCTAGAGCGCTTTTCGACCCGACGATCTGGGACGCCTGCGACTGGCCCCTGTGATATCGCCGATCCTGAGAAGACAAGGACGTCGTTTAGAAAAGACCTCGACAATTCAGCTAGCAACCCCCACTTATTCGCTGCCAGGCGCTTGCGAAGTGAGGCACTTCCGATTATAAGGCATTTGCTTCAGGTCGGCCGAGCACCTGACAGCTTGGCACGACGAACGGAGTTTCCACAATGTCGAAGCTTAAGACAAAGCGCGCGGCAGCGAAGCGTTTTCGCTTCACTGGCACGGGCAAAATTGTGCGCAATAAGGCCAATCACCGCCATATGATGACGCATAAGGCGAAGAAGGTGAAGGTTGGTCAGCGTGGATCTGTGGTGGTCGCCGATGGCGACGCCAAGCTGATCAAGCGCATGCTCCCCTACGGCGGCTAAGACCTGCGAGGTCCTGGTTAGTTTAGGGTTGGAGCGGCGGCGTTCAGAAGAATTTGGAAGTCGAAGGTAGAGAAATATGGCACGGGTAAAAAGAGGCGTAACCAGCAAGGCGCGGCATAAGAAAGTCATCGCTCGCGCATCGGGTTATCGCGGTCGTAGCAGCAATTGCTTTCGGATGGCCATCAACCGGGTCGAGAAGGGGCTGCAATACGCCTACCGCGACCGGCGGGTGAAGAAGCGGAATTTCCGCGCTTTGTGGATTCAGCGGATCAACGCTGCAGCCCGCGAGACGGGAACCACTTATGGCCGCTTGATGCATGGCTTGAAGGTTGCCGGTATCGAGATCGATCGCAAAGTCCTTGCCGATCTGGCGGTACGCGATCAGGTCGCGTTTAGCAGCTTGGCCAAACAGGCCCAGACCGCCCTGGAAAGCTGAGGAGCAAGTCTTTCAGTTTTTGGGGTGGAGAGGGGCCGGATGGCCCCTTTTTTGCTGGTTTTCCGGCAAACATCAATTCCCAAGATCTTTTAGAAGATGAGACGGTCGATGGTGGAGATGGCGAGCAGAGACGATGATGCTGATGGCAAGATCGATATCGATCGGCTTGAAGCCCAGCTTTTATCCAATATCGACGATGCTGCCGACATGGATGCGTTGGAACAAATCCGAGTGTCAGCACTTGGGAAGAAGGGGCAGATCACGACCCTCACCAAGTCGCTCGGCAAGCTTGATCCCGACGCCAGGCGAACGACGGGCCAGCGCTACAACCAAGTCAAGCAAGCCGTCGGCGAGGCCATCGCTTCCAGGCGCGAAAATCTCGAAGCCAAGGCGCTCGATGCGCAATTGATGACCGAAACGGTCGACGTCACCTTGCCGATCCGCCCACAACAGCTAGGGCGTATTCATCCGGTAAGCCAGGTGACCGAGGAGTTGACAGCGATCTTCGGCGAGATGGGTTTCCAGGTGGCCGAAGGACCGGATGTCGAGGACGACTTCAACAACTTCTCCGCCCTCAACATTCCGCCCGAGCACCCTGCCCGCCAGATGCAGGACACGTTCTATCTCGAAGCCGAAAAGGACGGTCTGCCGCTGGTGATGCGCACCCACACCTCACCAGTGCAGATCCGAACCATGCTATCAGGGTCCCCACCCTATCGCATCATCGCGCCCGGGCGCACCTATCGCTGCGATTACGATCTGACCCATACGCCGATGTTCCATCAGGTAGAAGGGCTGTTGATCGACCGGCGCACTCATATGGGCCATCTGAAAGGCTGCCTCACCGATTTTGTTCGTACGTTTTTCGAGCGTGACGACATTCCGGTGCGTTTTCGCCCCTCATATTTCCCGTTCACCGAACCGTCTGCCGAGATGGATATCGGCTGCAGGCGCACGGCCGACGAGCTGATCATCGGCGAAGGTGACGACTGGCTGGAAATCCTCGGCTGCGGCATGGTTCATCCCAATGTTCTGCGCGCAGTGAATGTCGACCCCGAGATCTGGCAAGGCTTTGCATTCGGCATGGGCATTGATCGTATCGCCATGCTGAAATACGGCATCCCTGACCTCCGCACCTTCTTCGAGGGTGATCTGCGCTGGATCCGTCATTACGGTTTCGGCGCGATCGACGTGCCCACCACCTATGGGGGGCTGTCACGATGAAATTCACGGTTCCATGGCTAAAAGAGCATCTTGAGACCGATGCTTCGGTCGAGCAGATCGTCGAGAAGCTTACGGCACTCGGGCTTGAAGTGGACAGCGTTCAGGGACGAGGCGCTGATCTCTCATCCTTCGTGGTCGCCGAGCTTACTGCAGTTCGCCAGCATCCGGATGCCGAGCGTTTGAACCTCTGCACGGTCGATACGGGCACGGAAAAGCTCGAGGTTGTCTGCGGCGCACCCAATGTCCATGTCGGTATGAAAGCCGTCTTCGCTAATGTCGGCACGGTCATCCCGGAAAGCGGTCAGGCGCTCAAACGCGCCAAGATCCGTGGCGTCGAGAGCGTTGGCATGCTGTGCTCTGCGCGAGAACTGCTGCTCGGCGAAGACCATGATGGCATCATCGATCTCGACAAGGACGCCACCGTTGGCAGGCCCGCCTCCGAGGTGCTGAAGCTCGAAGGCCCGGTTATCGACATCGACATCACCCCCAATCGCAGCGACTGCTTTGGCGTAGCCGGCGTCGCGCGCGAGCTGGCAGCAGCAGAACTCGGAATCTTGATCGAGCGAGATACCAGTCCGGTACCGAGCCAATTCGACAGCGATCTCGACATCGCGTTCGATTTCCCTATGGGCGACGAGGCGGCCTGCCCGCTATTCGTTGCGCGGGAATTTCGTGGTGTCAAAAACGGCCCGAGCCCTGCCTGGTTGCAGGAACGCCTGACCGCGATCGGGTTAAGGCCGATTTCGACCCTGGTCGATATCACCAATCTGGTCACCTACGACCTCGGCAGGCCGCTCCATGTCTTCGATGCGGACAAACTAAAGGGACGGCGCCTCGACCTTCGCTTCGCGCGCGAGGGCGAGAAGATCGAAGCCCTGGACGGCAAGACCTATGACCTGAACGACGGTATGACCGTGATCGCCGATGAGAACGGACCAGAAGCCCTTGGCGGTATTATGGGCGGCGAGCCCAGCGGCTGTACCGAGGAGACCACCAACGTCATCTTGGAAATCGCCCTCTTCGATCAGATCCGAACCGCAGCCACCGGTCGCAAACTCGGCATCGAAAGCGATGCCCGCACCCGTTTCGAACGTGGCCTTGATCCCGAAATGGTCCATGCCGGTGCTGAATATGGCACACGCTTGATCCTCGAGCTTTGCGGCGGCGAAGTTAGCCAGCTGATCGTCAAAGGCGACCTTCCCGCCCCGAGGAAACCCTTCAGTTTCCGTCTCAATCAGCTAGAACGCCTTGCCGGCATCACCCTCGATGTCGAGGTTATCGAAGTCCGCCTGAAAAGCCTCGGCTTCCTGGTGGAGATCATCGACGATGAGACGCTGAAGCTGACACCGCCAAGCTGGCGTCATGATGTGCGCATGGAAGCGGATATCGTTGAAGAACTGGCTCGGCTTCAGGGGTATGATCGCATCCCGCCTATGCCGGTGAGACGAACCACCGCGGTCAGCGAGCCTAGTCTTGCCCCTGAACAAAGGATGCGCTCGATCGCCAGGCGCACCCTGGTCGCGCGCGGGATCTCGGAGGCGGCTACCTGGTCCTTCATTGAACCGGAGCTGGCCAAACGCTTCGGCAATGACGGCATCAAACTGCGCAACCCGATCAATTCAGAGCTTTCCGTCCTGCGTCCGAGCATCCTGCCTAATCTGCTGCAAGCAGCAGGACGCAACCTCAATCGTGGCACTGAGAGTGTGGCATTGTTCGAGAGCGGCCCCCGTTTTCTCGGTGCCCAGCCCGGTGAGCAGGAAGTCGCGATCGGCAGCGTGCGCGTGGGGCCCAATCACCAGCGTCACTGGGCCTTGAAAGCTCGCGCAGTCGATGTGTTCGACGCCAGGGCCGATGCGGTCGCGGTTTTGCTCGCTTGCAAGGTCAACCCCGATGGTCTGAAGGTCGTTGCCGATGGCCCCGATCACTATCATCCCGGTCGCAAGGGACGCTTGATGCTCGGCCCGAAGAACGTGCTGGCCGAGTTTGGCGAAATCCACCCCGGCATCGTGAAGACCCTCGACCTCGACGCACGCGCTGTGGGCTTCGAAGTCTTCCTGGATCGCCTGCCCAAGCCAAAAGTCAAAAAATCCTGTGCGCGCCCCGCTCTCAAGGCATCGGCCTTCCCGCCCGTCGATCGCGATTTCGCCTTCGTGGTCAACAAAAAGGTCAGCGCCGAAAGCTTGCTGAACGCGGTCAAGGGCGCCGAACGGGGCCTTATCCAGCGCGTCTCACTATTCGATATCTACGATGGGCCAGGCCTGGAAGAGGAAGAAAAGTCCCTCGCCCTCGCCGTTCGGCTGCAATCGCTCGACCATACGCTTACCGAATCCGAGATCGAGACGACCGTGAAAAAAATCACCGCCGCCGCCACCAAGGCAACCGGCGCCCGCCTCCGCACCTAGCGGCGAGGCGCCGCTGCCTTGACTGGACCTCGTTCGATTCTTGATCGTTTTTACCCTGTCAATCTGCTCGGAATGCTATGACCGATCTTGCCCTGATCCGTAATTTTTCGATCATCGCCCATATCGATCACGGCAAGTCTACTCTTGCCGATCGCATCATCGAGCTTTGCGGCGGCCTTGAAGCACGTGAGATGTCGAAGCAGGTTCTGGATAATATGGAGCTGGAACAGGAACGCGGCATAACGATCAAGGCGCAAACCGTCCGTCTGACCTACAAGGCAAGGGACGGAGAAACTTACCATTTCAACCTAGTCGACACGCCTGGCCATGTGGACTTTTCCTACGAGGTCAGCCGAAGTCTTCGCGCCTGTGAAGGATCCTTGCTCCTGGTGGACGCCACCCAAGGGGTGGAAGCGCAAACGCTGGCCAATGCCTACCAGGCGATCGATGCCGATCATGAGATCCTGCCAGTCCTGAACAAGATCGACCTGCCCGCCTCCGAGCCTGACCGCATCAAGGCGCAGATCGAGGAGATCATCGGCCTCGAAGCCGAAGACGCCCTGATGGTCTCGGCCAAGACCGGCGAAGGGGTCGACGCTGTGCTGGAGGCCATTGTTTCGGACTTGCCGCCGCCCAAGGGCGACAGCGCAGGGACGCTAAAGGCCTTGGTCGTCGATAGCTGGTACGATGCCTATCTTGGCGTGGTCACCCTGATCCGGGTCATGGACGGCAAGATCGCCAAGGGCCAAAAGATCCGCATGATGGGGACAGGTGCTAGCCTCCAGGTCGACCGAGTCGGCATCTTCACGCCGAAAGCAACCCCGGTCGAGGCCCTAGCACCTGGCGAGATCGGCTTCATCACCGCCAGCATCAAGGACATCGCGGATGCCCGCGTCGGCGACACCATCACCGATGATCGAAAGCCCGCCGATGAACCACTCTCCGGCTTTCGCCCGAGCCAGCCTGTGGTCTTCTGCGGCATGTTCCCAACCGATGCCGCCCAATTCGAAGACCTCCGAGAGGCTCTCGGTCGCTTACGTTTGAATGACGCCAGCTTTGAGTTCGAGACCGAGCATTCGGGTGCCCTTGGCTTCGGCTTCCGCTGCGGTTTTTTGGGACTTCTGCATCTCGAGATCATTCAGGAACGTCTGTCCCGCGAATTCGATCTTGACCTCGTCATCACAGCACCCAGCGTGGTCTACAAGCTCGAAAAAACTGATGGCACCCGGATTGAGCTGCACAACCCCGCCGACATGCCAGATCCGACGCAGATCGCCAGGCTCGAAGAGCCCTGGATCAAGGCGACCATCCTGGTGCCAGACGACCATCTGGGCTCGGTGCTCTCGCTTTGCACCGAAAAACGCGGCGTGCAGCTGGAGCTGACCTATGTCGGCTCGCGCGCGATGCTGGTCTACCGCCTACCGCTCAATGAAGTCGTCTATGACTTCTACGACCGCCTCAAATCCTATAGCCGTGGCTATGCCAGTTTCGACTACCAGCTGGATGGCTACGAAGAAGCCGAGCTGGTCAAGCTCTCGATCCTGATCAACAGCGATCCCGTCGACAGTCTCGCCCTCGTGGTCCACAAGACGATGGCCGAAGCCCGAGGCCGTGCCCTTTGCCAGCGCCTTCGGGAATTGATCCCGCGCCAGATGTACCAGGTTGCCCTCCAAGCAGCGATTGGCGGCAAGATCATTGCGCGCGAGACCGTGAAGGCGTTTAGGAAAGACGTCACCGCAAAATGTTACGGCGGTGATGTATCCAGAAAGCGGAAGCTTTTGGAAAAGCAAAAAGCCGGCAAAAAACGCATGCGCCAGATCGGCAAAATCGAAATCCCTCAGGAAGCCTTCCTCGCAGCTCTCAAAATGGACAACGACTAGGCTGCGCGGCCGCAGCGTGGACTTTGCTCTGAGTTCATCCCGACCTGCTGAAATCGAAGGCTTGTTGTTTTAGTATCGCGGTCACATCGTGAAACCTGCCAACCGCCATTGTCAGATCCCCCCGATCTGGCTATGTTCCTGCCGTCCGAACTGGACTCAGGCGCCAAGTAACGCCCGTCGACGCTGTCGACATGGAGGGGTGGCCGAGTGGTTTAAGGCGCACGCCTGGAAAGCGTGTTGGGGTTCTGCCCCTCGTGGGTTCAAATCCCATCCCCTCCGCCATAACATCTCTTAATCGTTTGTCGTAAATTTTACGACGCGGAGACATCCATCTCCAAAGTCCTCATGACCGGAGGAAACTCCCTCGTCCCCGTCGTCCGCCGCCTGTTCGAACGACACTTCGGCGCCGATCGCCTCACCCTGGAGGAATTTAGCCGTGAGCAGGTGCCGCATTATTGGGCTGATGCCCAGATGAATCTTGGCAACGTTCTCAACATCCTGGGTAAGCGCACGAGTCATAGAGACCATCTTGAAGAAATGCTGGATGCCATGAAGAATGCCTCTGAGGTCCATCTTAAGGAGGCTGGCCAAACCCACCGCGAGGCTCATTTCCGGACGCGAATTCAGGAGATCAAGGCGGCTATCGACGGGTTGACCACCTCCACGTAGGATCAATATCCAGCTCACTATCAAAGTTACAAAAATCAATCGATGGCGGCGAGGAGACTTGCATTGCCGCCAGCGGCAGTTGTGTCGATACAGATGTGGCGTTCGGCGTAGAAACGGGGGGGGCAGATGACTTCTGTTTCGAAGGTGATGATGTGCCCAACGCGCTTCGCGAGGGCTTGTCGGAGGGTCTTGGTCCAGTCTGAGCTTCCGGCAGCGCAGACGGTGATGAGACCGTCGATTGTTTGAAGAGCGTCTGCTGTTACGGTGCCGTTGATGCCTGTAACTGGTGCGCCTGCCTTGACCAGCGGTGCGACGGCTTCTTTCGCACCTTCGGTCACGACTAGCGCAGGACAACCTGCTGCTAGTGCTTGGGCTGCTTGGGCCAGTGCCGTCTCGATTGTGGGGCCGAGGCAGAGAATGTTGCCCCTTGGCGGCATTGATAGTCTGTTCGATTCGCCCGTGGGTCCCGGCAGGTCAAACGGCCCGCTATCGAAGGCCGCAGCCGCGTTGATCGCCTTTCGAACCACAACGCCTTGTCCTTCAAGCGCCCGCCGAAGCACCTGAATCCGATCACCGCGCGCTTCCCAGCCTTCTCCATCTAATGCTGCGAGTATCTCGCTGACTTTGCTTGCGGGGATGGCCTCGGCGTTAGGGGCTTCGTGGTCGGAAGTGGCGTCCGTCCGCCGGAAGCGAGCGACATAGTTCTGACCGCCCGCCTTCGGGCCCGTCCCAGAAAGACCCTCGCCGCCAAACGGCTGGCTGCCGACGATGGCGCCGATCTGATTGCGGTTGACATAGGTGTTGCCGATCTTGATGCGGTCCACGATCTGCTGCACGCGGTCATCGATCCGGGTATGTAGCCCGAAGGTGAGGCCAAAGCCTTTGGCGTTGATCGCGTCCACGACCTCGTCGATTTGGTTCGCCTTGAAGGTCGCGAGGTGCAGCACCGGGCCGAAGATTTCTCGCGGGAGATCTTCGATGCCATCGACCTCGATCAGGGCGGGTCCGACGAAGCTGCCGGTCTTGGGGGCGTCGAGCCGTTTCAGCACGCGGCCGTTCTTTTCGTGGTCGTCGACGTAGTCAAAAATATCGGCCTTGGCACCTTCATCGATGACCGGGGCGACGTCCGTGTCGAGGGACCATGGATTGCCGGTCACCAGTGTGTCCATCGCACCGGTTAGCATCTCGACCATGCGCTCCTTCGTGTCCTCTTGAATGTAAAGCAGACGGAGCGCCGAACAGCGCTGACCGGCGGACTGGAAGGAGGACGCCACGATGTCGTCGACCGCCTGTTCGGGAAGGGCAGTGCTATCCACGATCATCGCGTTCAGCCCGCCGGTCTCGGCGATGAGGACCGCGCTGGGGCCGGCGTTTGCCGCGAGTGCTTGGTGAATGCGCTGGGCGGTTTCGGTCGAGCCGGTAAAGCAAACGCCGGCGATCCTCGGATCGGCCGTCAACGGCCCGCCGACCGTCGGCCCATCACCTGGCAAGAGTTGAAAAGCCGCTTTCGGTATCCCTGCTTCCCGAAAAAGTTCAGCGGCTCTGGCGGCGATCAACGGGGTTTGTTCGGCTGGCTTGGCGAGCACCGCATTGCCGGCGGCAAGCGCTGCGGCGATCTGGCCGGTGAAGATGGCGAGCGGAAAATTCCAGGGGCTGATGCATACAAAGACGCCGCGGGCCTCACCGGGTTCTTCGGCATCGAGGCGCTCGGCCTCGGCGGCGTAGTACCGAAGGAAATCGACGGCTTCGCGCACTTCAGCGACACCGTCGAGCAGAATTTTACCGGCTTCGCGCGCGGCGATCGCGCAGAATTCGCCGATGTTTTGTTCATACAGATCGGCGATGTTGCGGAGTGTATCCGCTCGGTCCGACGCGGACCTCGCTGACCAGGTTTCGAAGCCATCATGGGCGGCGTCGAGTGCGCGGGCGACCTCCGCCCCGGTTGCTTCCTGGACATGGCCCACGATGACGTTTCGATCGGTGGGTGACGTTCTTTCTTTTACGACGCCCTCGGCCTCCAAGTCTGCGGCGATGAGGGGGCGTGCAGTCCACAGCGTTTCGGCAAATTCATCCCGAGCGTCGAGCAGCGGGCCCACACTCGCCGGTTCTTCGATGCGATAGCCTTTGGAATTCGGGCGGTCTCGTCCAAATAATTCGCCGGGCAGGCGGATGTCGGTGTTGCGCATCGACGTGCTTGAAAGGGCTCGTGCGACCGGGTCTTCGGCGATGGTTTCGGCTGGGATCTCCTCATCGACGATCTGGTTGACGAAGCTGGAATTGGCGCCGTTTTCCAAGAGACGGCGGACGAGGTAGGCGAGCAGGTCTTCATGGGGACCGCAAGGCGCGTAGACCCGACAGCGCGTGCCATGGGTCTCCTTCACGATGTCATGCAACGTTTCGCCCATGCCGTGCAGGCGCTGGAATTCAAAGCTGCCCCGGTCATCACCGGCAAGCTCGAGCACGGTGGCGCAGGTGTGGGCGTTGTGGGTGGCGAATTGCGGGTAGATGCGATCGCGCATGTCCATCAGCATGCGCGCGCAGGCCATGTAGCTGACATCGGTGTTGGCTTTTCGTGTGAACACGGGAAAACCGTTGACGCCGAGTTCCTGGGCGAGCTTGACCTCGGTGTCCCAATAAGCGCCCTTGACCAGGCGGACCATGATCTTGCGGTCAAGGCGCTCGGCGAGCGCATGCAGATGTTTCAGTACCTGGGAGGCGCGTTTGCCGTAAGCCTGCACGACCACGCCGAATCCATCCCAACCCTTCAGGCTTTCATCCGAAAGCACCACCTCGATGACGTCGAGCGAGAGGTCGAGCCGGTCCTGTTCCTCAGCGTCGATGTTGAAACCGACATTGGCCTTGGCAGCGATTCTTGCGAGTTCGAGGCAGCGCGGAATGACCTCGTCTTCGACGGCGCGCCGTTGGGTTGTCTGATAGCGGGGGGAGAGGGCGGAGAGCTTGACGGAGATGCCAGGATTTTCTCGGACGCTGCTTTGGGCGGCGCCAGCGATTGTTTTGATGGCGTGGGCGTAGCTCTCGAAATAGGCCAGGGCGTCAGCATGAGTGCGGGCGCCTTCGCCAAGCATGTCGTAGGAGAAGGTGTAGCCCCTTTCCTCCTCGGTCCTCGCCTTCGCCATACCATCCTCGATGGTCTCGCCGAGGACGAATTGCTGGCCCATGATTTTCATCGCCTGGCCGACGGCCACACGCACTACCGGCTCCCCCAGACGTTTGATCAGACGACGCGCCCAGGATGCCGGTTTCTGCGGGTCAGCATCCAGTACCTTGCCGGTGAGCATCAAGGCCCAGGTCGAGGCGTTGACCAGGGGCGAGAATGACTGGCCGAGATGGCCGCTCCAGTCCGACGGCGCGATCTTGTCCTCGATCAGATCATCGATGGTCTCGGCATCGGGCACGCGCAACAACGCCTCAGCCAGGCACATCAGCCCGACCCCCTCCTCGCTTGAAAGCCCGTATTGGTCGAGAAATGCCTCCATCAGAGTCGGATCGCTGTTTTTTCGGACCTGTCGAATGAGATCGGCGGCAGCACCGGCGATGGCCGAGCGTCGGCCCTCGTCGAGATCAAGATGTTCAATGAGATCACAGACGACGGTTTCTTCTTCGACATTGTAGCGCGCACGAATGGCGGCGCGTGTCTCATTTCCGACGAAGGTGATGTTGCCGGGTGGCGTGGCCATGACGTCGTTGCTTTCCGCTTGGTCTCAGGACTGCCCAACCTACGGCGTTCCTTCTCCTTTCGACAAGCCAATGTCTTTCCAAGCTCGATCTTACCTTCGGGAGCGGGAGAGGACCTAAGCGACAATGAATGATAGCAGCATTGATTGAAGTCCGAAAAATTCACCTACGACGTTTTCATCAGCTACGCCAGCAAGGACAAGGCAGTCATCCATCCGCCGGCAGAGCGACTGCGTGATGATGGCGTAAAAGTCTGGCTGGATGTCTGGGTATTCAAGCCCGGCGATACGAGCATCGCCGACCGCGGCATAGATTTAGAGATCGAGTTTAACGATGATCAAGGCGAAGCGAGCGGAAAGCGCCTTTATCTGCAACTTGAGTCCGGAGACAGCCATCTCAGGATGCGGAAACGTGATGAAGCGGAGATTTTTCAGATCAAAGACCCGCGCCGCGCCAGATACTGGGTTTCGCAACGAAATCCGGAAATGCTGGTGGTCCGGACATCCGACAAGAAATTCCACTGGATGACCGTCACTAAGTATCTAAAAGTGCATGGGGTTGAAACGAAACAAATCGAGTTCGAAGGCGAGCCATTCGCTGCTCTCAATGTCCATAAGATGCGGCGGTGGACCATTGGCGGCTCATAGGCGGGATGGCAAAAGCTCATGCCATGACTTTCGGCGTTTGACCTGATACCTTTCACAGCCTGGAATCATGGCCGTTTGAACATTGATGTCATTTGGTCAGCGGAGGTTGTCGTGGCGATCAGGTCGGTTGAGACGTTGCTTGGCTGGATCACTGTCAAAGAAGAAAATGATGCCATTACATGGCTGGGATGGGGCCGTGGGGGTGTAGATGAAACGCCTCTTTTGACTGAGGCAGTGCAGCAGCTGACGGCTTACTTCGATCAGGGTCTCAAAAAATTCGATCTGCCGCTTCGTCCCGAGGGCGGTGCTTTTCAGCAGGCCGTGAATGAGGCCATGCTGGCCATTCCTTATGGCGAGACCCGGGAATATGGCGAACTCGCAGAAAAACTCGGATCGATGCCACAGCCGGTCGGCAATGCCTGCGGCACCAATTCCATCGCCATCATCATTCCCTGCCACCGAGTCGTGGCGGCGACGGGGCTTGGCGGTTTTTCGGCACCGGGCGGCGTCGAAACCAAAATAAAGCTGCTCCGTCATGAAGGCGCTTACGGGCTGCTTATCTGACGTTTAATTGCCGGTTGGCGCAGGTGTCGTGTCACATGCCACTTGTATCAAAAACGCTCGACCCAGGGGCGGACTTCGAGTTCGTTTGACCAGGCTGATCGATCCTGTTGGACGAGGGAGAGGTAGCTTTTTGCGATGGCGTCCGGATCGAGCATCGAGTCAGGCTGATCCAAAGGCTCCGTTCGACCTGGGTTTCTGATCCCCCCATCGATATTGATCCAAGCGACATGGATGCCTTGGGGATGGAGTTCGCGGGCCATGGATTGGGCGAGGCCTCGCTGGGCGAACTTTCCCATGGCGAAGGGAGCCGATAACGGAAAGCCTTTGACACCGGCCGAAGCGCCCGTGAACAGGATCGTGCCACGTGCACCGTCAGCGGCATCCTGCTGCAACATCTGGCGCGTTGCTTCCTGGCCAACGAGAAAAGCCCCATAGGCTGTCACCTGTATTGCCGCCCGAACGGCTTCCTGGTCCAAATCGATCAGAGGGCCACGCTGGCGGGCTGAGGGATTGTAGACTACGACGCGAAATGGTCCTTCAAGCTCCGAAAACAGCCGGGCGACGTCTGCTGACTCAGAAGCATCGCAGCGATGCGATGTGGCGTCCGTTTCCTTAGCGAGCGCCTCGATCTTGGCCGTGTCTCGCGCCGCAAGAGCGATACGATAACCTTGATTGTGGAACAATCGCGCAAGCGACGCGGAGAGGCCGTCGCCAACGCCGACAATAAGGGCCAAGGGTTTGTTCATCTGGCTCATCATCCCTCAAAGCATTGAAGCGTGCGGAGGCTGACGATGCCGGTTTCGAATGGGCCATCGCCGAACCCAACCCAATTCTAGGCGCTCCGGGAACGTTCGAATAGGCCAAACTGAACCCATTCGCTGACGTCAGCTAGGGGCAGTTTTCGGAATTTTTTGTCTGAAACGACCACCAAACTAGAGCAGTTTCAATATCGAAGAAAAACCATCGCGACGGCACAAACCGTCCCACCAATACCAACCCAAAGTCAACGAGGTCGTCGTACGACCAAAACGAATCCTAGAGGGGTGGGATTGCTAGTGTTTTTGAGCGTTGGCGCGATGGAGGAGGGCGAGGCCGGCGGCGACTGAGGAGAATTCATCGCCGTGGATGAGGCGATCGGCACCGAAGTGTCGTTCGAACAGGCGGCGGACGGCAGGGACGAGGGAGGTTCCTCCGGTCATGAAGACTTTGGAGATGGCTGTCTCCGCGAGGTCGGCGTTGGCAAGCGAGGTTGTCATCACGCGTTCGATGGCTTGAAGGTCGTCTGCGATCCAGCGCTCGAAATCTTTTTTTGTGACGTCGCAGGCGATCTCGACGGGGGGATGGAGGAACTCGAACCGGGCGCTGTCAGCGTTGGACAAAGCGAGCTTCGTCCGGTTCACGGCCTGGTAGAGATGAAAACCAAGTTCTTCTTCGATAATGTGTAGCAAACCAGCCAGGGCCGCTGGCCCTTCGCTGGTGCGCTGGATTTCTTTGATATCGCGAAGAGTCCTTGGGTTGCGTAGCAATGATAGATGATGCCAGCGCTCGAATTGGGTGTAGTAGCTCCTCGGCACTTCGAGGCGTTTGCCGAAGGACCGGTAAAAACTATTCTTGCCGAGAAGCGGGCAGACCACATGCTGGACGATGCGGTAATCGAAGGTATCGCCCGCGATCCCGATGCCGGCATGGCCAAGAGGCGTCGTCGTCGGCCCGTCCTCGCCTGGCTCGAAACGGACCACTGAAAAATCGCTGGTACCGCCGCCGAAATCGGCAATCAGGCAAGTTTCGGCTTGTTGAAGTTTGGACGCGTAGAAATAGGCAGCCGCCAGGGGCTCAAAGGCAAGCGTGATATCGTCGAAGCCCGCCATGTCGAAGGCCGAGTGCAGGCGTCTGACCGCCAGCTCATCATCCGGCCGGTCACCCGCGAAACGGACCGGCCTTCCTGCGACGACTTTGCTAGATATGCCCTTTAGGACGTCCTGGCTTGCCGCCTTCAAATGACGCAGCAATATCGCGATCAGCTCGTCGATGCTGTGATTAGCACCGAAGACCGAGGTTTCCTGGAAGGCGGCACTGGAGAGGAAGGTCTTGATCGATTGGATCAGCCGGGCGTCACTACCATGGTCCAGATAATCGGCCATCGCCTTCGGCCCCGCCGAAGTCTGCACCCGGTTTTTTCCAGGTTCCTCACTCTCCACAAAACAGAGAACCGATCGAAAGCTCGATATATGCTGGCCATCATTCGAGAACGACGCTGTTCGCACCTCGCCCGCCTCATCGGCGACGGCAAGGGCTGTATTGGTCGTTCCAAAATCGATGCCGAGATACATTGTGGTGGAGTGTCCACATCATTTACGTCCCACCGCAAGAGCCAGGACAAACGGTAGGCGACCAAGTTTGGCAGGTTCTACACAGAATGTTTATGTCGAGGTCAATGCACTAGGACTTTCCGCTGAAGAACGCCATCGCTTTTCGGCCCCAGGCTTCGACCTTAACTTCAGCCTTGTCGATCAGCGTGCCAGCCTCGGGGTAACGTTTTCTGAAGCGTGTCAGCAGCCGCTCGGCCCAAGGGGCCGTTTTGGCCAGAATGATCAAACCAATCGCCAGGAACAAAAATCCCTGCAGGATCGGCAACACCATGCCCAGCACACCCAGAACCAGAAAAAGATATCCGGTGGCTTGTAACAGAAAAGTCTTCATGAAGGTCGTGCCAGCTTCAGCCATTCTTCCTCACTCAAAATCGTGACACCGAGTTCCAATGCTTTCTTCGCCTTCGAGCCGGCATCCGCGCCGACCACGACATAATCCGTCTTCGCCGAGACCGAGCCCGCCACCTTAGCGCCCATCTGCTCGGCGGTCGCCTTGGCCTCCGCCCGGCTCATCTCTTCCAGCGAGCCGGTAAACACCATGGTCCTCCCCGCCAACGGCGAGGCGGAAACGTCCGCTACCGGTAACGGTTTCGCCTCGACCAATGAGGCTAGGTCGTCGAGCACATTCAGATTGTGCTGCTCACTGAAGAATTCAATCAGCGCCTCGGCAACCTTGGGGCCGACGCCATCGATGTTCTCCAGCTCAGCCCGCGCCTCTCCATTATCGCCAGATGCTGCCAACATCGCTGCGCGCCACCCATTAATGGTTCCGTAGTGGCGGGCAAGAAGGCGAGCATTGGTCTCGCCGATGAAGCGAATGCCAAGCGCGTTGATGAAACGGTCGAAACCGATAGTGCGGCGCCCGGCAACGGCCTTTTTCAAATTCTGGATCTTCTTTCCCCACTTGTCGGCGCTTTCTTCCTCCTTTTTCTTCTGCGTCTCTTTCTTCCAACCGGGGAGCTCTGCCAGCTTAGCCAGTTTCTCCTCATCCTCGACCAACCGAAAAATATCGCCAGGTCCTTTGATCAAGCCGGCGTCCAGCAGCTGCGGAACCTGTTTCTTGCCAATCCCTTCGATGTCGAACGCATCCCGGCCGACGAAATGGCGAAGGCGCTCGGTGAGTTGGGCGTCGCAGATCAATCCACCAGTGCAGCGCCTGACAGCCTCGCCTTCCGGCCGCACGGCAAGGCTGTGGCAGATGGGGCATTCTTCCGGAAAAGCGAACGGTACGCTGTCGTCGGGTCGCTGGCCCAGATCGACATCGACGACTTGTGGGATCACATCGCCAGCCCGCTGGATGGTCACGGTATCGCCGACACGGATGTCCTTGGTCTCAATATTATCCTGGTTATGCAAGGTGGCTCTTGCGACCATCACACCGCCGACATTGACGGGGACGAGATTGGCGACCGGCGTCAATGCGCCCGTCCGGCCCACTTGAATGGTGATCTTGTCGATTTTTGTGATCGCCTGTTCGGCGGCAAATTTGTGGGCGATCGCCCAGCGCGGAGCGCGCCCGACAAACCCAAGCCGACGCTGCAGATCGATGCGGTCAATCTTGAGCACGATCCCATCAATATCATACGGCAACGTATGACGTTGTTCAGAAACTTGCCTGTGATAGCTCGCAAGATCCACGACGGACTGACAACGCTTCGTAAGCTCGTTGACCTGAAATCCGTAGGTCTTCAATTGGTCCAAAAAACCGAAGTAACTGCCCTCGATCGCGGGCTTGGCTTCGCCCCAGCTATAGGCGAAGAAGCGAAGGGCCCGGCTTGCTGTGATCGTTGAATCGAGTTGGCGAAGAGAGCCTGCCGCCGAATTTCGGGGGTTCGCAAAAACCTGCTCGCCAGCGGCGACGCGCCGTTTGTTCAGCTGCGTGAAGTCATTGCGCTCCATATAGACCTCGCCACGCACCTCCAGCACCTGTGGTGGTGTCTCGGTGTTGAGGCGTTGCGGGATGTCCAGGATGGTGCGCAGGTTCGGTGTGATGTTCTCACCGACGCTGCCATCGCCGCGTGTCGCGCCTTCCACGAAAACGCCATCGATATAGCGAAGGGATGCCGAGAGCCCATCGATTTTGGGCTCGGCGACGAGATCGATCGGATCATCCTCATTCATGCTCAAAAAGCGGCGCACCCGCTTTAGGAACTCGACGACATCGTCGTCATTCATCGCATTGTCGAGGGAAAGCATGGGCGCTCGATGGGTGACTTTTTCGAATTTGCCTAGAGGCGCCGCTCCCACTCGATGCGTCGGGCTGTCCTGTCGAACGAGATCCGGGAACGCCGTCTCGATCGTCAAATTGCGCCGGCGAAGAGCATCGTAGTCGCCATCGGCAATCTCGGGCGTATCCTCTTGATGATAGAGGCGATCATGCCGGGCGATTTCCTTGGCAAGATAGGCCAGCTCCGCTGCCGCCTCTTGCGCAGTCATCTTGTCAACGCCGCGCTCCGCGACCGCCATCAAGCTGACTTCACAAGCAAACTATCCGCAGCGGCGCGCGCGGCATCGGTGATCTCGGCGCCGGCCAACATGCGCGCAATCTCCTCCCGTCGGTCCTGCGACGACAGCGTTGACACCTGAACCATCGCACGGCCGCGCAAGGCCGCTTTTTGGACGCGGAGATGTTGGTCGGCGCGAGCGGCGACTTGGGGAGCGTGAGTAACCACCAGTACCTGGGCGCAATCGCCCAAACGCTGCAGGCGATCGCCAATTGCATCCGCTGTTGCGCCGCCAACACCACTGTCCACCTCATCGAAGATCAGGGACGGCAGTGCTTCCGTCATGGCAAGCGCCACCTTGAGCGCCAGCATCAGCCTCGCCAACTCACCACCAGAGGCGATCTTGCCGAGGGGGCCGAGTTTCTGACCGGGATTGGTCGCCACCTCGAACGCCACACGCTCAGCACCGTTCTCCGAAAGCTCCGCCTCGTCGCGCGCTACCAGGCGAATGTTGAACCGGGCCTTATCCAGCTTGAGTGGCGGCAGTTCCTTCATCACCGCCTTGGTCAAGGCATCCGCTGCCTTGGACCGCCCAGCGGTCAGCTTCGCCGCCAGCGTCGAGAAATTCTCCCGCGCCGCAAGCGCTGCTGCCTTGGCGGTGGCGACATGCTCGTCACTGGCATCGATCCGGGCGAGCTTTCCTGCGATTTGCTCGCGAAAGGCCGGTAGATCGTCCACCTGAAGTTTATGTTTACGCGCAGCGGCGCGAAGCGCAAACAGGCGCTCTTCGATCTCTTCGAGGCTCTCATCACCGGCGGCCAATTCATGGCCCGCTTGTTGCAACACCGAAGTCGCCTCGTCCATTTCCACGCGCAGGCGATCGAGGGCGGCAGCCGCCGGTTCGAGAACATCGCCCGCCGTTTCGATCATACGCTCGATGCCACGCTGCGCCTTGCTGAGGCGCCCCTCCAATGCATTATCACCGACAAGCGCCGACATCGCATCATCGACAGCTTCGATCAGCTTTTCACGGTTCATCAGACGCGAGCGCGCCTCAGCCAGACGATCTTCCTCGCCAGTCTCAGCTCCCAGCTCATCCAGCTCACCGAGAATGTGACGCCAATAATCGACATCGGTTGCCGCCTTAGCGACCTCCTCCTCGATTGCCTGCAAGGCGCGTTCCGCCTCGGACCAATCGGCAAAAGCACCCTTCACCTTCGAGCAAAGCGGCCCGAGTTTACCATAAGCATCCACCAGCGCTCGTTGAGTAGAGGGATCCAACAGCCCCTGTTGGTCATGCTGACCATGGACTTCGACCAGCATCGTGCCGAGGCGCTTCAGCAAGGCAGTACCAACCGGCTGGTCGTTGATGAAGGCACGCGATCGGCCGTCCTGTCCTAGGGTACGACGCAACAACAGCAAATCGTCGCAATCGATCCCATGATCGTCGAGAAGGTTTTTCACGCGATCGGCTTTGGCCAATAGAAACGCAGCACTGACCGTGCCCTGCTTGGCCCCTTCGCGCACCAGACCGCGATCGGCGCGTCCGCCCAAGACAAGGCCCAGGCTATCCAGAAGAATTGACTTGCCGGCACCAGTCTCGCCGGTCAGAACGCAAAGGCCGTCCTCAAGCTCCAGATCGAGGTGCTCAATCAGAACGATATCGCGAATAGACAGGCTGGTCAGCACAGGCTGCCATCTCCTCCCTCAGCTCGGACCGGATTGGGCATCCAGAGGGGGATCGACGAGCGTGTCAACGTCGGCATCAGTGCCCTCAATTGCCGCCTTGCCATTCTTAAGGGCTGCCGACCCGGTCTCAGGTTTCGGCAAGCCATTGTCCTCGGCTAGCAAGGCGTAGCTGTCCTGATACCAGCTGCTGCTCGGATAGTTATGACCAAGGACAGCGGCTGATTTGATCGCCTCCTCGCGAACACCAAGGGACAGATAGGTTTCGGTCAGACGATGCAACGCTTCTTCGATCTGGGTCGTCGTCTGGTATCGATCGACGACGTTTCGAAATCGATTGGCGGCGGCGACATATTTACCTTTTTGCTGATAGTAGCGACCGATTTCCATTTCCTTGCCAGCGAGATGATCTTGTGCGAGTTCCGCTTTCAACTTGGCATCGCGGGCGTAGCTGCTGTCCGGAAATCGCCTGATCAGCTCATCAAAGGCATTATAGGCCAGCTCCGTCATCTTCTGATCGCGGCCGATATCGGAGATCTGATCGTAATAGGACATGGCGCTCAGATAATAAGCGTAAGGCACGTCTTTATGACCGGGATGCAGGTCGATGAAGCGCCTCGCCGCGTCAACCGCCAGATCATATTCTTCCGCTTCGAAAAAGGCATAGGCTGCCATAACCTGGCCACGCGTCGCCCATTGCGAATAGGGATGCTGACGCTCGACCTCCTGGAAGGCCTCGGCCGCGGTCTTATTGTTGCCGTTCTTCAGCTGATCCAGCGCAACATTGTAAAGATCGTTGACCGGCCGTTCAACATAGGCCTCTTCTTCACTTGCCGTACATCCGCTCAGTGCGAGCGCCAAGGCCATGGCAAAAGCTCGTCCGAGACCACCACGATTTACTGTCAATCATCCGCTCCCATTGGACCGGTGCAAACATCGAAACAGTCGGGCTGACTGTCAAGCCAATCCGTACATCGAGTGCTCAAGATTTAAAAGAAATAGCAAAAACGGTGGTCCGGAGACGCTACCATCGCCAGATTGTTACCGGACCGGGCAGCTTAGCTCCAAACTTGGAACGCCGTGAACGCCTCAGGCACCGGCCGCCTTGCGGATCGGTTCAGCCTCATGTTCCTCAGCGAAGGGATCGTCAACCACACGCCATGCCGTTGGATCGGCGAACAAAGCACGCAACAACTTATTGTGCATGGCATGACCAGCGCAGCTCCCCTTAAAGCGGCCGATGATCGGACCACCCGCCAAGAAGAGATCGCCGATGCAATCCAGCACCTTATGACGCACGAACTCATCCTCGAAACGCAGGCCTTCCTCGTTCAAGACCTTATCATGGCTCACAACAACAGCGTTCTTCAGTGAACCGCCAAGCGCCAAACCCCGCGCCCAGAGCTCCTCCACTCGCTCGGCAAAACCGAATGTGCGCGCACCTGCGACATCGCTCCTGAACCCCTCCGGGGTCAGATCGAAGATCATTGACTGGTTCTTGATGACGGGATGGTCGAATTCGATGCTGCAATCGATCGAGAACCCGTCATCGGGATCATCGGTCAAAATGGGCGCAAGCGTGGCACTCTTGCCAAGTGCTGTGACGGTGATCGGCTTTAAGATTTCGATCCACTGCCTTGGCGCGTCCTGCTTAACGATGCCAGCACATTCGATCAAAAAGATGAAAGGCTTCGAGCTGCCGTCCATTATCGGCACTTCAGGACCGTCCAACTCGATCGTCGCGTTGTCGATCTCAAGAGCGGCCAGTGCCGCCATCAAATGTTCGATGGTGCTGACGCGACAATCGCTGTCCTTGCCGATCGCCGTGCACATGGTGGTGTCGCAGACCTGATCGTAACGTGCCTGAATAGGCGTCTGATCTATCTGGTCTTTGCGAATGAAGCGAATGCCGGCTCCAGCCTCGGCTGGGTGCAGGGACAGCGCAACCTTGGCGCCAGAATGTAGTCCTGTGCCCACGCAGCCGATCGAGCTGCGCAACGTCTGCTGCATCTGGCTACGCCGCTGCACAGACGAGGACTGCTTTCCCTGTTCCAAGATGGCTGACACGACTATCTCCTGCAATTGCCTCCGCGAAAATCAAAAGGGACGCGGATCGATCAAGAGAGACGAAAACTGTCTCCAGGCGGACATGTAGCAAGCCACCCTACAGGTCACAAATCACAGTTGGTGTCAGTTTGTTACAGCAACAGCCGTTCAGATCCGAACTGTTATTCCAGGTTCGCCCAAAGCCAAAAGGGCGGTGCCTGGCCAAGTCAAGGCCACCGACCTCCCCACCATGCCACCACTGAAGCAGAAGTGGCTGCTTCAGATGGCTGCATGGCAAGGAAGGCCGTTATCGCGATGGCTTCGTCGACGAACGCTCTAACGACGGAGGAAGGTCGGAATGTCGTAGATGTCGTCTCCTTGGGTCGCCGCTGCTGGCTTGCGTTCCGGTTCAGCACCAGCCATGGCCGGTTCGGGCTGCGGTTCAACATGCTCCTGGCGCTGCCGGGCGAAGCTTTGGGTCACGCGCTCAAACAGGCTGGGTGGTCTCGCGAGATCACGCTGAGGCGCTCTGGTCTGAGACCAATCACTGTCGTCACCCGGTGTAACGGCGCTTGGTGCCGGGCTTCGCTGAGGACTGAAGCCTGTTGATGGCCGTCTCCCCGATGCGATGAACTCTCCCGAAGCCTGCGCTTGAGGCCGGTTGAGGCCGGGTGTGCTGCGCGTCATGCCCGCTGCATGGGACATCGAGGGCTGTTGCTGCACGTTGCCAGCATGATCCGGCGAAAAGCCGCCATCAGGCGATGCGGCCTTGATCTCAGGGGATGTCGCACGGGCAACGTTCGGATCGGCGCTCGGTGCAGGCTGTCCCTGTGGCCTGAGCCTGAAAGTCGGGGCTGCCGTCTGCTGCTGCGGCTGAGGTTGAACAGCCTCTTGGCTTGCAGCATAAGCCGGCTGGTCGCCAGCATCGATACCGGTTGCGACAACCGAGACCCGCATCTGACCTTCCATGCTCTCATCCATGGTCGAGCCGACGATGATGTTCGCCTCGGGATCGACTTCCTCGCGCACGCGATTGGCGGCTTCGTCGACCTCGAACAACGTCATGTCCATGCCGCCGGTGATGTTGATAAGCACGCCACGCGCACC
>JBOEHJ010000020.1:31558-133547 GCA_050633905.1 Geminicoccales bacterium
CAAAGTCGAGATTGATCAGGCCGGGCATGACCATGAGATCAGTGACCCCACGTACACCCATATGAAGCACGTTGTCGGCGAGCTTAAACGCATCCGCAAAGGTGGTGCGCTCATTGGCAAGCCTGAACAAATTCTGGTTCGGGATCACCAACAGCGTATCGACATATTGCTGCAGCTCGGCAAGGCCGCCTTCGGCGACCCGCATGCGGTGGGTGCCTTCGAAATGGAATGGCTTGGTCACCACGCCAACGGTCAGGATACCCTGCTCGCGCACCGCGCGGGCAATCACAGGCGCAGCACCCGTTCCAGTGCCCCCCCCCATGCCAGCGGTGATGAACACCATATGGCTGCCATTTAGCTGATCGAGCAGCTCCTCGATCGCCTCTTCGGCTGAGGCACGGCCAATCTCTGGCCTGGCTCCGGCGCCGAGGCCCTGGGTGATGGTGTTGCCGAGCTGAATCCGTCGCTCGGTCAGGCTTTG
This sequence comes from Geminicoccales bacterium, assembly GCA_050633905.1. Lineage (GTDB taxonomy): Bacteria > Pseudomonadota > Alphaproteobacteria > Geminicoccales > Geminicoccaceae > JANQPX01. Next base: position 32,040 of record JBOEHJ010000020.1, read on the forward strand.
ATGCAAGGACTGCGCATCGGTGTTGCAAGCGACGAACTCGACTCCCTCGAGATGAGAGGTGATCATGTTGTTCACCGCATTGGTTCCGGCGCCGCCAACCCCGACCACGGTAATCCGCGGCCTGAGTTCATGCGTGACCGGCATGCTCAGGTTGATTGTCATAACCTTCCTAACTCCTCCTCCGTTATGGCTCCTTCCCAAGAGCCCCTTCCTCCGAGCACTGACCGTTTTCGGCTCTCGCTCAAAGTTCGTCTAAAAGTTCTCCTTCAACCACTGGCCAATCCTGGCCAGCTTTGCCGTTAGCGGTGGTGTTGGCCTAGGTGATCGATAGGTCAAGCCACCATCATCCCTTCCTGTCCAAAGCAGCAAACCGGCTGCCGTGGTCGCGGCGGAAAGGTCGTCAAACTGTGTTCTTCCATGGATCGGTCGCGCTCTTCCCAGGCGCGCCGGCATGTCGAACACTTCTTCAGCCAGCTCGATTGTTCCTTCAAGCTGACTACCCCCTCCGGTCAACACCAAGCGTCGTCCGGCGAGGGGAGGCATGCGATCGCCAAGCTGCTCTCGCACGATATGAAAAATTTCTTCCACTCTGGGTCTGATGATCTCCGTTAACTTTGCCCGGGTCACGATCTGTGAGGGCGGCGCTGACGGATCGCCAATACCCGGCACTTCGATCCGTTCATGACTGTCACCAGCATGTTCGAGCGCGCTACCGTAAAGCGTCTTGAGACGCTCTGCCTGATCACGCCCGATTGAAAGACCGAAGGCAAGGTCTTGAGTGACATGATGCGCGCCCAGCGGCAAGCTCAAAATTTCTTGAAGTTTGCCACCGCTGAAACGTGCAGCCCCCGTCACACCACCGCCGAGGTCCAAAACGAGCGCGCCGAGCGCTCTTTCTTCCTCAGAAAGTGAGGCAATGCCTGCCGCGTAGCCATTGGCGACAACGCCTGTCACCTCCAGATGGCAACGCTCGACGGCTGCGACCAAATTGTGCAGGGGCGCAGCCGACACCTTGACCAGATGGGTCTCGACCGCGAGGCGTCTGCCGATCATGCCACGCGGATCTTTGAGCGGCTGCCCGCCATCCAGGGTCATTTCGACCGGAAGGGCATGCAGGCATTCCTGCTCGGTTTCTCGCGCACGACTTTCGGCCTCGCTCAAAGCGCGCGACAGATCGCTCGCGGTCACCGCGCGCCCGCCGAGATCGATGTCAACGATGGTGCGTTTGGACGAAGGGCGTCCGGCCGTGACACCCAGCACGACGTCGCGAAGAGTTTCTCCGGCCTGCTGTTCCGCCTCATGGACCACGGCCAGGATCGAGGCCTCGACCGCCTCGACATCGACGATCTCGCCGGCCTTCAATCCCTCGGCCAATTGATAGCTGGCACCCAGCAACTCAAGCTCGACGCCCGGGCGGTTGCGACCGATCAGGCAGCACATCTTGGTGCTGCCAATATCGAGGACACCGACGGTGTCCTGCCTGGCGAATGACCGCTCGTCGTTGCCTTTGAGGGTGATGACGCCGGTGTCGCTCATGCCTGCTGATCCCCATAAACAGCACGATCCAGCTTCAAGCGCATGCGATCGGGTGCCTGGCGAAGATCAATCACCGTCACGGCACGATCGAGCAGGGCTTTTTCCCGCGCCGTCCTGGCCAGGAAATGCCAGGCAGCTTTTGGCGCATCCTCCGGAAGAAGAACGTCGACCTTATTGTCCAGATGAAGGGTCCAGCGCCGATCGCCGACCCAGCTCGCAGCCTTCACCCTTTTGGAAAGGTCAGGTTCAGCCGCCAGCATATGGAACAGATCGACCGCATGGGCAGGCGCGTTGTCGCCGACCAGAACCCGAAGCTTGTCAAAACGTTCGCCAACATCTCGACTGCTAAGATCAGAAACGATGACACCACCATCGCCGTCGATCAGCGAGAAGGTGCCGCCATGCTGCCAAAGGGCGAGAGGTTTTCGCTCCTCCAGCCGTATCCTGATGGTATCGGGGAGAAACCGGACGACGCTTGCCTGGTCGACCCAGGGAAGTTCTTCGAGTCTCGACTTCGCGGCATCGGTATCAAAGCCCAGGATAGGCTGACCGATCGCGAGATCGAGCTGCTTTTCGAGCCTTTGCCGGTCGGTATGGCGACGGCCATCGGCATAGACCGCCTTCACCTGCAAGCCTGCCTCGCTGGTTAGATCGAGCGCCTTGTTGGTGATGTCGGTGGTGACTGCGAAGACGGCACCGGACCAGCCAAGCCAAGCTCCTGTTCCCAACCCAAAGAACAAGCCGGCAGCAATCCCGGAAAGATGCAGCACCGGCCAATACCAGCGCGGGCGAAGCGGGGCGCGGGTAAAGGCGCTGTTGCGCTTGGCGGTCAGGCTCATACGGCGTCGCATCTTGCCTCCTCCACCAGCTGAACCACCAGATCGGCAAAACCGATGCCGACATGGGCTGCTTGCTCCGGTGTCAGCGAGAGCGGCGTCATGCCAGGCTGGGTATTGACCTCGAGCAGATAGAGACCGTCAGGATCATCATCGCTTAGGCGGAAATCAGCACGACTAACGCCCCGACAACCAAGCGCCCTATGCGCCTCTAAGGCATCATTCATCGCTCGTTGATAGGTCGCCGCTGCGAGCGGAGCGGGTAGAAGATGATCGGCAATGCCATCAGTATATTTGGCGTGATAGTCATAAAATCCCTGCCGCGGGCTGATCTCAGTGACACCGAGCGGTCGGTCGCCAAGGACCGAAACCGTGAGCTCGCGCCCCTCGATATAGTGTTCGACCATAACATCCGGCCCATAAGGCCAATCGTTCCGGAGCGGCAGGCGATCTTGATCATCACGGATGATCGTCACCCCCACGCTTGAGCCTTCGCGGTTGGGCTTGACCACATAGGGCGGCGCCATCTGCTCGCCCTCGCGCAATTGATCGATGGTGGTCATCACGCTTTCCGGGCAACGAATACCGGCCGCGACAAACACCTTCTTTGCCATGGCCTTGTCCATGGCAAGCGCTGAGGCGAGAACGCCGGAATGGCTGTAAGGGATGCCCAGGATTTCCAGCATGCCTTGAACAGTGCCATCCTCACCGAAGGGGCCATGGAGCGCGTTATAGACGACGTCCGGCTTGGTCTCGGCAAGCTTTTGGCAAAGCGTACGATCGACGTCGATGGCGCTGACCTTGTAGCCACGCTCCTCCAACGCCGTGATCGCCGCACGTCCTCCCGTCAGCGAGACTTCGCGCTCAGCGGAAAGTCCTCCCATCAAGACGGCGACATGCTTGCTCATGCGGCCCTCTCCATCGGTCCCAGGTTTGCCCGGTCATCAGGGGAGCCGCCGACGCGCCGGATCTCCCATTCCAACTCAATCCCGCTCTGATCAAGGACGCGCGCGCGAACAATTTCGCCCAAGGCCTCGATTTCCGCAGCCGAAGCACCGCCGGTATTGATGAGGAAATTGCAGTGCTTTTCCGAGACCTGCACCTTGCCATGAGCAAGGCCCCGGCAACCGGCCGCATCGATCAACTGCCAAGCTTTTTGACCGGGCGGGTTCTTGAAGGTCGAGCCACCGGTCGCCACGCGAAGCGGCTGGGCAACATCGCGCTCCGCCTTGGTCCTAGCCATCTTCGCCCGGATCTTTTCCCGATTCCCACGGACACCACGCATCTCTGCCGCGACCACAATCCAGCCCTCGGGCAAGCAGGAATGGCGATAGCTGAACTCGAGATCGGCAGGGCTAAGCTCATGCATCTTCCCGGCTTGATCCAGCGCAAACACCTGCTCGACCAAAGCCGAGGTTTCGCCACCGAAAGCGCCGGCATTCATGCAAACAGCACCACCGATCGTTCCGGGGATACCCACATAAAACTCGAAGCCGGAAAGACCCGCCTCTAATGCTTGAACAGCAAGTCCCCGATCGGTGGCACCAGCGCCCACCGTCAGCAGATCACCATCGGCCTCGACCTTGGCAAGGGATCCCGAAAGACGAACCACCACGCCATCGATCCCACCATCGCGGACCAGAAGATTGGAGCCAACACCAACGGGGATCACCGGCACCTCGGCCGGCTTCGTTGCCATGAAATCGGCAAGGTCATCGAGGTCAGCCGGCTGAAACAGAACCTGGGCCGAACCGCCGGCGCGCAGCCAGGTTTTCGGCGCCATCGGCACGTCGAAACGGATCTGACCTCGAACGTCAGAAAGGCCGCCGATCCAGGAGGGCGCGCTCATGCGGCGTTCCCCGGCGCAAGCCTGGATGACAAGGCGGCGGGCAGTCCATTCGCCCAAGCGGAGATCGTTCCTGCACCTAGGCAGATCACCACATCGCCTGGCCCGGCTAGCTCGGTTACTTTGTCAGCAATGTCGTCGGCATCCTCAACAGGTCGCACGTCACCCACGCCCGCATCTCTCATTCCGGCGACCAACGCCCGCTGATCCACGCCGGAAATGGGCGTTTCACCGGCGGCGTAGATCGGGGTAACCAGAACGATGTCAGCATCATTTGCACAAGTGCAAAAATCTGAAAACAGCGCCTCGAGCCTGGAGTAGCGATGGGGCTGAATGACCGCAATCACTTTGCCTGTGGTAACCTGTCGGGCGGTGGCCAAGGCGGCCTTGATCTCGATGGGATGATGACCGTAATCATCGATCACCGTGATCCCACCGATGTTGCCTGTCTTGGTAAAGCGTCGCTTCACACCACCGAAGTCAGCAAACGCCTTCCTGATCACATCGTCATGGATCTTAAGCTCGTTGGCAACAGCGATTGCGGCGAGCGCATTCAGCACATTATGGCGACCCGGCATGGCAAGGCGAATACGGCGCAAGGTCCGGGTGACATCGCGGGTCACCGGATCGCGCAGCTCGACGTCGAAGACAGCGCCATCCGGGTCATAGGACGGCTCCAGCGCTCTGATATCGGCATCTTCGCGAAAGCCATAGCCGACCAAACGCCGATCCGTAGTTTTTTCGAACAGATTGCGTGTCTCGTCATGGTCGACGCACATCGCGGCAAAACCGTAGAAGGGTAGATTGTTCAAGAACGTCTGGAACGCTGCCTTCACGCCCTCAAAGTCGCCGTAGAAGTCGAGATGTTCGGGATCAATATTGGTGATCACCGCAACACTCGCCGGCAGCTTCACAAACGTGCCGTCGCTCTCATCCGCCTCGACCACCATCCACTCGGACGCACCAAAGCGGGTATTGGTGCCATAAGCGTTAATGATGCCGCCATTAATCACGGTGGGATCGAAGCGTGCCGCCTCCAGAACCGAGGCGATCAGCGATGTGGTCGTCGTCTTGCCATGAGTGCCGGCAACTGCAATCGCCCATTTCAAGCGCATCAGCTCGGCCAGCATTTCGGCGCGTGCTACCACGGGGATTCGGGCTTCCCGTGCCGCGACCACTTCCGGATTATCGGCTTTAACGGCGGATGAAATCACCACCACCCGCGCCAGGCGAAGATGCGAGGCGTGATGGCCGATCATCACCTCGATGCCCTGGGCGCGCAGGCGCTCGACATTAGCGCCTTCCGCCATGTCCGAGCCTTGAATTTTATGGCCAAGCGCTGCCAGCACCTCTGCGATACCGCTCATGCCGATCCCGCCGATCCCGACGAAATGGATCACACCAACATCGATCGGAAGCATTCTCATGCAGCAGCCTCCAGGTCGGAACGCCGACCTTCGTTCGCTTTTTTCGGGCCGGACTTGAAACCGGGGATCATACGCTCGACGGCATCAGCGAGCACTTCGGCAGCATCGGGTTTACCAAGGGCCTTCGCCTTCGAGGCCATCTCGGCGAGCTCTTCCGGTTGCTCCAGGCAACTTCTGAGCTTATCGGCCAGCGCCTCGCTGGTAAGATCAGCTTCCTGCATCAGCCACCCCGCCTTGGCCGCCTCGACCACCTGGGCATTGGCGAGCTGATCACCTTCGAGCGAGGATGGCAACGGGATCAGAACCGATGGTTTGCCGAGCACCAGCATCTCCGCGACGCTGGAGGCACCCGCCCTCGAAATCGCCAGATGAGCCTTGGCCAGACGCGCCGGCAAATCATGGAAGAAGTCTTTAAGCTCGGCCTTGAAGCCAAGAGCCTTATAAGCCTGTTCGACACGCTCCAGATCTTCCGGGCGGCATTGCTGGGCAAGGCGGATGCGTGACCGTTCGCGGCCGCTCAGCCGATCGAAAGCGGCGGGCAAAAGATCGCTCAGCGCCCTTGCCCCTTGGCTGCCGCCGATCACCAGGACATCGATCGGCTCCCCCTCGCTTGGCAGGCGGTAGGCTTCCTCTTGATGCGTCTTGATCTCGGGGCGAACCGGATTACCGGTAAGCACATGGCGATCTTCAGGCATCATCTCGGCGTGACGGGTCTCGGGGAAGGTCAATGCAAGACCGCTTGCTCGGCGAGCAACAAAGCGATTGGCGCGTCCCAGCACGGCATTTTGCTCATGCACCAAAATGGGGATCCGCAACAAGCCAGCCGCAAGGCCGACCGGCACGGAGGCATAGCTACCAAAGCAAGCCACCACGGCGGGACGCTGTTTGCGCAACCACCACCAGCTCTGAACAAAGCCTCGGGCAAGCTTACTCATGCCGGCCCAGCGTTTGGCAAACGGGCCGGATGGACTTGCCGCTTGAACGATGAAGGCTTCCTTGTCATCGGGCAGATAACGAGCACCGCGCTCATCGCAAGCAAGCGCCACGGTCTGACCGCGGCGCTCCAATTCGGCGGCAAGGGCGAGGGCCGGGAACATATGTCCGCCCGTACCGCCAGCCGTGATCACCAAAGGTCCGGTCATGGCGGCGCCTCATGCTCGAAGCGACGCCTGGTTAGTGCGAGAAACATGCCCATCCCGATCGCTGTGGCGCAAAGGGCCGAACCGCCATAGCTGATGAAGGGCAAGGTCATGCCGGTTGCTGGCAGAACGCTCAGATTGACACCGAGATTGACCATCGTCTGCAAACAGAAAAGTGCCAGCAGCCCGCCGCCCGAAATCAGGACGAAGCGATTGGTGATCGTTTCGGTGCGCCTTAGCCCGCGCAGCACCACGAAGGCGAACATGCCGAGCAGCACGAGACAGGCGATCAAGCCGAATTCCTCAGCCGCGACGGCAAAAATGAAATCGCTATGGGCATCGGGGATTTTGGTCTTGAGCTTGCCCTCACCCGGACCGCTGCCGAACCAAGCGGCACTCTTGACCGCTTTCAAGGCGAGCCCGACCTGATAATTATCGCCCGCAGCCGGATCAAAGAAACGATCGAACCGGCCAGCCACATGGGGAAACCAGGAATAAGCCTGCCAAAGGGCGAAAACGCCGAGTGCCAAGCCACCGGCCACCAAGAGCCAGGGAAGGCCGGCGATGAATAGCTGAATGGCGGTAACGCTCGCGACGATCAGGGCCATGCCAACATCGGGCTGTGCGAGCAGCAGCGCAATGATCAGGCCTGCCAAAACTAGAACGGGCAGGAATCGATCCACACCCGGCGCTTTGGCCAGAATCGCGGCGGCAACGACGGCCATCGCTGGCTTCGCGAACTCACCAGGCTGAATGGCGAAGTAACCAAAGGAGATCCAGCGGGAAGCACCATGGGTCTCGACACCGATCACCAGCGTCGCCAGCAACATCGCGATCGACAGGCCAAGCAAACCGACCGCAACACGATAGACGCCGCGCGGCGACAGCAATGAGCATCCAATCAGCAACAAAGCTGCCGGTGCTAGATAAACCAGATGACGAACGACGAAATGCCAGGATGACAGCCCCAACCGTGTCGCCACCGGTGGGCTGGAAGCCAGCACCATGATCAGGCCACTTAACGCCAGCAGCGCGAACATCCCCAAAAGCGGCCGATCCACTGTCCACCACCAACGGGCCAAAAGCCCTCGTTCGGTGCGGTCGAACAGCATCGTCAGCGCCTCCCGCCGCCGCTGGCAGCGGCTGCTGAACCTAGAGGGGGTGCTAAATTTTCGACCATCATGCGGAAGGCGTCACCGCGGGCTTCAAAGTTAGGAAACTGATCGAAGGAGGCACAAGCTGGTGCCAGCAGCACCGTCGCGTCATCCAGCCCGTCGAGACGGGCATTCGCGGCCGCCGCATCGAAGGCGCGGTCCAGGGTGGTGGAAATCACCGTCTCGGTCTTGTCGGCCAGGAGATCGCGAAAAAGTTCGGCCGCCTCACCGATCAGATAGGCATGTTTGACCCGATCCAAATAGGGGAGCACGGCATCCAGGTCATCTTGTTTGGGCTTACCGCCGGCAATCCAGTAGATCGGCCGGTAACAGGCAAGCGAACGTGCTGCGGCTTCGGGATTGGTCGCCTTGCTGTCATTGATGAAGCGGACATTACCGATCTTGCCTACCAGCTCCATGCGATGATCGAGGCCGGGGAAAGTCGACAGCCCCTCCAGGATTTGATCCGGGCTCGCACCGAAGGATCGGGCAACAGCGTAAGCGGCCGCTGCATTTTGCCAGTTATGAGCGCCCTGGAGATGCCCGATGGTTCGAAGATCGCCGATCGAAACAGCCTCACCATCGATATCGTCGATCAGCACGCCGTCAACCACGCCAGCGCCCTTCTTGGCCTTGCCGGTTGCCGAAATCGGCACGACGTTGCGGTCGTTCGCCGCTCTCAGCTGCTTAAAGATCTTTTGGCCATAAGCATCATCAATACCGACGACGGCCCAGTCCCCCGCCCCCTGGTTGCGCAGAATCCGCCGTTTGGCACGCACATAGCCTGCCATACCGCCATGTCGATCAAGGTGGTCAGGACTAAGGTTCAAGATCACGGCCACCGCACATTTCAGACGCTCTGTTAAGTCCAGTTGATAGGAGGACAATTCCAATACATAGATGTCCTCGGGGGGTTTAGGCAATAGATCTAGTACTGGCAAGCCAATATTACCCCCAAGCTGTGTGCCAATCGCTGCGTGCTGCAACACATGTGCGATCAACGCAGAGGTAGTAGATTTGCCATTGGTGCCGGTGATACCGACGATCCGTCGCTCCGGTTGATTCTCGGCCAGAAGCTCCATATCGCCAATAATCGGCACACCAGCCGCTTTGGCATGTTTGAGCAACCGATGCGGCCTTGGATGCTTGAGCGGAATGCCGGGGCTCAGCACCAAGCTCTTCACCCGATCCCAATTGCAAAGGTCGAGATTGACGATCGGAATGCCCTGCTTGCAGGCCTGTTTGCGCCGTTCCAGATTGTCATCCCAAGCCCAAACGCGCCCGCCACCCGCCGAAACGGATCGGCAAGCGGATAGACCTGTCCGGCTGAGGCCCAGCACCGCTGCGATTTTTTGATCATAGGACGTCAAGGTGATCATCTTGTCTTACTCTTTAGACTTTAGCGTAGCTTCAATGTCGAAAGGCCGATCAACGCCAAAATCACCGCTATAATCCAAAAACGGATAACGATGGTCGGCTCTTCCCAACCCTTTTGCTCAAAATGGTGATGTAGCGGCGCCATGCGGAACACGCGCTTGCCCGTCAACTTGAAAGACGCGACCTGAACGATCACCGAAACCGCTTCCAGCACAAACAGGCCGCCGATGATCACCAGGACAAGTTCATGCTTGGTGACAACAGCGACCGTTCCGATAGCCCCCCCTGTGGCGAGCGAGCCGGTATCCCCCATGAACACCATGGCGGGCGGCGCGTTGAACCAGAGAAAACCCAAGCCCGCGCCGACCAAGGCACCGCAGAAAATGGCGAGCTCGCCGGTACCCGGAACATAAGGTACGCCAAGATAGGGAGCATAGCGGGCATTGCCGACAAGATAGGCGATGATCAGAAAACAGGCAGCCGCGATCATGGTCGGCACGATAGCGAGGCCATCCAGACCATCGGTGAGGTTGACCGCATTCGAAGTCCCGATCATCACGATGGTTGCAAACGGCAGAAAGAACCAACCGAGTTGCAGCATAACATCCTTGAAGAAGGGAAAGGTTAGGGCGGTGCCAAGCGGATCACCGGTGATCGAGGCGATCCAGAGCGCTGCGATGATCGCTATGCCACCTTGGCACATCAGCTTCATGCGTGCCGAAATGCCTTTGCTGGAGCGTTTCGTCAGCTTTTGAAAATCATCGATCATGCCGATGCCGCCAAAGCCAAGCGTGACCATCAGCACAGCCCAGACATAGCCATTGGTGAGATCAGCCCAGAGCAAGGTGGCAAAGGAAATCGCCATCAGGATCAGGGTGCCGCCCATGGTCGGCGTGCCCTTCTTGGCAAGATGGGTTTGCGGGCCGTCATCACGGATCGGTTGGCCCTCCCCTTGACGGGAACGCAGCCACTGGATCAACGGTGGGCCGATCACGAAGCTCACCACCAATGCGGTCAGAACAGCACCGCCGGTCCTGAACGTCAGATAGCGGAAGAGATTGAAAAAGCCGAAATCATCGGCGAGCGGGGAGAGAAGATTAAACAACATGATCGGCCCTAGCCCCCTTCACCGGGTCGAAGATCGCCAAGGTCTTTTTGCGACAACAATCCCTCCACAACTTGTCCCATGGCACTGCCGAGCGATCCCTTCACCAGGACCGTGTCACCCGGCAACAGTTCGCTCGCCAGGATCGGCACCAAAGCATTCGCCCGCTCCACATGCACGCCGCGGCGCTCCTTCGGCAAGGCCGCATGCAGATGGCGCATGGCTGAGCCGACCGTGAACACCCGATCGACCTGGCTCTCTAGGAGCGGGTCCACAAGCTCGGCATGGAATTGCGCGGTCTGCTCGCCAAGTTCGAGCATATCGCCAAAGGCCACGATCTTACGGCCGGGCGATTTATCGAGAAGACTAATCGCGGCACGCATCGAGGTCGGATTGGCGTTGTAGCTTTCATCGATCAGAAGGACCTCACCATCCGGCCAATCGATCTGATGGCGCTGGCCGCGTCCTTTGGGTGGCTCGTAGTCGACGAGGGATGCGGCAGCGGCCTCGGGATCGGCACCGACCGCAGCGGCAGCCGCGATGACGGCGAGACTGTTCTTCACCCAATGGTGTCCCGGCGCTCCAATGCGGTAGCGAAATTCCTTACCGTCCAGGGCCATTCTGACATCGCTGCTGTCGTTATGGAGGCGCTTGGCGAGCAGGCGCGCATCAGCATCGTCCGCCTCGCCAAAGCTGATCACACGCCCGCAGTTTTGAGCCTGAGCACGCTCTTTCAGCGCCTCGAAATAAGGATTGTCCCGATCCAGAATAGCAACACCGCCTGGCATCAAGCCCTCAAAGATCTCGGCTTTGGCCGCCGCAATCGCATCGATTGAGGGAAAGCTGCCGAGATGGGCGGGTGCGATCGTCGTGATCAGCGCGACCTCGGGGCGAACGAGGGAGGTCAGTTGCGCAATCTCGCCAGGCGCGTTCATGCCGAGCTCATAGATCTCATAAACAGAATCCTGCGGCGCGCGAGAAAGGCTAAGCGGCACGCCCCAATGGTTGTTGAAACTCTGCACGCTTGCATGGGTGACGCCCTGGGGGCTGAGCACCTGACGAAGCGCCTCCTTGGTACCGGTCTTGCCGACACTTCCGGTAATTCCAATGATCCGCGCCTCTGATCGATCGCGCGCCGCTCGGCCAAGCTCGGTCAAGGCCGCCATGGTATCTTTCACCAGGATGATCGGCGCTGTCTCGGCAATCTTGGCAGGAATTTTGTCAACCAGGCAGGCAGCACCCCGCTCCAAGGCGGAGGCGACATATTTATGGCCGTCGTGGTTCGGGCCGCGCAGGGCAATAAAAAGCTCGCCCGGCAAGACGGTCCTGCTGTCGATGGAGACACCGACCACTGACCAGTCGAGAGCGGCGTTGCCGCCTTTTACCAGGCCGCTTGTCGCAAGCGCGATATCACCGGCACTCCAAATGGCTCCATTCACCCTTCACGTCCATGCAACAAAGGGGCGGAATCCTTCGATCCAGGCCCCGTTCGATCGACCAACGCCGCCTTGACGACGGCAACATCGTCGAAAGGAAGAACACGATCACCGACAATCTGGCCGGTCTCATGCCCTTTTCCCGCCACGACCAGAATATCACCTACACCAAGCTTGCTGACGGCAAGATGAATAGCTTTTTCGCGATCGCCGAGATTGATACCATCAGGGCAGGCCTCAAGGATCGCTTGCCTGATCGACGAAGGGTCTTCACTACGCGGATTATCGTCGGTGATAAATACTTTATCTGCATGATCACCGGCAATCTTGCCCATCGCTGGCCTTTTGCCTTTGTCGCGATCGCCGCCGCAGCCAAAAACCACCATCAACTCGCCCTTGGTATGGGGGCGAAGGGCTTTAAGGACATGGGAAAGGGCATCTGGCGTATGGGCATAGTCGACGAACACCGAAACACCCTCTTGGCTTCCATCAACAAGCTGTAATCTTCCAGGAGCACCTTTTACCTGACCGAGCGCTGCAACCAGCCGGTCCAGCATTCCATCGCCGAGACCAACCCATGCCAAGGCGAGGGCTGCCAGCAAATTCTCTGCTTGAAAGGCGCCCATCAGGGGTGTCTTGATATGAAAGCTGCGCTTGTTGAAGGCGATCTCCAGTTCCTGACCATCGCCATGGGCATGGCGTTGCAGGAGCTTGATATCGTCGGCCTTTCGGCCATAGGTCACGACCCTGAGGCCGCGCTCCAGGCAAATCGCTTTCAGCTTGTCGATCTCGGGAATATCAGCGTTCAAGACGGCCGTTCCGTCCTTTGGCAAAAGCTCCCCGAACAGCCTGGCCTTCGCGGCGAAATAGGCGTCCACGCTGCCGTGATAGTCGAAATGATCACGGGAGAGATTGGTGAAGGCGGCCGCTTTGAGAACCACCCCGTCCAGGCGATGCTGATCGAGGCCGTGGCTGGAGGCCTCCAAGGCCAGATGCCGGACGCCGGCCTCGGTAAGTTCCGCCAAAAGTTGGTGTAATGCCACTGGATCGGGCGTGGTAAGGCCGGCCTCGCCAGCGAAGCCTGGTGCTTCCAGACCGAGCGTGCCGAGGCTCGCAGCCTTCAGCCCCAGGGCTTGCCAGAGCTGCCGGGTGAAGGTCGCGATCGACGTCTTCCCGTTCGTTCCAGTGACGGCGACGATATTGGCGGGCTGGGCGTCAAAGAAACGGCTGGCCATCTTGGCGAATAACCGCCTCGGCTCAGGATCGACGATCAGCGGCACCGGAAGGGCCAGATCCTTCATAGAGCTGTCGGCCAGGACGGCCACGGCCCCTTGGGCGACCGCATCGTCGATATAACCTCGTCCATCGCTCTGGGTACCGACAAAAGCCGCAAACAGCGCGCCGCTGTCTACTTTCCTCGAATCGGCCGTCAGGCTTCGGATCTCCGGATCGCTCTTGGGGTCACCTGGGACCGCTATCCCGGGATCGAGCAGCTGCCGCAACCGCATCGCTCGTTTCCTTTCAAGCCAAGGTCAGCCGCGGGAAAGATCCAGGCGTCATCGGCGTTCGCGACAGCGGCATAACTCGGTTTCATCTTGTTGTGATAGCCGTCAAACGCCTCACCAACCGTCAAATGATCGCGAAACCAGCGCTCAGCAATCGTCGAGGTCGGTTTCAAGCCGAGAATAGGACCGGAACGGCTGATGATCTTCCCGACCGTCGGTGCCGCCGTCCAGCCACCATGCGCGTAGTTGAAGGTTCCCTCATCCCCTACAGGTTCGTCCAAGGTGACCAGGACCAGGTAGCGCGGTGCCTCCATCGGAAAGGCGCCGATGAAGGAGGAGAGCAGCCGCTGATCCCCATAACCCTTCGGTCCTGCCTTATCGGCGCTGCCGGTCTTGCCACCGATCAGATAGCCCGGCACCTTTGCATTGCTGCCGCTCCCTTCCGCGACCACCAGCCACATCATCCAACGAAGCTTGGCGGCCGTGTCGACCGATACCACTGATGGCCTCATCGGCACGTCACGACGTTCTTCGACTGTCAGATGCGCCGGCTGTCGTTCACCGCTGCACAGCATCGCTGCAACCGCATCGATGGTCTGAAGGGGCGAAACGGCGATACCGTGGCCGTAAGAGGCGGTCACCGTATTGATCTCGCGCCAGACCTTCGGCCGCTGCGGCGACGACTTCTCGAGCAAGCGGATGGGATGGCGATCCAGCAGGCCAAGGCGTCTGAAATAGTCTTCCTGCGTCTCGGTGCCAAACGCCATCGCCATCTTGGCCGCCCCGATATTAGAGGAGAAAGCGATGACCTCCGGCACACTGAGATAACGCTCCTTGGCATGGAAGTCTTTGATGCTGTAGCGGTTCATCTTAAAGGGCTTGGTCGCATCGAAACCATCGGTGATATCGATCACGCCAGAATCAAGCGCCATGCCAGCGGTCAGCACCTTGAAGAGCGACCCCAGCTCGTAGCTGCCTTGGGTATTGCGATTGAAGGTCGCGAGCTTTTCAGCACGCCTGTAGTGGTTAGGATCGAAGTCGGGCAAGCTGACGGCTGCCAATAGCCCGCCGGTTTTGGCATCCAGGACCAAGCCTGTACCACCCTTCGCCTGAAAACGATCGACCGCGGCTTTCAGCTCGCTGCGCACGACCTCCTGCACGCCAAGGTCCAGGGTCAGCTGCAAGGGGCCGTCATAAAGCCCCTCCTTGGTCAGGCGATCCTCGAAACTGCGCTCAATGCCAGCAAGCCCCTGGTTCTCGACACCGACATAGCCGACCAGATGAGACATCAGGTTCCTTTGTGGATAGACCCGATGATATTCGGTTCGAAACTGCACACCGGGCAAGCCAAGATGCATGATCCGGCGTTGTTGGTGATCAGTTATATGCCGCTTCACCCAGACGAAACGGGATTTCCCCCGAAAGCGCTTTTTCAGGCTCTCCACCTTAATATCGGTAAGGACACTTGCGAGCTGGTCCGCGGTTTGATCGGGATCGATGACTTCGCTCGGATCGGCGAAGACCGAGACTTTGGGGTAGTCCGTCGCGATCAACCGACCTTGTCTATCGACGATGTCGGCGCGGCGCGTCTGGTTGTCCATCGGGTTGGTGGCAAGCCGCGGGGCCACCACCAGCCTTTCTGAGAGCAAGGCGAGATCCACCAGCCGCGCACCGAGACCGGTGAAGGCCAGAAGGCCAAGCACCATCAGGAAACGAAGCCGTGATCGTGCCTGACGAAGTTCGAGGCCGACAGCTTTTTGCCTGCCTCGTTTTCTCATTGACTGACGGCGCCTGGGGCGCCGAGCTTGGCCGGATCGATCGAGCTTACCAGAGCGGGTGCTTCGCCATGATCTAGGTCGCTCCGAAGCGGGATATCGTCGATACCAGCGATTTGGCGCGGTTCGGCAGGCTTGAGCTCAAGATGAGCTTCGGCCAGGCGGGTCAAGCGTGCGGGATCGCTGAGCGTCGCCCATTCCGCCTTCAGGCGTGTAATCTCGAAATTTTCCTTGTCGATCATGCGTTCCACCCGGCGAAGATCGCGCTCAAGGCCTTGGGTTTCCCCTTTGAACGCATAAACGCCGCAGGCGGCGAGGACAGCAATCAGCAGACTGGCGATACTAAGCTTCAGCATCTTGGCTTGTCCTCGGTGTCGGGCAGCCGCTCGGCAGCACGCAGACGCGCTGATCGGGCCCTTGGGTTTCTCGATATCTCGGCATCGCTCGGCTTGACCGGGCGCTTGGACAGCGTCCGAAAACTTGCGGCTCGACGATCGTCTGGCTGATCCGGCAGATGACGAGATGGCCTCGCCGTCTGGCCGCTTCTTGCCGTGAGGAACTGTTTGACGATCCGATCCTCGAGGGAATGGAACGCCACCACCACCAGCCTGCCGCCCGGGCGCAACAGTGTCTCCGCCGCCGCCAAGGCCCGTTCCAGCTCGCCCAGCTCATCGTTCACATGAATGCGAAGGGCCTGAAACGTCCTGGTCGCCGGATCGATCTTTCCGCGCCGACCAAGAACGCCCGCGACGATATCGGCGAGCTCGGCGGTCCGAGTGATCGGTTGATGTCCGCGATGCTCGACGATCGCACGAGCAATGCGCCGACTGGCCCGCTCCTCGCCATAACGATAGATGATAGTGGCAAGCGTTTGCTCATCAGTACCGTTCACGACATCCGCTGCAGTTTCGCCCGCCTGCGCCATGCGCATATCGAGAGGCCCGTCGGCGGCAAAGGAAAAACCGCGCTCGGGATTGTCGATCTGCTGGGACGAAACCCCGACGTCGAGAACGATGCCATCGAGCTGATCAACGTTGATCTCGGTCAGATACTGTTCCATCGACCCGAACTGGCCATCAAGCATGGTAAACTGTTTGTACTGCTCAGCGAGATCCTGCCCCCGCGCAACAGCAGCGGGATCACGGTCCAGCCCAATAAGGCGCCTCGCACCGACCTCAAGGATGGCCCGGCTGTAGCCGCCCCCGCCGAACGTTCCATCCAGATACTCGCCGTCATCGCGCACCGCGAGCGCTTCAAGCACCTCATCCAGCATTACCGGGAGATGACCGCCAGCCGATGCCTCGCGGCTTTGGGTTTGATTAACGGGCCCGGTCATCGATCGGCCCCGTTTTGGTGAACTATCGGAAGGGTTGCGCCATGGTTATCAAGACGTCGTCTTACTCGACTGAGAGCTCTATTTGTAGCAACAGAATAAATCATGAGAACTTCCGACGACACGCCACGGCCTCAAACGATCAGCCGAACTCCAACTTGATCAATGCAAGGATCAATTTGAATCAACAGAAATTCACCCTAAAGTTACGGAAATTTTCAGTCAAGACCTCATTTCAAGAAACGCTTTCAATCAATTGATTCTAAACGATAAATTTTCATTGCCCTGTGATTGACCGGAAAAATGGCTGAATTCTGAGGTTTTGCCAGGCCTTGGCGAGGTCTTACAGGACAGGGAAAACAACTTTGTTCTCTTTTTGTTCTCTCTACTATCAAGCGAAGTCTTATAAAAGGTAGGCGATCAGGTGGCCTATAAGCCGGGTTCTGTCTACAGCCTGTGGAAAACAGGCCGTTGGATGACCATTCCTCTGGGACGCTCGTTACCGAACGCCTCGCGCGACCGACCCGGACGACCGGCCCGGAAACAGGCCTGCCCCAGTTAAGGGGCCATCGTCCCTACTTGGTCTTGCTCCCGGTGGGGTTTGCCATGCCGGGAGCGTTACCGACCCCGCGGTGCGCTCTTACCGCACCCTTTCACCCTGACCCTCAAGCTTGCGCTCAGGAGGGCGGATTGCTTTCTGTGGCACTTTCCCTGGGGTTACCCCCGCCGGGCGTTACCCGGCACCGTGTTTCCATGGAGCCCGGACTTTCCTCCCCCAGGCAAAACCCGGGAGCGGCCATCCAGCCACCTAATCAGGCCGAATGTCGGCCTGCATGGACTTGGAATCAAGAGGAAATGTGATCAATCATTTAGGGTGTCGGTAAAGATGCCGGGTTGCGCCGTCGAGCATGGTTTCTTTCTCGAACACCGCGCCGAGACGGCTTGCAACGGCCTTTGAGGCGACGTTGTCCGGCTCGATGAGGCTCATCAAGGGTGGTAGGCTCAAGGTTTCATAAGCCCAGCTGCGCGCCGCTCCAGCGGCTTCGGTCGCATAACCACGCCCCCTTCCGCTGTGAAAAAGCGACCAGGACAGCTCTGGCTCGTCAAGAAACATAGGAAACCAGATACCTGTATAGCCGAGCGCCTCATCACTCGCCTTGTCGGCAATCGCGAAAATGCCATAGCCGCGCAACGCCCAGAACCCGAGATCGAAACAAAATCGGTTCCACGCCTCTGATCGCGTCATGACCGGGCCGACATATGCCTGCGAGACGGGATCCGCCCTCAGCATCGCATAGGCTGGAAAATCCTTCTCTTCCCAGCCGCGAAGCCTGAGCCTTTCGGTCTCAATAGTCGGTATCATGGCCTGTCCGTTTACCTCAGCGTTCTTCCGGTGGGATCGCCTTGATCTGATCGATGAAGGCGGCAAGCGCCTCACCACTATGTTTCATCGAGACGCGCTCTGTCGACGACGGGTGGCGGTCCAGGCCCGTGGTGGGCCGCCAGGACTTGGCGGGACGGATCGGTCGCGAAGCAAAGCCGCCACCGCAATTGGGACAGACATTGGAAAGATGACGGTCCACGCAATCCCGGCAGAACGTGCATTCATAGGAGCAAATCATCGCATCCGATACGGCAGGTAAAAGGTCCTTGTTGCAGTATTCGCAGTTCGGTTTCAGTTTCAACAAGACATTGTCCCCTTCTCATCGTTCCAGGCGGCAAGCACGCCGTCCAGCCGCGCCAGCGTCTGCCGATCCAAAGCCCCATCCACCCGCTCCGGCCGAAACCTCCTCTGGAAACCCGCCAGCCGGCGGGCAGTTGACCTATCGTCACAAGGAATGGGGAGGCTATAGCCGATTCGGTGGAGTTGCTGGAGAGCTTCGTTCATCGAGCGCGGTCTTCCATCGCCGTCCTCGGGCCAGGCGCCGATACCGCTCTTGGCGAGACGCTGCCAGTCGAACAGCTCACCCGGATCTTCCTTGCGATCAGGTGCGATATCGCTATGAGCGAGCACCCGCAACGGTGGGATCGACCACCTGGCCATGATCAACGGGCAAAGCCATTCCAAGGCCCGATATTGCAGTTCGGTGAACGGCCGATAGCCCCATTCATGGCCGGGATTGACGATCTCGATGCCAATGGAGCAGTCGTTCAGCCGCTCCCGCCCCTGCCAACAGCTGACGCCGGCATGCCAGGCACGCTTGGCTTCATCCGCGAGACGGAGGATCCGCCCGTCTTCGTCGATGAGGTAATGAGCGCTGACCTTGGCCGCAGGGTCACAAAGCCGCGCCAATGCCTCTTCCGCCGTCTTCATCCCGGTATAATGCAGAACCATACAATCGACCGCACACCCATCAGGCCGTTCATCGACATTGGGTGACGGTTCATCGGAAATGGAAAACAAATCGTCCCGCCTCAAACTCAGGTAAGTCCTGGCCGACGACCCCGCCGTCAGAAGCGGCGGAGGAGGCGTTCAAAGTAGTCGAGTTCTTCGGCTGGGCGGTTGCGCTGACCTGAACGACGGTGCAACTCTTCCATGATCTTACGCGCCTTGCCGAGATCGAGATCGCTAGGCACTTGCGGACCAAACTGGTCAGCTTCACCACGATTGAAGGGTGAGCGGCCGAGCGGGTCACGATCCGTGGGCCCCTGGCCGAATTGCTGGCCTTGCTGGCCCTGCTGTCCTTGTTGACCTTGTTGCCCCTGTTGGCCAGCCATGCGCTGCATTTCCTGCATCATCGCCTGGCCACCCTGTCGGAGCTGGTCAAGCGCATTGGCCTGGGGATCGAGCGCATTGCCGGGCTGGCCACCTTCCAGCGCCTCCCTTGCGGCACGCATGGAAAGCTCGGCTTCGCCAAGCGCACGCGGGATCTGCATACCATTTTCACCAATGGCTTCCATCATTTGACCAAGGGCCCGCCGCAGGCTCTCCTGATCCATCGCCACCTGGCCACTCTGACTGCCAGGCCGCTGACCTTGTTGCCCCTGCTGCCCTTGTTGACGACCCTGTTGTTCTTGTTGCCCCTGCTGCCCTTGCTCGCCCGTCCCTTGCTGCCTCTGTTCTCGGGACAAACCGAAGGTCTCGTCGAGCAGACTTTGCTGCTGCTGGATCATCTCCTGCAGCTCATTCATCATCTGCTGACCCTGTTGCATCTGGCTATTCTGCTGCCCGACCTGCAGGTTTTCCAGAAGCTCCTGAAGCTGCGCCAGCATCTCCTGGGCCGCATCGCGCGCACCGGTCTCGATCATATCGCGCATATCATCGAGCATCTGCTGCAGATCCTGCCGATCGAACGCCATGGCATTTTCGTCCGTCGGCATTAATGGCTGATCGGACATCTGCTGCTCGGTTTGCTGGGCCAGCGCATCGAGGTAATTGTCGAGCGCCTGGCGAAGCTCGTTCATCAGGCGCTCCAGCTCTTCATCGCTGGCGCCATTGGCAAGTGCATCGCGCAACGCTTCCTGCAGCTCGCGTAATTCCCTGCCAGCGAGGGAAAGGCTGCCATCCTCAAGATGAAGGGCCGTCTCCCACATCAGCTCGAGGACCTCATCCAGGCTTTCATCGCTATCTTCGAACATCAACCGTGTCGCCATGGACCGGAGCGACATATAGACGGTTGCGTTGTCCTGGAATTCCTCAGGTCGATGGCTGAGGCCATTCAAGGCCGCCGCAGTCTGCTCGCGCCGGATTTCGGGCTCAGAGGCAAGAATTCGGCGCTGCTCGACAATCGCCTTGGCGACGGGATGGGTGAAATTCCGAGTTGGCAGAACCAGCTTAACTGTTTCGCTAAAGCCACTCTGCTCAAGACCGTCCATCGCCTCCAGGCGAAGTTCGACCGGAAGACCCGACCAGGGATGCGGGGTCAGATCAAGATAAGCGGCATCGCTGATATCAACGGCACCCTCGGCGGGCTGAATAAGCTCGATCCGCTCACCGTCGTCGTCACGCCCGGGGCGCGCCAGATGCAGCGCGATGCTATTGATGCCATAGTCATCGCTTGCTTCGAACTGAAAACGCATGACCTCACGCTGGGTCACCGCCGGTGGTTCCGACAGTGCGATCTCGGGCGGCGCATCCGGAACAATATCCAGATCCCAGGATCCCAGAACTTCAGCCTGGGAGCCGACCTTGAGTTCACCCGACTGATCGACAACCAGGCGCGCCTCAGCGCTCTGACCGCCGGAAGCGGCAAAAGGTTCGGCGACATCGCCAACACTCAGCGCATAACGCTCAATCGCCTCATCGATATGATGGAGCTGGGCGAAAACCTCACTACCCGCGGGAAAGCTTCGACTTGGGGTGGTATCGACCAGGATCTCATCGCCCAGGAGCGGCACTTCGATCTCAAGCTGCTCCGGCGCCAAGCCGGTATAGTCTGGCGGATTAACCCAAACCGTCAGCTGGAGACTCTGCTCGACCGAGCCATCCCGGCGGTGCAGATCGAAAGCAGCTGCCAGACGTTTGGGTGCCATGCTACCAGCTTCGACGACTGCCACAATCAAAAGCAGCGCCAGACCGATGCGAAGCGCCCAGGGATCACGCCTTGGCATATCCGAGCGCGGCAGGCCTACCTTTAGATTGTTGACCGTCTTGGCCAAGCGCTCCTTGTGGCGCTGCCAAAGTGACTGGGAAACATCATCATCTGCCCCGCCGGCAAGCTCGTCTTCCAAGGATCGAAGGGGGCGATGGCTAAGCCCGTTCACGCGCTCAAGACGTCCAAGCCCGTGGTCGCGGCTGGGCCATATCAGCGCCTTGCCCGCTAAAAACAGAGCCCTGCCAAGTGCAAAGACAAAAAGGGCAAGCCCGACACCATGCAGCCAGCCAGGTATAAACTGCCAAAGGCCGAAGAGACTGATAACCAGAAATACGCCGATCGTGCCGAGAGCCGGCAAAATGGCAGGCCAGAGCCCCTCAAAAGCCTGCGCTATCCTCGCTAGCCCGAGACGGAGCTTGAAACCGAGTTGCTGTCTGGGGTCAATGCTCGCCATTGCCCTGCTCCTCGCTTAACCAGCTCTGCCGCGCTCTAACGGCG
This sequence comes from Geminicoccales bacterium, assembly GCA_050633905.1. Lineage (GTDB taxonomy): Bacteria > Pseudomonadota > Alphaproteobacteria > Geminicoccales > Geminicoccaceae > JANQPX01. Next base: position 53,542 of record JBOEHJ010000020.1, read on the forward strand.
CAGCATGAAGCCAATCCGGCAGGCTCTCATGGGAAAAGCGCTCTGCCGGCTCAATCCTTGGCTTCACCACCGAGAAGCGGTCGCCATCGACCAGCACCTCAGCCGCGAGCGGCCTTGCATTGTAGTCCGAAGCCATCACAGCACCATACGCTCCTGCGCCAAGAAACGCTACCAAATCATTCGCCTTCAAGGAGGGCAACGAGCGACCTCGGGCAAAGGTGTCCGAACTCTCGCAAATCGGCCCCACCACATCGGTTGGCTGGCGTGGTGCGTCATCCCCGGCTTCGACCACGGGTAGGATCTCATGGTACGCATCATACAACGCCGGGCGGATCAGATCGTTCATCCCGGCATCCAGGATGGCGAATGGCCGATCATGCCCTTCTTTCATGTAAAGAACTTTGGCCAGAAGAACACCCGCTTCAGCGACCAGATACCGCCCTGGCTCAAGCAGAAGATCCACATCAAGGTCAGCGGTGATCGAGCGCACCAGCGCTGCATAGGCCTCGACATCCAGCTCCGCATCGCCTTGATACCGCACGCCCATGCCGCCGCCGAGATCCAGGCGCTGAATAGGAATGCCGGCTGCCCGAAGCTCACGCACCAGATTAGCGCCACGGCGATAGGCAGCTTCGAATGGCGCAAGGCTCATGATCTGCGAGCCGATATGCAAGTGCAAACCAATGGGTTCGATGCCAGCCAAACTGTTGGCCATGGCGTAGATCTCACCAGCCTGCTCGTAGGCAATGCCGAACTTGTCCTGCTTTCGGCCCGTGCTGATCTTTTCATGGGTGTCGGCCGCGACATCGGGGTTCACCCGGATCGCAACAGGGGCGGTCATCTTTTTGGAGGCCGCCACTTCGCCGAGCGCAATCAGCTCAGGCACGCTCTCGACATTGAACTGGGCGATGCCGGCATCTAGTGCCTGCGCCATCTCATCCCGGCTTTTGGCAACACCGGCGAACATTACTTTGTTGCCCGGAACCCCCGCGGCCTGGGCCTTTTGCAGCTCGCCGCCCGACACGATCTCGGCCCCTGCCCCTTCATTGGCCAATGTTCGGATCACGGCGAGGTTGCTATTCGCCTTGATAGCGTAGCAGACCATCAGCCGCTGATCGGCAAAGGCCTTCTGCAGACGATGGAGCCTGGATCGCATGCCTTGGCTGGAATAGACATAGACGGGGGTTCCCGCCGCTTTCGCGATCTTGGCAAGGGACACCCCCTCGGCGAAGAGAGCGCCGCCTCGATAGTGGAACGAGCCTGTCATTCCGGGGCTTCCGTCTTCTCAACGGTGGGCTGCTCATCGGCAGGCGTGGCGGCTGGCGCGGCCGGCGCTGCGCGCAGCGGCGCCTCCAAATCACCTTTCTTACCGCAAGCTGCAAGCATGCCCGCGATCGCCACGACCAAAGGGAGAGAGGCCGCAAAAAGGCTTCGACGTGATTGACGTCTTCTAGCGTCGCCTGCAAGGCTGGGATTCATCCCAACCACTTTATTCTGCCCAACCGACATCTTATCTAGCGCTCACCATATTCTTGGCCGTGTTGATCGATCATTCGGTACGCCATCGCTTTTTCCGCGAAGGGCGCTTCCTTCCCCTATCATCGCGGGCGTTATTGAACACCGATATAGCCATTCTGTCGAGAGGATCTCGACCAAAAGGCGAGCATCCCTGCCTATAAATAGCGTACCCTGGCATGGCGCGCGGCATTAAGGACATTGTCAGGCGCTGTGCCGCCGAAACTCCTTCGTGAGGCGACAGACTGGTCGACCGTCAGAACCTCGAAGACATCTTCGGTAATACGCGAATCGATGGACTGAAACTGCTCAAGACTGATATCGGCGAGATCGAGCGCTTCCGCTTCAGCCAGACGAACCGCCTTGGCCGAAACCGAATGTGCCTCGCGAAACGGCATGGCCAGCGCCTTCACCAGCCAATCGGCGAGATCGGTCGCTGTGGTATAGCCGACACCGGCTGCAGCCCTCAGGCGCTCTCGATCAACCTTCATGCCGTCGATCATGGCAGCAGAAGCGGCGAGACAGAGGTTCAAGCTGGCCACGGCATCGAATACCGGCTCCTTGTCCTCTTGCATGTCCTTTGAATAGGCGAGTGGCAGGCCCTTCAAGGTCATCAGCATCCCAGACAAAGAGCCAACAATGCGCCCTGATTTGCCGCGCACCAGTTCAGCGGCATCCGGATTGCGCTTTTGCGGCATGATCGAGCTGCCGCTAGAGAAAGCCTCGCTCATCTTCACGAACCCGAATTGATGGGTCGACCAGAGCACCAGCTCCTCGGCTAATCTGGAAAGATGCACCGCGGCGATCGACGCGTTGGAAAGGAACTCAAGGGCGAAGTCGCGATCCGAGACAGCATCTATCGAGTTGGCCATCGGCCTTGTGAACCCCAAATCCTCCGCCGTTGCTGCCCGATTGATCGGAAAACTGGTACCGGCAAGGGCTGCTGCACCAAGCGGGCATTCGTTCAACCGGGCTCTGCCATCGCCAAAACGACCGCGATCCCGGCCGAACATCTCGACATAGGCGAGAAGATGATGTCCAAGCGTGACCGGCTGGGCTGCCTGCAGATGGGTAAAGCCCGGCATCACGGCATCATGATCTTCTTCCGCACGATCGATCAGCGCGCGCTGAAGTTCGGCCAGCAGGCGATCGGTCTCATCGATCGCATCGCGCATCCAAAGACGAAAGTCGGTGGCCACCTGGTCGTTCCTGGATCGCCCCGTATGCAGCTTGCGCCCAGGCTCACCGATCATGTCGGTCAGCTTGGCTTCGATATTCATGTGAATGTCTTCAAGCTCAGCGCTGAAGGTAAAGCTGCCATCCTCGATCGATGTTTCGATCCGGTCCAGGCCATTCAAAATCGCATCCCGTTCGACATCGCTCAACAGCCCCACCGAGCACAACATGCGCGCATGGGCCTTCGACCCCGCGAGATCGTGAGCGTAGAGACGCTTGTCGAAGCTGATCGATGCATTAATCTGTTGCATCAGCGGTGCCGGCCCATCAGCGAAATGCCCTCCCCAAAGATCGACGCCGCGGGTGGGCTTTTGTCTCTTGTCGTCGTTACCGTTGCTCAATGATCTGTCCACCAGTCCTGGAATATACAATGTCGCGTTCTGCCAGCTTTGGCCCTTGTCGCCGCGAGACGAGCCGGGCCTTTTTCGGCTTGGCCATGACCCTTGCCCTTTGTACGGCAGCCTGGTCGGCCAAGGCTTTCAATTTCGCCGCCACCGATTCCGGCCCGGTGCCCGAGCTTACGTTCATGGATGGTGACGGTAATGAGCGCAGTCTCGATGAATTTCAAGGCCGCGTCGTCGTTCTCAATCTTTGGGCGACCTGGTGCGCACCCTGTAGGAAGGAAATGCCTTCGCTTGATCGCTTGCAGGCCGAGCTTGGCGGCGATGACCTCGAGGTCATCGCTCTTGCCGTGGATCGAGGCGATATCGGAAAGATTATCGCGTTCTACGATGAGCTGGGCCTGGATAATTTGAGAATTTATCACGATCCGACGGCGAAGGCCGGCCGGACCTTGCTCGCCCCCGGCCTACCGACAACCCTGCTGATCGATCGCGAAGGTGGCGAAATCGGCCGCGTACTTGGCGATGCCGAATGGGATGGCGCGGATGTCATCACGCTTCTCAAAGCAGCGGTCGAAGACTAAATCCCAGAAAGGTGAGGGCCGAAGCTCGATAACCTATCTCTTAACTATTCATCAAGGCATTGCTTGAAAATCTGGAATTGTAGTGCCTTTAGTTTCTTTTAAGCTTTAAGAGATAATGCTATTGTCGCGCGCGATTGTTTGCCATCGACGGTTTTCCTCGTCTTTTTTTGGCCCGTGTTCTGAAGAGGTTGGTTTTTGTTTTCATTCTCCAAAGGTGTACAATCAAAGCGCAGGCGCAACGTGGAAAGTCCCGAGCAGGCCTCCCCTGCAGCGCCGAAGCGACTAGAGCCAGCACCGCCGATTGCCAAACTTCAAGAGGGTAAAAGGCGCAGCCTTATTCTTGGCCAAACACCAAAAAGCAGCGTGGCGAAAACAGCTACTCCCGAGACGCAACCAGTCAGTAAGCCAGATAAGCCGCCGATCGAACTATCCGATGCTGAAAGCCCCGCAGAACCTTATTTTGCAGGTCCTGAGGAACAGGCGAACCCCTCGAACGAACAGCCTTCTGACGAGCTCGATGAGCTTTCTCTTGATACATCTTTCCTCGGCGAAACGCCGCCAGAGGAAGCCCTTTTCGAGGAAACACCTTCTGGGAAGAAAGCGCCTTTGGAGGAAGCATCTGTCGAGAAGGCGCCTCTTGAGGGAATGCCTTCCGATGAAGCACTGCTTGATCAGACGTCGACCGACAAGGTAATCAGGAATGAAGAAGCTGCCCGCCTGGAGGATGAAGAAGCCGCCCGTCTGGAGTTAGAGAACTTCAAAGATGCCGATATCTACGAGAGCATTGACGACATCGACGATTTCGATGCTTTCGAGGAGGCGCAACATGTCAAAGGTCATGATTTAGCCCGTGGCACCGCGCCATGGTTTCCACCTCCGAGACCACCTCTCAACCGGACTGAGCGCGAGCTATTGCCAAGCGAGAAGGCCAGGCAATCGATCGATGAGTCATGGGAACCTAGCCCACCCCCACATCATCAGGCTGTGTCCACGACGATGGCGGCAAAAACGCTGCCAGCAGCCGCGCCTGTTCAACCACCCGAGATTCCCGAAGTGAGGATCAGCAGCGATCAGGCCGAGGTTGACACGAATCCGCCGCCGACCGAAGCGCTGGTCGACGAAGCCCCCGTTCAATCAAGTCTCAGGAAAGCTGAAAGCCGCCGCCCAAAAATCGGCGCCGTTCATGGAGCGAAGCTCTCGAGCTTGATGACGATCCCGATGGGTGACGAGGCGGCCATGCCCGATAAGGAAACGGATGCTGTTGGGGATGTCTTACCCGCAGCGAAGCCCTGGGCCAAAACGCCAGCCCCCATCCGCGCATCTTCGGCCTCACCCGTCGAGCACAGCGATCTGGAGATGGAGGTCCAACCGGCCTCGCAAAAGCAACGTCGACGCCAGCCGACCGTCAATACTGGATTTATGCCGACAATGCTGGTAGCGGAAGCTCCGCGACTTCGACGCTTTGCTGCGGCCATGATCGGCGATGAGGGGTCTGCCGACCTTCTGGTTCAACAAACCCTTCAGCAGGCGTTTAACGAGCCGGACGAGCTGAGCGGCGACCGGGACCAATGCGTTTCACTGCTGATGATCCTTTACCGACTGCGCGCGGAAATCGTGAAGAGTCAGAAGTCCGCCCAGCCAGCTCTGTCCCAAAGCTTCGGTGATCTTCTATATCAACGCTTGCAGGGCGCTGACGTTGACGAAATCAGAGAATTCGCCGATGCCATCGGAAGGTTGGAAGAAGAAGATCGGGCCGTCTTACTTCTGATCAGCCTGGAAAATCTCAACTATCGTGATATCGCAACGATCATCAAAGTCCCTGCTGGTCGTGTCATGGCGAAAGTTGCCCATGCGCGCGAACAATTGAGCCTTGCCTTGGACGCCAATCTTGCTGAGGCCCATCGCAGGCTGGGTGCAGGAGGTCAGCGGTGAAGAACGATGCGCAGCAGGTTTCCGATGTCGAGCTGCACGGCTATCTCGACGGCGAATTAGCGGAACATCGCATTAGCGCCATTGAACGCTACCTCTCGCGAGATCAGGCTGCTGCCGAGCGTATTGAGCGTTATGGCCTGCAGGGTGATCTTATCAGGCGTCTTTATGGACCTTTGATCGGTCGTCCAATGCCATCCCAAATGGCTGGTCGCCTACAGTTCATGAAGGGAAAAAAATCGAAAGGCCCGTCGAAAGGTCGAAAATTCTTCCTTTTTCTCCTGCTCCTCCTGATCGCCGCCACGCTCATAGCGGGGTTCTTCGGCATGTTGCCGTCTTTCCTTGATCCGGCCATAGGCTTCTTTGAATCTTGAGGTTATTTGAGGAACAGTAAGCGAAGGATGAGAGCATAGGCGAAGTGGCGCTCCAGACCGATTTGCATCGGTGCGAAACGCCACTTCCTACTCAAACACCATCTTCTTCTCAAAAAGTCTTGCCAACGATTAGTAGTTACTCAGTAAGTGAACTCGAGAACTTCCAACATTCCTGATCGCAAGGAGGGCGGAATCCGCGCTGCCAACGCCCTTAGAACAAGATCCCACCCGCCTTGCGATCAAGAGTAGAGAGAGGTTCCAGCCGGCCGGCGGCCAAATGCGGGGAGTAGCTACCGGCCGGCTGGTTATCAATGTCGATGTCACGCGGGGTCATGACATCGACTGGTGGTTGGTCTTGGCATCAACGTCGGGATTATCATCGGGTCACCTATCCCTTGGGATCAAAGCTGAGATCTCTCTCAGAGGTCACCGACGTCAGCCCTTCGTCCGGGGAGATGCCGACCCACCTGTCATACCTGTTACAAGCGCCGTGCCAACAATGACGAATTTCCCTAACTATTTGTTTTTATTGATTTTACGAATTTTGCCCATCAAGAGAGCCTGAGAGAATTCTCACTGTTTCTCGCAAACTGAGACACATTATGAGGGTGAAGATGTCTTCATGACTGGCAAATGCCACGTAAGAGGCTGCTTGCGTATTTTTCGACCAAGGCTGCGCTGCGCCAGCCCGCTCCCGCGCCCAATATATCCCAGGCGCGCCGAAAATATCGGGTGGTTTGGCCGGGGAAGCCGGCTGGTTCGACCTGCCCAGAACATACGTTCATTCGATAGGCTGGTTCAGAATCTGGGCCTTATCGGATCAATAAGCACCAAGGCCGGGTTGGACAGCCGCTTCTAATGGCGAAAGTGGCGACGTCCGGTAAACAGCATCGTTGCATCGGCCTGATCTGCAGCGGCGATGACCTCATCGTCCCGGCGACTGCCGCCGGGCTGGATGACGGCGACCGCCCCGGCCTGAAAGGCAGCCTCGATACCGTCCGCGAACGGGAAGAAGGCATCGGAGGCGACAACACTACCTTTCGTCCAGGTCTCTGCGTCACCGGCTGCCTTCGCCGCATCTTTGGCTTTTTCCGTGGCGATCCGCACCGAATCCAGCCTGCTCATCTGCCCGGCACCGATACCAACCGTTCTGCCATCGCGTGCAAAGACGATGGCATTCGACTTCACATGTTTCGCCACCGTAAAGGCGAAACAAAGATCGGCGCGTTGCTGTTCGCTGGGCTCATTCCTGGTGACGGTTTTCAGATCAAGCGTCGATGATCCAGCCCGATCCTGCTCTTGCACAAGAAACCCACCCGCGATCGAACGCATAAGAAGGCCTGGTTCCGACGCCGATGGCATGCCATCGGTCAGTAACAAACGAAGATTGGCCTTGCCGGCGAGGATCTCGCGGGCTTCATCATCGGCCCCAGGTGCGATCACCACTTCGGTGAAGACCTGGGCAATGGCTTCGGCGACAGCGCGATCCAAGGGGCGATTGGCAGCAACGATGCCACCAAAGGCACTCACCGGATCGCAGGCAAACGCCTTGCCATAAGCGGCCGCGAGATCATCGCCCAGCGCCACGCCGGACGGGTTCGCATGCTTGATGACAGCAATCGCCGGTGTCTCGAACTCAGCAACCAGCTCGAAGGCGGCATCCGCATCGGCGATGTTGTTATAGCTCAGCTCTTTGCCCTGAACCTGCTCGGCCGAAGCGACGCCGGGGCGCGCCTGTCCAGATCGATAAAAGGCGGCTTTTTGGTGCGGATTTTCACCGTAGCGGGTGATCTGTTGGCGCTTGGCGGTCACGGTCAGCTGTTCGGGCAGGAGATCTTCTTGTTGTTGGGCGAACCATGTCGAGATCACGGCGTCATAGGCGGCGGTGCGCGAAAAGGCCTTGGCGGCCAGGGTCTTTCGAAGCCCTTCCGATATCCGGCCATCTCCGGCCCGAAAAGCCTCAAGAACCTCCTGGTAATCCCCAGGGTCAGTCACCACCGTGACGCCTGCATGGTTCTTGGAAGCAGCCCTGATCATGGCCGGACCGCCGATGTCGATCATCTCCACCGCTTCCTGATAACCAGCACCTGCCTCGATCGTGGCTTCGAACGGGTAGAGGTTAACCACCAGCATATCAATGGGAAGGATGCTTTGCTCGGTTAGCGTGGTCATATGCGCATCAAGATCCCGTCTTGCCAGCAGGCCGCCATGAACGGCCGGATGCAGGGTCTTGACGCGACCATCGAGAATTTCAGGCGCACCGGTAAGATCCGCGACCTCGATCACACTGAGCCCAGCCTCCCGAAGGGCTTTCGCGGTCCCCCCGGTCGACACCAAATCAACACCGTTATTCGCGAGCTCGCGGGCAAAATCGATCAGGCCAGTCTTGTCCCAAACAGATAGCAAAGCCCGAGATATCGGACGTTCGGTCATTGTAATCTCTCCTAAGCTTCGGCCCCGTCTGGTACCGCGTCCGCGCAGGCCTGACAACTCACGCTTTTCAATAGGTCATTGTTGATCAGATGATGCCGGAACCAGCGCCTGTCCTGATCACGGAACGCGCTGCAATCTCGCCATGAAAAAACCGTCCATACCGCCCTGGTCAGCCAGATGGCTCGGCAAGCTGCGCACTTCACCCTTCTCCGTCAGACTGACCGGCAGATCAAAGAGCTCTTCGGCAGCGATCGGGATCCGCTCCAGCGGCAGGCCGTCGGCTAGAACCTTGGCGATCAGCTCCTCACCCTCTTCCGGCTGCAGGGAACAAACGGCATAGACCAGGATGCCGCCGGGGACCAGCATATCGACAGTGGCTCGGATCAGCTTCTCCTGGACCTCCGCCATCCTGGCAACGTCGTCCGGCGTTTTCTGCCAGGTGATATCGGGATGGCGGCGGATCGTCCCCGTTGCCGTGCAGGGCGCATCCAGAAGGACGAGAACGGCGGGCTCGGGCGCTCGCCATTCCGCAGCGTCGGCAACCACGACCTCGGCTTCGAGTTCAAGACGCGTCAGGTTCTCGCGCAGCCGTTCGGCTCTTTTTTCCGACCCCTCGATCGAGGTGACTTTCGCACCTGCCGCCGCCAGCTGGGCGGTCTTGCCGCCAGGTGCGGCACAAAGATCGATCACATGGCGACCGGCAAGGGGTCCTAGCAATCGTGCCGGCAGGGTTGCCGCGACGTCCTGAACCCACCAGCTTCCCTTTTCGTAGCCCGGCAATGCCTCGACCTGGCCACCAGCAACCTCGGTAGACCGCCTGATAGACTGCCCTCCGATCAAGCTGCCCTGAAGCGCTTTTGCCCAAGGTTTCGGATCACGTTTGATCGTGATATCGAGGGGTGGTTCGGTGAGCTGGATCTCGGCGATCGCACGGGCCGCGGGCTCGCCATAAGCCTTGACCCAGCTCTCCCAGAGCCAATCGGCGACATTCAGCCTGACAGTGTCCTGGCGTTTTTCGATGCCGGTCAGTTCATTGCCAAGCCGGCGAAGGACGGCATTGATCAGCCCAGCTGCGTAGCTCGCACGTCCCTGGGCGAGATCGACCGTCTCGCCGACCGCGGCATGAGGCGGGGTTTTCAAGAACATGAGCTGGGCAGCACCCAGACGAAGAATGTTGCGCACCTTGGGATCTGGTGCCTTCTTCAGATATTTATCCAATGCCTCGTCGATCTGGCCACGCCGGCGCAACACCGTGGTGATCAAGAGGCGTGCAAAGGCGCGGTCCCGCGTTTCCAGCGTCGCGAGCTTGGCATGGCCGGCAAAGGCCTCATCAAATGGGCGCTGATCAGCAAACACTCGACCCAGCACGTCGAGTGCTAGACGCCTTGGTGTGGTGGGGCGGTTATCGGCTGAAGGGGGTGCTTTTTTCGGTGCACGTTGGGGCGTCTTTTTCTTGAGCGTCAAGCGTTCAATCATATTAAGCGGCCGGCTTTCCGAGGGCCTCGCCCTTCAGCACGTGGTCGATGAGTTCGCGGGTCTCCGAGGGACCGTAAAATGCCACGAAGGAGCCGAAGCGTGGTCCCTGGCTTTGACCAAGCAGGATCTCGTAAAGGGCTTGAAACCAACCACGCAGATTGTCGGCGAAGCCATGGCGCTTGCCGATCTCGTAGATCTCTTCTTGAACGCGCGCAGCTGCAGCGTCCGGTTGGTCGTAATCCATCTCGAACCCGGCGAGAAAGGTGGACAGCTCCTCCAGACCCTTCCGCTCTTCAGCATTCGGTAAGCGGTAAGCCTTGTTGGGCTTCACGAAATCCCGGTAATAGGCGAGCGCATGCTCGACCAATTCGGTCAACAGTGGCATCGCCTCGGGCGTTGCGTCCGGCGCGTAGCGCTTGATGAAGGACCAGAGCACGGAAGGCTCTTCAGCATTCACCACACTCGCGAGATTCAAGAGCATCGCAAAGGTTATCGGCAGGTCTCCAGGCGGCGGCTGGCGCTTGTGCATATGCCAGACGGGATTGACGATCTGCTTGGGCTCATCCTGCTCCGGGAATTTTTCGAGGAAGGTCGAGTAATCGTCGACCTGGCGCGGGATGACATCGAAATAGAGCCGCTTGGCCTTCTTCGGGGACTGGTACATGAAGAGCTTCAAGCTCTCCTTCGGCCCATAGGTCAGCCACTCGTCGACGGACAAACCATTGCCCTTGGATTTCGATATTTTTTGCCCCTGCTCGTCCAAGAACAGCTCATAAAAGAATCCCTCAGGGGGCGTCTTTCCTAGGATCTGACAAATGCGGGCGGAGAGCTTGTGGGCATCGATTAAATCCTTGCCTGACATCTCGTAATCTACCCCAAGCGCTGCCCAGCGCATCGCCCAGTCCGGCCGCCATTGCAGCTTGGCATGGCCATCAAGGGCACTCTGCGTCACAAGTTCACCCGCTTCATTCTTATAGGTCACGGTCCCATCATCCGGATCGACCTCCAGAATGGGGACCTGCAGAACCACCCCGGTTTCGGGACAAATCGGAAGAACTGGACTGTAGGTCTCGCGCCGCTCCGGGCCAAGAACCGGCAGCACCGCTTGCTTGACTTGCTCGAACTTCTCCAGGAGGCGCCTGATCTCGTCATTGAAGGCACCTGATTTATAGAGCTTGGTGGCGCTTTGATGTTCGTACTCGAAGCCAAACCCGTCCAGGAATTCCACCAGACGACCATTCATATGATCGCCGAAGCTTGGATGAGTGCCAAAAGGGTCTGGGATCGCGGTAAGCGGCTTGCCCAAATGTTCCATCACCATCGCCTGGTTGGGCAGATTGTCCGGGACTTTCCGAAGCCCGTCCATGTCGTCGGAAAACGCATAGAGCCGGCTCGGGATATCGCACAGGAGATCGAAGACCTGGCGAACCAAGGAGGTCCGAAACACCTCCCCGAAGGTTCCGATATGGGGCAAACCGGAAGGCCCATAGCCCGTCTGGAATAGGACGAAGCCTTTTTCCGGTGGCACCTTCTCCACCCGCTCAACCACCTTCAACGCCTCGACCACCGGCCAAGCCTTGCTCTCGCGGAGCATCTTCAGATCAGTCATGGGAACTATCAGTTTTGCTAAAAGACAACCGGCCGCATCTTACGCGATTTTGCCAAACTTTAAAGGACCCATGCGGGTCCGGACTGGACTTGGTGTCCATGGGGGCGATGGGGACTCGGCGATGCGCGTTGGTGTCATGGCCAGTTCGGGCCGATTTTAGGCTAATGTTGATACATTTAGCGCAGTTTGCGATGTCGTCGACGCCAAAAAAACTGAGGATTCCTGCGGCTCTCGGGTTCGTTTGGTATTTTTTATTTTTTGAGCGTTTCGCGGCTCCGTGAGAGAGGACCTGCATCAGACGTTCGATGAGCGATGTTAGCCTGTAATAGGAAATTTTTTCACATCCCGTTGATGATTGATCCCGCGACGAACCCTTGGTCAAGTTTTGCGAACGGATTGCCGGTGGATGATATTCCCTGATAGCAGGGTCGAATGCAGGGGTTTTGCGCTTTCGAGATGGTCGATCAGCTGGGCAGCAACTTCATCGCCCATGCGTCTCGCGGGCAAATCGATCGTAGTCAGCGGCGGCACGACTTGATCCGACCAGTCCAGATTGTCGAAGCCCATCAGGGAAATATCGTCGGGTATACGGAGCCCGGCCGCGGATAAGGCAAGGTAAGCACCAAGCGCGAGTACATCCGAGAAACACAAAATGGCGGTATATCGGGATCCGGATTGCAATCTGGACTGCAGAATATCATGAACGACGCGCTTGCCGCCGGCGACATTGAGTTCGGTCTCATAGAAGCCGATCGTGGTTTGCTCGCTTCGAGCCGCAACCGCCCCCGATCGCCGAGCCTGGGTGCGGTCGCTTTCTGAAAGCGGGCCATGAATGATGGCAATGTTCCGATGACCCGAAGCGACAAGGAAGGTCACGGCCTCCACGGCCAAGGCGGCATTGTCATAGCCGATCGTCGTGCTCTCGTTGTTCGGGTCCCAGATGGATGTCAAAACATGGGGAACGTTTCGCCGCTTGAACATGTCGAAGAGTTCATCGCGATGCCGAGCGCCCGTCAGAATGAAGGCTTCAGCACCCATCCCAAGGAGTTTTCGCGCGGCTTTCAGTTCTTCATCCTGGTCGGCATTGGAGATGGCCATCACCAAGGAGTAGCTGTGCTCGCTCAATGTCTGTTCGATCGCGGCGATATACTTCGCAAAGACGGAATGCTCGATGGTTGGAATGATCGCGGCGATGGTGCGTGACTTGTTGGTTGAAAGCGCGCGTGCCGCAGGATTGGGAACATAGTCGAGCTTCTCGCAGGCGCTCAGCACGCGTTCTCGCGTCTTAGGGCTGACATTGGTTGCCCCGTTCATAACCCTCGAGACCGTTGCGATCGACAGCCCCACCTCTTTGGCGACGTCGCGAATTCTACCGACTTTCCTCAAACGCATCTCTCACTTTGATAGCAAGCCCCATCTTTCCGCCACACTAAGAGCCCGTTTTGAAAGTCTTCGAATGATTTCATTGCCTTGCAGTCGAGTTCAGGCGAGGAAGAGGGCGCAGGGCAATGCCTGGACGTCGTTCAAGCCCGATGACGACATATGAACCAGCTGTAAGGCAACCCTTCGGGTGCCGTTGTCCTTGGCACCAGCTTCGTCCCAATGGCACTTGCGCTGCGCCAAGCTCCTCGCATTTGTCCACGGACAAGGACATGAAATCGCTCAAAAAACCTTTGAAACGGGCTCCAAGGCTTCATCGCTTGACTTCCCACAGTGGCAAGCAAAGAATGAAACCGGTTACATATCAGGAGCGTAACATGCTGCAGATACCTTCAACAGACAAGATGGAGCGACGGCGCTATCTCGGCTTAAAGACATCAAGTAACCAGCGGCTAGACGTGATATGGGGCGAGGCTGGTGGCATTTCGGTACGTGCGGGTTCCATCATTTCGATCACTAATGTTGACGGCGGGACGCCTTGCCTCATCACGGCGATGAACGAAACAACACGCAATTTTTCCACCGAAGCGCTCGATCTGCCCGACGCCCGGGTGATCCCGATTGATGCGAAGGCTTTTGACAGTCGGCGAATGGCCTCGATTGCCGCGGGCCGCGACACGACGTTGGAAGAGGGACACGCGTTTAGCCTCTTTGATGCGGCTTGTAACGCCGGCGAGATCTTTTTGCTCAAGGCGCCTGTCGACATCACGCTGTTTATCATCGTCCCAGTCGCACAAGGGTTTATGGCAGCCGGCGGTGGTGGTCGCGTTAACGTTTGCATTCAAGAAGACGGTCGTAGAAACACCGATCTCATGCTGCCCGAACCACTCGGCAAGGTTCGTGATGAATGGCATGTCAACCGCGGAACGGCAAAAGCTTATGAGGTCAAACGAGGGCAATTCATTCAGGTCATCGACGTTGAAGGCCAACAATGTTCCGACTTCATGGCGATGCGTGTCGATGGGCTGGAGCAGGGCCTAGAGCGCCACATTGATTCGACGGTTTCACGAACCATGGTGCGCGGCGCCTATCCCATGCCGGGGCTGCATGACAAATTTTTCGACCAGGACATCCAACCCTTGCTCGCCGTGCGCCAGGATACCGTTGGTCGGCACGACACCTTTGCGCTTGCCTGCACAGCGCGCGGTTATGAGGAGCGTGGTTTCCCAGGGCACCTCAATTGCTCCGACAATATCAGCGGCGTCTACGCCCCGTTTGGTATAAAGAGGCGGCGGGCCTGGCCGGCAATCAATTTCTTTTTCAATTCCTGGATCGACTGGACCGATAACAACATCGCCGCTGATGAGGCCTGGTCGCGACCCGGTGACTATGTGGTGATGCAAGCACTCACCGATCTGATCTGCGTTTCGACCGCCTGTCCGGACGACGTCGACCCGATCAACGGCTGGAATCCGACCGACATTCATGTACGCGTCTATGAGGAGGGCTCATCGATTACTCATTCGGTCTGCTGGCGTGATCAACCCGATGACGACGGGCAACTCACCAAACACTCAGCCTTTCATCCTTGCACGTCCCAACTCACCAGTAACTATGCGGTCTCGCGCGATCTTTGGCTGGCGACGCAATATGATGCGACCGGTGCGATCGAGGAATACTGGGCTTGCCGCAAGCGCGCCACGCTGCAGGATATGTCCAGCCTCCTGAAATTCGACGTGGTTGGCCCGGATGCCGAAGAACTGCTGCAGCATTGTCTGACGCGTGATGTCGCCAAGCTCTCGCAGCATCGCGGCCTCTATGCCCTCATCTGCGACGAGCGCGGTAGCATCATTGATGATGGCACCTTGTTCCGTCTTGAGCCCACTGCCTTTCGCTGGTGCTGTGGTTCAAGCCACTCGGCTCTACATCTGCGCGAACAAGCGGAACACCTGGGATTGGCAGTCCACATCCTGACGCTCGGTCAGAAGATGGTGAACCTTGCGCTTCAGGGACCGACATCGCGCGACATCCTTCGAGAGGTCGTATTTACGCAGCCAACGCGTCCCTCGCTTGATAATCTGAAATGGTTCGGATTTACGATCGCGAGGCTGCATGATCGGGACGGCCCTTCTTTCATGCTCTGCCGTACCGGATTTACCGGCGAACTCGGCTACGAGATTTTCTGTGACCGGAATGACGCCGAAGCTATCTGGAACGGCCTGATGACGGCCGGAGAACCCCATGGCCTCGTGCCGATGGGCGGTGATGCGCTTTCGATGCTGCGCATCGAAGCCGGGCTGATGAGTGCTGGCGCCGAGTTCGGGCCAGATGTCGATGCCCTGGAATCCGGGCTGGGTTTCGCTGTTGACTTCAAGAAAAACAACTTCATCGGTAAGGCAGCGCTAGAGCGCAACAAGGCAGCGCCTCGCCGAAAACTGGTCGGTCTTCGCTTTGCTGGGAATGAAGCGCCTGCCCATGGCGATGGTGTGTTCCTCGGTCGCGAAAAGGTCGGCGTTATTTGCAGCGCTTGCTACTCGCCGGAACTCGGCCATGCGATCGCCATGGCGCGCCTTGCGGTCGAGAACAGTGACATTGGCACCGAGCTGGAGGCGGGGCGACTGGACGGGCATATGAAACGTCTACCCTCCATCGTCACGGCTCTGCCCTTCATCGATCCGAAACGAGAGAAACCGAGGGCGTGACCAAAAGCAATTCAAGAGATGTCGTCGTCACCAGGCAACGTCTGAGAGACGTTGCGCAGGAGTTTCTTAGACCATCACGCAAATTCTCTATGGCCGGCTCAACATCGGCTCATCGGTTCATATACGATTTCACAATCGCATCGATACGACCGGAGGATCGCATCTCGCTCAACACGGCATCCAACCGGTGCCGGAAGTCATCTTTGAAAGCAAAGTTGCCGTCTCGGCTGTATCCTACATAGCCCTCATTGGCAGCGACTTCTGCGCCAACAACAAACCGTGTTTGGCTGGCACGCAATTTTTTGCTCTCAATCAGCTGTTTGGTTGCCCACTGGATCGCAAGATCGCCGTTCACATAACAATCGACCCGGCCATTAGCCAACATCGCGATGCCACCTTCGACATCACGAACTTCGCGAAGTTTGATATCCCCGCGATTAACAGCATCAAAGAACGACTGCCCGGGCGACAGAAAACCGTCATTGTTGGCGATCGTTAAGCCATGATAATCCCCCGGCCAAGTCGGCCGCGCGTTGTTATCCAGCACCTCTTCACGGCATGCCACGACGACACGCTCATTTAGAATTGGTTCCGAATAAGGTGCCATATAGGGCCGCTGCTCCGGCCAGAAGTAGGGCGGAAAGATCGCGAAGGCAGGACCTTGGCGAATATGCTTGAGCCCGCGTTTCCATGGCACCGGCTTGATGACCACCTCGTAACCATCGAGCTGAGCAAAGGCTTCTTTTAGTATTCGGACGTAAACGCCATCCGCCTGACCGTCCAATGTCTTCATCGAGAATGGGCATAATCATCATCGGCAAGAATGACAACAGGTGTGACCGCATTGGCGAAAGGGATCGATGAAAGAAGAGAAAGAGACAGAAAAGTTAGCAGTCGCAAACACATAGGTGGACCCCACCAGGGATAATTGATCCGAGAGAAATTACCTTGGAAAGGTTGAGTCATCGTTAACAATTTTCGGTTACCTATAAGGTAACCACCGAATTGTGATGCATTCGCGCTGTAGACAACACCCGAAGATCGGCGAGGACTTAGCCAAAGCCAAATGGACGAGAGCATTGCAACGAAGTCGCTTCTTTTACGCAAATATATCTCTCCAGAAAAAAGTGATTGCACTTCTTCTGCTCTTCATCGCCTGCTTGGACATCATAGCAATACGAGCGATCGGCAACTGGTTTTCGGAGCGCGAGCAGACATCTCTCGAGCAGCATCTTGATCTTCTCTTGAAGGTTCAGGGCAATTCGCTGTTCACGCCGCTTTGGGAACTCGATACGGATGAGGTTCAGCGCCTGATCAATCTCATCGGCGAGAGCGCGCTGGTTACCCATGCCGCCGTTCGAGACAGCTATGCTTCCGCCAATGGAGAAACCGAGGTTATCGCAAGATATGGCCTTGAACCGATCGACGACCCCTTGGCAATAACACGTGAGTTTTCGATCAATGAGCCCGATTCTGGAGAGCCCGTTGGCGTCCTGAGCGTCTCTTTCTCAGGTCAGCCGCTCTTGGAGTCGTTGGCACAGATTGAGCTCATGCTCTTTTGCGGCGGGATCATTACCCTTCTAGCGATCGCAGCCCTCGTCATTGCCTGTTTCGACGTTCTCCTGCGCCCAATCCGCCAGATGACGGAGGCCATGTTGAGGCTTGCGGATAATGACTTAGATATCGCGATCCCAGCAACCGAGCGGCATGACGAAATCGGTAAGATGGCGCAAGCGCTCGTGGTGTTTAAAGCCAACGCCGTTCAACTGAAGGTTTCCTTGGACAAGGAGCGGGAACTCAACGGATTACAACGCCAGTTCGTCTCCATGGTGTCCCATGAGTTTCGCACGCCGCTCGCCATCATTGATGGCATCGCGCAAAGTATCCTACGCCGGCTGGACAGGCTTAAACCCAATGCCTTGAAGAAAAGTCAGCCAAAAGTGCGTCTGTCCATAACCCGCTTGACCGAACTCATGGAGAGTGTGCTGAGTGCCGCTCGTCTGGAGGAAGGCAGGATCGCCTTTCAGCCAGAGGCTTGTTCCCTCGTCGATCTCATCACCGAGATCCATGGCAGTTATAGCGAACTGAACCAAGAGAAAGAGATCATCCTCGGGATCGACCGGCTTCCCAACATGATCATCGCTGACGGCAAACTCCTTCGTCAGGTCGCCTCCAATCTTCTGTCAAATGCCATCAAATACTCGCCGGAAGGGAAACGTGTATGGATTACCGGTGACCTCAATGAGCAAAATGAGCTAACAATCGCCGTTCGTGACGAAGGTATCGGCATTCCCGAAGCCGAGTTGGAGAAGCTCTGCGACCGTTTCTTCCGCGCCAGCACGTCAATCGGCATCGCCGGCAGTGGCATCGGTCTAAGCCTAGTTAAGCACTTCGTTGAATTGCATGGCGGCCGGATCGACATGGATAGCGTCGCCGGTGTTGGTTCAACCTTCACCGTCCGGCTTCCTTTCAACGACCCGGCTGCTGAGACGATCGAGTACGCGGCTTAATGCTACGCGACTGAGAGTCCCCTTTAAAAGTTATCGAGCGATTTCATCAGGTTGCGGTCGAGGTTCAGGACATTTTTCGACCTTGCGGAACCGGCCCAATCCCCTCCCAACTACCCGATATGATAGGATCCTACGGGTGGTCTTGTCCCTGGCGACCGATTCGTCCCTTGACGCTCGCATGTGCTCATCAAAAAGAAGAGGCAAGTGCGAGAATCATAATCTTGGCACCACCTCGTAGACAACACGATGCAATCGCTCGATAAATTTTAAAGAAAAGCGCGGAGACTTCGCGGATTGTCTTCGTCACAAGCAGCTACAATTCATTGTCCGCATAGGGCTATTCCGCTGCTGCCTTCATGAACTCTCTTCAGCCTGTTGTTATCGTGTAGCGTCTACTCGACAAATATGATGATTAGGCCTATTGAAAGATCGTTGAATTTTAGATAAATGCTCACAAAAAGGCCTATTAAACTACCCGACCATCGCTGCTTTCGTGCGCGAGATCGTTAAACACTACAATCGAACTCTCTACGCACTCCAAGGAGGTATGTCGGTGAGCGGACGAGGAACATCAGTAAGCGGTTTGCGTTGCGCGGGATTAGTTGTTAGCGCGTTTCTTGTTGCCATAACCGGACGATCTGTGGCGGCTGAGGAAACGTTTGCATTCGCTGACGAGGCCAGCCTTATCGATGCTATGGCGACGCTTAATGATAATTTAGCCTACAATGTCGAGCCCTCAGACCCGTGCCGCCTGCATATTCTGAACGATCTGCGTGGCCATACAGTGTTCGATGAGGCAACATTTCAATCGGTGCACCAAGCATTGGCCACGGGCATTTTCGGGGCCGACAAAATCGATGACTGCACCGTCGATGCCCATGCGATCAGCCAGAACGACGTTATTAACTTTCTGGAAGAGCAACGCGCATCGGGAAATGGCGGGCTGGCGCTTGCCCTCACCTATTACCAGCTCAGTGACAGCGTGACCGTGTTCGCCAGTCTAAGGGATGAACGTGGCGCACTCCTAGGTTCGTCCGGACGTTTCGACCTTCCCGTCGTGGCTGTAGCAAGCACTAAAGGCGCCGGCCAAACGGATGTTGTTGGAGCACCTTCCACTGAGACGGAAGAGCAGCCATCCAACCAGACCACTATTGCCGATGAGACAACTCCCGAACCGACACCAACGCCGATGCAGGACGTGGCAGCGACAAATCAACAGCAAGCCAATCCCCTTACCGCCTCGGGGGAGGAAGCGCTCCGCAGGCAACTTGTCGCCGATGCACAGATCGAAAAGACACTTTCCGGCTCGTTCAATCTTCGCCGAATCAAAGCCGGTATTCCGCCATCGATCAAGACTGTGCGGGTCATTGATGCAGATGGCCAGGACACGGCTTTGATGGCGGATTTGGCCAGCAGTTTCCTCAACATACACGCTCGCTCTTCCGGCAGCTCGGTTGAGAGGATTGCGCTCGACGACAACGGGCGACAGGGAACGAAGGTCATCGTCGACGGTGAACCAAACACGGATATCGAGGCGATCGATATCGAACTCGCCAAAGGCAGATCAGCCTTCGAGCTTATTCTCGACAACCGGGCCGACATCGTGGTGACGCGCGAGGCGATCTCGCCTGAGGATGCTGAGCGCTTCGCTAAGGCTTTCGGCGTCAATATGCGCAGCCGCTATGCCGAGCATGTCGTCGCCATTGCCGAAGGCGAGGTCAGCTCCCTCGACTGCGGCATACGCTACCCGCAAAACGACATGCTGATGAGCACGGAAGAAGACCCAACGTCTGCGCGGGTGTATATCTATAACAACCCCTCTGTCCCTGGCCTGATGCGCGATCAATTCATCGATCACGCGCTTTCGTCCGAAGGCCAAGCGGTGGTTGCCAATCATGCGGTCGATCTTCGCCTGCAACTCAGTGATGCCGGCTACGCCGCCTGGCGCTATGAGGCCTCCGGTGAGCGGGAGGCGGAGTTGCCGGACGTGCTCAATCGCTTTCGCGGGCTTATCCGCACGTCGCAGCGGGTCTCGAGCACCTTTAGATTTGACTTCGCCAGCTCGGATCTGGTCCTAGATGCACGAAGCGAGCAAGACCTTGATAACCTGATCGATCTGGTCAAGACGAGAGACATCGACAGCCGACGGATACTTCTTTTCGGCTTCGCCGATTCACTCGGTGCGGCTCCCTATAATGTCGATCTTTCCCGCAGCCGCGCCGATGCGGTTGCGATCCGACTTCGGCTTGCGGGCATTCCCGTGCCACCACGTAATGTCTACGGCATTGGCGAAGACTCACCCGTTGCCTGCGATCTACAGCAAGATGGCGAGCCCGATGAGGCCGGCGCGAGCAAGAACAGGCGTGTCGAAGTCTGGATCGAGAGCTGACAGGACGAGCACTTCTGGTATGTGCAAACGAATAAGTCCCGACGGAAACCCGCGTGTCATTAGATTTCCAGGCTCTCTTTTCGAAGGTGACGAAAACCAAATGAGGTGGTCACACCACCTCTCTCTTAAGGATTGCAGATCATGAAGCGATTGATGTTGGCATTGCTAACCGCAGCCACGGTAGCCACGACATCTTTTGCCGCGGCGGTGGCGGACGAGCTGACACTCGGCTTGATCAGCAATCGCACGGGTCCGACATCCGATATCGGCATTCCTCACGCTAATGGCGTGCTCGATGCCTGGAAATGGCAGAATCAGCAAGGTGGCATCAATGGCCAGCTGGTTGAGATCGCCGAGATCGAATGCGGCTATAGCATCGATTGCACCAAGGAAGCTTTTACCTTCCTCGTCGAGGAGGAGGAAGTCCCGCTGATCCACGGTTTCGGGACACCCGACAGCATCGCCGTAATCCCGCTCACGAACCAGGCAAAAACAGTCTACATGCCCCTATCCTATGCCGAGGAGCTCGTGGACGCCGAGAACGCGCCTTATATGTTTGTCACCAATGCCGATTACAGCACGGCTGGAAGAAGTGCTGTTCGCTATGTCAAAAAAGAAGGCGGTAAACTGGCCCTTGCCCGCCACCCCGAGGGTTTCGGTATCGCGCCCATCCCGGCAATCAAAGAGGAAGCGGCACTTCAGGGCGTTGATGTTGTCGCCGAGCTCGATATCGGCTACGTGCCGACCGACGCGGTTGAAGAAGTACTGCGCATAGAGGAATCGGGAGCGACCCATATCTGGCTTGGCAACACCAACACCGCGATGAGCGTGCTTGCCGCCGAGCTTGTGAGACAGAATGTCGATGCGAAGATCATCGGCAACATCTATGCAGGCGACGAAGCATTCATCGAGAACAGTGGCCAGTTCGCCGAAGGGCATCTCGCGATGTATGGCAGCGTCAATTTGAGCGAGATCAACATCCCGATGATCGAGGAGATCAAGAAAGTGGGTCATCAAGGCGCCGATAGCACTCACTATATTAGAGGCTGGGCCCAGGGGCTGCTGGCCGGTGCAGCGCTTGAACAGGCTCTATCGAACGGTTCTGCAACGCTGACCGGCGATGCCGTCCGTCAAGCAATGTATGAGCTCAATCAATATTCGCCAGGCGGCCTCGTGCCATCCGTTTCATTCTCCCCCGACGACCATCGTCCCAATCTGGTCGGTAACGTGTACCGGGTCGAGAACGGGCAATGGGTTAAGCACTGGGAAAACACGCTCACCAGATAGAGAGGGTGAGTCTCAAGGCAAACCGCCAAATTGGCTAAAGATTTCTATGCAGAGACATGGATCGTTGTAACCGAAAATGACGTTGCTTTGATCAAGGAGTGTTCGCTGTCAGTCCATGAGCTGCCGAAGAAATTTTGGTGTGACCGCATCATTAGATTCATGCCAAAATCTTATAACTTCGAACGGAATCAATGTGTTACATATCTAACGATTGAATCTTCTAAGATGGTCAAGAATCATTCTCCAACCGCGCGCGCAACGCCGTCTTCAGCACCTTCCCGTAATTGTTCTTCGGCAGTTCTTCGACCATGTGGTAGCGCTTGGGTCGTTTGAAACGGGCGATATGGTCCAGGCAAAAGCTGTCGAGCGATTCTCGGTTTAAAGTAGCCCCGCGCTTGGCAACCGCGAAGGCGACGACAACTTCGCCCCATTCCTCATCTTTTTGGCCAATCACCGAGACTTCGGCGACGTCGGGGTGCTGCAACAGCACCTCTTCGACTTCACGCGGGTAGACGTTGGACCCACCCGAGATAATCAAATCCTTAGAGCGATCGCGCAATGTCAGAAAGCCGTCTTGGTCGATGGAGCCGACATCGCCAGTATGGAGCCAGCCGTTTTTGAGGGCTGCCGCCGTTGCCGCCTCATCCCGCCAATAACCGGCCATGACGGCATCGCCCTTGGCGACCACCTCCCCGATGCCACCCGGCGGGAGGCTGCTGCCCGCTTCGTCGACGACCTGCATTTGCATGACCGTCTGGACTTTGCCGGCGGATTGCAGGCGCTCCAGATAGCGGGGGTGATCTGTGTCACCATGCGCCCTCTTGTCGAGGGCCGTGATACACATCGGGCTTTCGCCCTGTCCGTAGAGCTGCGCCAGACGATAGCCAAAGACCTCGTGCGCCTTTTGCAGATCAGCCAAATACATCGGGGCCCCACCATAAACAATCGTCTTAAGGCCCGGGGCGGACCGGTCTGACTTGCCTGGGCCTGGTCCGGTCTTCTTTGTCAATCCAATCATGGCTGGGTGCTCACTCATCCGTTTGACCATGGTAGGGGCGGCGAAGAGGGTGATACCGCGGTGGACTGCGAACAATGCCGCCATTTCGGCGGGATCAAAGCCGCCGCTTTCCGGTATGATCTGGCAGGCGCCGGCGGCGGCATGGGGAAGGATGTAGCAGCCGGAACCGTGGGACATCGGTGCTGCATGCAAGATGGCATCTTGAGGCGAGATTTGATCGATATCGATGAAGTAGCTGAGCGTCATCGCGAGCAAGTTTTTGTGGCTGAGCATCGCGCCCTTGGGCCGCCCCGTGGTGCCGCTAGTATAAAAAAGCCAGGCAATCGCCGCGGGCGAAACGTCGACAAGTGAGATGGGATCCGCTTGGTCGAGGTCGGTGCGACCGACGTCGATGACCTGTTTGAGTGTCGGAATCTCGTCAGCCAGCGGTGCAACGACCTCGGCGAGGTCTGCCGTTACGAAGCAGATCCGAGCCCCTGAGTGGTCAAGGATGTAGGCGATTTCGCGCTGATGAAGCTTGGCGTTGACCGGCACCATGCTGAGCCCGGCATACCAGCCGGCGACCAGCAATTCGATATAAGCCGGGCTGTTCTTCATCACCAACGCGACGCGATCGCCTTCTTTCAAACCGAGCCTGCTGCGCAGGTGGCCAGCGATGCAGGCGGCTTTTTCGATCAACTGGCCATGGTTTAGGAGAACGCGCTCGCCTTCGGCCAACGCCGGCAGGTCAGAAAGCGTCTTTCCGTTCCGAACGAAGAGCGAAGCGATGTTCATGAGGGGTGTCCTGGGGCGATGGTCATCCCCCAAGTCTGACGCGATCACCGTCAACCGGTCAAGAAAACGCTAACCGCCCCCGTCTTCACCATCGCCAAGTAACGGCTACCGGCCCAGCCAGTTAGGCGGTTTTGGGGATGTCGTCCATGTCATCGCTATGGCCCGAGGCCACCTCCACGCCGAAAAAGAAAGCATCGGTGTTGGTGTCGTCGCGCAATGTGGCTTCTGCTGATGGCATGAAGATGATGGGATTGTCGATCATCGGCGCGCAATAGGCTCGATTAGAATCCAAGCCGACGATCTCACCAGGCTCGAGCGGGTCGAAATTGTGGTAATGCCGGGTGTAGCGGAAATCGCGCCCGACCTTGCCAACATGATGCCCGACCACGATTCGCCGGTTGGGCGCCGGCCCGGTGGCTTGGCTCTCGGCATGTTCGGGCGGGAGCATATCGAGCTCGGCGAGCAGCCTTTTGGCGACTTTATAAGCATGTTCCGGGGCGGCGGGGTCAAGATGCGCACCGACCTCGACGGTCAAGGCGGCCTGTCCGCGATCCAGGACCCATTGGCAGGCAGCACCCTTGATGAACTGATGCAGACCGTCGACCAGGGTCACGGGAAGCGCCCTGCTGAGGCGGCGCGCCTCGGCATGGGCGGTATAGCCGATAGCGAACGGCTCGGAGGGCTGCGAGGTGGTGTGGATGTCGAGCAGCACGTCGAGTTCGGCAAGCGCCGGTTTAAGTTCGATCATGCGCCGGTAATCCGGGCCGTCAAAATCGACGCCGGCCAGGAATAGACTTTCATGGTCCAAAAACAGCCGGTTGAGATCGTCCCTGATATAGCGATCGCCACCGGGTGAGGCGGTCATGGCATCGGGATGACCGATGATCAGGCGGATTTCACCGCGGCAAGGCTTGCCGATCTCTTTCGCCAGACGCCATAGCCCGGCACCAGCGGGCTCGTTGCCATGCAGCATGCCCATGAGGCCGACAATCGGTCCGGGACGGTCGCTCTGCAGCACACGCATACCACGAACAGCGGTCTCATCGCCGATCTCAAACAAGCTGGCATCGGGTATCATGGTCACCATGTCCTTGTAACAAAAAAACCTGCTGGTTGCCTTCCAGCTATAATGAGGCCACGAGCCGGGACAGGGCCTCTCTGTCGAGACGGTAAATGTAGAAGCGCGCCGGCCTGCCTTCCAAAATCTGCGGATAATTGTCACGCACTTTGGATCGAATATCAGCCGGGTATACCACCCATGGCTCGTTTTTTATCACGTTTCGTGCCTGAAGCAAGAGAATCCAAGGCTGAAGGCGCGCCACACCTTGGGGTTCAGGCTTTGGAACATAAAGGAAAATCCCGCCGAGCTCCTCGACGGCGTAGCGGTCGAGGAGCTCGATCAGCTCAAAGGCCCTCACACCCGACGGGCCAGGGTCGGATGGCGGTGCTGGCGAGCCTGCACCACCGGACCCGGACAAGGCACGCGGGATAGTGGCATTCTTGTAGCCAACCATGGCCATAATCACGCCGTCCACGGTCATGCGCTCGATCGGTGACATCAGGCTGCCCGGCAGAGCCCCGCTCGCCGCTGAGGCGGCGAAAACCAAGCCGACGCCGACCAGGCAGCAGGTTCGCAGCCACCAACGATTGTCATGACGTGCTGCTCCATCCGCAAAGAGGAAGAAGCTGATGCGTAAGGCGATGGCGATGCAAACAGCGGCGATGAATCCGTTTGGAAGTCCGTCAAATTCAGCGCGCAGGCTCGCAAATGTATCACCGCCGGAGGCAAAACTCAGCAATCCAATAGCAGCCGTCGGTAAACTCGGTTCCCAATAATCCCGCAACATGAATGCTCTCCCCGAACATTTCACCTTGCATGCGTATAAAATCAACATATCACAATCAATGCAATTGTTACACTTTTATTTACGCGTAAAACTTTGTTACGCGTAAATTTGATCTAAAATGGATAAGTGTGACTATGTCAGCTTCTGGACTGTTGGTTTCGATAGAGATAAGCTAAGCGGACTCTTTCTGGGGTATCGATTGTGGGCAGAAGCAGGACGAAGGATAAATCATCCGCGGAGCTGCAGGCCGAACGGGTCACGGCAGCCCTCGAAGAAGCTGACCGCACCGGCCACTCACCTGTCCATCTGCGCGACAATCCCGGACAATTTCTCCGCGACATGTACGAAGTCTGGCACCATCAGGGCGGCAAGGAAGGCGGCCGTTGGCGTAACAGCATCCGTAAAATGCGTGACGAGTGGCTAGTCGGGCGAAATGCCGTGCCGTCTTTGCATCCAAAATTGATGGGACGGGTGAAACTGACGCGTTCCGACGCGCGGGCGTTGCTAGACTTATTTCTTGGGCGGTGGCGATGGGCAAATGGCGATGCCCAGCAGAGCTTGACGACGAAGGATGGTTACATTGGCTTTAATACTCTTAAACAAAAGAAACTACGCGAGATCGTCCTCGACGACATGACGAAAACCTCGGCGCATCGTGGAGGGTTCCACTTACCGCCGCAGACCGACCAACGCGAAAGCTTACAGGAGACGGAACGCCGTTGGGTCGACATCGAAAAGGTGGTCCGTGAATGTGATGCCTTGATCACGCTTAGCCGTCACAAGATAGCGGTCGGCGCCACGCCTTGGCAGACGATCAGAAGCGTCTGGCACATGTTTAATCATCTGTATGAGCATGATGAACGTCAGGGCTTTCCCGATCGACAGTTCATCTGGATCATCGACCTTGGCAGCCGGGAAGTTGAGCAACCCGCAGCCTTCGAAGAATACTTCAATGCAGGACTTCTTGCCCTTCAACTGGCAAGTTTCGCAAATTTCGACACGACCAAAGACAGTAGCCTGCCACCAATGCGAGCATTTTTTCCAAGATTAACCATAAGCTCCTCAGCTCGCCGCGATGAGCTTTGGCGATGGCTGGTTGATAGGGCCGTGGTCGTGGTGCAAAATTTGCGGCTTGAGGAATTTAATGCTTTTCATGGAGACGAGGAAGATCGCCTGAGCGCGGTTCGACTCAAGGATGTCGGCGTGACCGCCGAACACATCCTCCCGAGCACCACGCCGCGGATCTGGGGCCGCGAACTACGTCAGCTCTATGGCAAGGAGATTTCCGCTTCCGATGCAACCTTCACCGTTTTCATGCGGGAAACGCCATGGGCCGTTGGTGAAAACCAACACTCAATTCGTTATTTCGCGCATACGCCGCTTAGGGTGACCAAGGATAAAGGCATCCCATCGCCCACATCCGCTCAATGGGTCACCCGCTCCGTGGAGCTGAAAGCGCCAGACACCAACTACGATGACGCTTTTCGGCTGCTGCATTGGGCGGCTCGCTATCGCTTGGAAGAAGGCGATCAAGAGGCCGCCGAGATCGGCTGGGAGGCCCTCGCCTATCTCCGCAAAATTGGATTTCGAGCCTTGAAACTGCCAACCTTTTTGAAACTATTTTCAGCTAATGGTTAATCAATTGACAAGAATTTCATGTGATGATAAGCGCTCTTTGGGTTTCGCGACCAGCACACCCTTTCGGTAGAAAAAATGATTCGAATTTTAGCGAATTTCGATATGGGATTAGACCAGAACTTTATGTACTTTCAGGTGCTGAATTTGCATTTGGAGGATAAAATTCAATGAGTTGGGGTGCGGCATTACCTGTCAGCGGAGAACTCGACTACGTCGAAGGAGGTCGTGCAGGTTTAGAAGCCAAGTCGATCATCACGTTAATTGTTCCTGCACCAAGCGGCTGTAATCTTAATTGTGCTTTTTGCTATATCAAACAGAGAAATGAAAAAGCTAAAGTCATCGATCTCTTATTTAGAGATTACACTAAATTCATACTTTCTGTAACGGTCCAAAAATCGATCGGTGCCATTTGCATTCAAGGTTACGAGCCACTTTTACCCGAATCGTTTGTCTATACCAGCGCGGTTCTTGCCACAGGTAAACATCTCGGTATTCCAACCAGCTTCGTTACCAACGGCACCCATCTCCGACAGCATGTACCGGCTTTGTCCAAGCTTCGCCCCGCACGGATTGCGGTAAGCTTGGACAGTGCCGAGGCGGCTGTGCATGACAAGGCGAGAGGCAAGGTTGGCGCTTTCGACGATACGCTGGCTGGCTTGCAGTATGCCTTGAATGTGCCTGCTCTGAAAAAAGCGCTCGTCGTGACGTCGATCTTGATGCCGAAGAAGCGGGATCGGTTGACGGGGATGCCGAAGCTGCTTTCTGAGCTTGGGATCGATCGCTGGGTGGTGAATGCGCTGGTCAAGGTTGGCAAGGGCGACAAACTCGGCGGGCCTGCTGGTGAGCGTCAGGCGATTTTGGATGATCTTCTCGTATTGAAGGCCGAAGCGGATCGCTATGGCATCGATATGGTGGTCGACGATGAGTTCGGGCGACTTACTGATGACGACCGCGCGAAAAAGCTCATGGAGGTCGAGGCGCTTCGAATCAAGCGGCTGGTGCAGCCGGAGGGGGTTTATCGCCTGGTACCGACGGGACATTGTTCCAAGGGTATCGATATTCTGAAACCCATCCATGACAACACACCGATCTGGGATCCGAAGACTGATGCGGGTGCGTTTTTGGCGTCTATGTCGGATTAACCGTCTTATCAACGAAGACTTCAGCCGCCCCCCCGCTCAGAACTAATCCTAAGTCGCGCCGCGGTCGCTGACCGCGCGCGCCAGGTGGCCAGTGCCGTCAGCGCGGCTGTCTCGGCGCGGAGGATGTTGGGGCCTAGGTCGATTTTTTTGACGGCCGGGTGGTTGTCGAGCATGTCCAGCTCCGCTGGCTCGAAACCGCCTTCTGGGCCGATCAGGAAGGCTGTGCTCTTGGTTGGATCGAGGGCGCCGAGGATCGGCTCGCCGCCGCCGGTTTCATCGCCGACGTAAAGCGGGGCATCGCCAGCCCAGTTTTTTAGGACCTGCTCAAGCCCCAGTAGTTCTTCAATGCCGGGAAGCGTCAGTCGACCGCACTGCTCCGCCGCTTCGATCGTCATCGCCCGCAGCCGTGCTGCGTTGACGCGGTCGATGATCGACCTTCGGGTCTGAACAGGGATCAGACGGGTAACACCAAGTTCCGTCGCCTTTTCCACCAGCATGTCGAGCTTCGACTTTTTGATCGGGGCAAAAAGGAGCGTCGGGCCTGGCTCCGGTTCCTGAGGGCGGGTTTGTTCGATAACTTTGAGCGTGCAGCGGCGACGTTCGGCCATGGTGATCGCCGCCAGCCATTCGCCGTCGATCCCATTGAACAGGAGAACCCTGTCCCCCACCCGCCCGCGCATGACATCCAAAAGGTAATGCGCCTGCGCCCGATCAAGCTCGATCTCAGTCCGGGCTGCAAGACCACCTTGCCCTTGCATAAAAAGACGAGCTTTGGTGGAGGGAATGCTGCTTGTTCGGGACATGCCGGGAGGCTAGAAGTGTTGACATGGCAAGGCAAGCTTTCGATCGCCAAGGCGTGGTTTTGGACCGCGAACTCAGCTGGATGGACCGCTGGCTGCCGGCCTGGCTTCGGCCTTACGGCGTGCTCGCACGCTGGGATCGGCCGATCGGGGCCTGGCTGTTGCTCTGGCCTTGCTGGTGGGGTCAGGCATTGGCGCCGGGCTGGCCGAGCTTATGGCTGGCTTTCCTGTTCCTGATCGGCGCCTTTGCCATGCGTGGCGCCGGCTGCACCATCAACGACATGACCGATCGCAACCTGGACGCCAAGGTCGAGCGCACCCAAAACCGGCCGCTGGCGAGCGGCGCGCTGACGCTGTCGCGGGCCTTGCTCTTCCTCGGTGCCCAGCTTTTGATTGGGTTGGCTGTTCTTGTGCAGCTCAATATTGCCGCTGCACTCGTCGCGATCGCAGCTCTGCCACTGGTCGTGGCCTATCCTTGGATGAAGCGGATTACCTGGTGGCCGCAGCTGTTTCTCGGGATCACGTTTAAATGGGGGGCACTGGTCGGCTGGACGGCGGCGACCGGCTCGCTTGGCTGGCCGGCTGTGTTTTTATATCTTGGCGGGATCTTTTGGACGCTGGGCTACGACACCATCTATGCTCATCAGGATAAGGCGGATGATGCGTTGATCGGGGTGAAATCCACGGCGAGGCGTCTGGGCTCGGCGACATCTATTTGGTTATGGGGATTTTATGGGTTTTCTCTACTTTTCCTTGCGATCGCAGGCAGCCTTGTTGGGATGAGCTGGCTCTTTTATGTCGCGCTCTTTCTGGTGGCCGCTCACTTTGTCTGGCAGATCCGAACGCTGGACATCAATGATCCGGACAATTGCCTGGCGCGCTTCAGAAGTAACCGCGAGGCCGGTCTTTTGGTGATGATCGCCCTCCTCGCCGGCAAGACCCTCTGACCATGGCAAGTTGGTTGGACTGGGTCGATCCGAAAAACCTGCCGGCGGTACCGGGGGTCAAGAGCCTCACCCAGGATGTCGAGGATCTGGTCAATCTCACCCTAAACCGCACGATCCGTCTTGCGGTGACCGGCCTACGGCAAAGTGGCAAGACCGTCTTCATCACAACGGCCGTGCATCATCTTCTCTCCGGCCAGGAGCTTCCTTTTTTCACACCGGCAAAGCAAAAGCGGCTGCTGGGTGCGCGCCTGCTGCCGCAGAATGTCGGCAGCCTGCCGAGTTTTCCCTATGAAGGCGGCCAGGCGTCGCTCAGCTCGGAGCCGCCACGCTGGCCAGCCCCGACGCAAGGGCTCTCCTCGCTCAGGCTTGAGCTACGCATCGCTAATACCGGCTTCATCGCGCGCCAGCTTGGTGATTATCGAAGCCAGCAGGTAGAAATCATCGATTATCCGGGCGAATGGTTGCTGGATCTGCCGATGATGGAGCAGACCTTCGAGGAATGGTCCGCAGCCATGCTGGATCTGGCCAAAGCGCCAATGCGAGAACCCCTGGCCAAGGATTGGCTGGCGGCGATCCATCAGGAACAGGGTGATGCCGAAAGCGGGCCGATGTCCGGATCGGTGCGGGACCGCGCAGCAACGCTGGCCGGACTCTATCGGCGCTATCTGGAAGACGCCCAGGCGGCGGGCTTCAGCCTCTTGCAGCCAGGCCGCATGACCATGCCAGGGGATATGGCGGGTGCCGAGCATCTCAATTTCTGCCCGATGATGCCCGAAGCATCCGGCGGGCGGCTCTATGAGACCATGAGCGATCGCTTCGAGCATTATCGGGATCGGGTGGTGCGGCCATTCTACACTGATCATTTCAGCCGCTTCGATCGGCAGATCGTGCTGGTCGACCTGCTGAGCAGCCTGAACCGCGGCCGCGACGTGTTCGAGGACACGCAAAACGCGTTGAAGACCGTGCTCAGGAGTTTTCGTTATGGCCCCAGCAGCCTGCTCACGCGGCTCTTTCGCCCACAGATCGAGACGCTCCTGTTCGCCGCGACCAAGGCGGACCATGTCGCCCATAACCAGCATCATAATCTTCGATTGATGTTGGAACAGATGGTGTTCGATGCGGCGGGCTCTGCCCGTTTTGAGGGCATCCAGCCTGTGTTCATGGCACTTGCCTCGCTGCGTTCGACCGACATGGTCAAAACCGATCATCACGGCCAGATGCTTTCCTGCGTGCGCGGTCATCTAAAGGGCGAGGATCGTGAGACCGTGTTATTCCCCGGCGAAATCCCGCCCGATTTGCCAGGGGACGATGACTGGGCCGAAGACCGCTTCCGCTTTCGCGATTTCGCACCGCGCCGCCTTCGTCCGAACGGTGCGGAACACCAACAGCATATCCGGCTCGATCAGGCCTTGGACGTGCTCCTGAGCGATCGCCTCAAATGAGAACAAAAGACCCTGTTGCGCCTTTTGAGCTGGATCCCGCCAAGCTGAAACCTGGCGATATCGAACTGCTGCAGCCGGAACCTGACGGGCCACTCCCAGCGCCGCTTGCCCCGTTGATCGAGCCGGACGAGCCTAAAAACCGCTCCTGGCTCCGTCTGCTGGTGGGGGCCGGCTCGCTGTTCGTGCTCGGTCTCCTCGGCCTCGATGCTTATGATGCCGCGGTCGAGCTGTTTACGCGCTCCGTTTGGCTTGGCGGCGCTTTCTCGCTTCTTCTCGGCCTGGTCGCTGCGGGGGCGATCGGCGTTGTCGGGCGTGAGGTTCTCAGCCTTCGGCGCCTCGGTAAGGTTGATGATCTGCGCATTGAAGGCGAGCGCTTGATGGTCTCCGAGGCCCATGGCCAGGCAGAGGATTTCCTACGCAAGGTCGAAAAGCTCTATCGGGATCGTCAGGATCTCGACCAGCCGATTTGGCGTTTTCACGACCAGGCAAGCGATGCGCTGAATGACCGCGAGCGCCTCGAATTGTTTGCCCATCACGTCTTCAGCCCGATGGACCGGGCGGCCTATCAGATCGTGAAAACCAGCGGACGGGATATAGCGGTGCTGACAGCCCTTACCCCGATCGGCGCGCTGGATAGCCTGATCGTCATGGTGCGCACCGTCAGCATGATGCGCGGGATTGCCAAGCTCTACGGTGTGCGGCCGGGTTTCAGCGCCACCCTTCGTCTCGCGAGGCGCGGTGTGCGCAATATCGTCATTGCCGGTGTCGGCGAGCTGATCAGCCACGCTGCAGTGGAGACGGCCGGTGCTTCCCTGCTTCGCGTGCTCTCAGCAAGAGCAGGGCAAGGAGCGGTGAACGGTTTACTCGCCGCGCGCATCGGTCTCTCAATCATGCAGATTTGCCGCCCGCTACCCTTTGCAGAAGACGAACTGCCATCTCTGAAAAAGCTGCGTACCGAGATCATGAAAGAGCTGGGCGAATCCAAAGCGACCGATTGAGGCCTTTAGCGCTTTGGGCTGGAACGGAACCGACCTAAAGAGCGTGGCTGAGAGGCAGCTGAAACAAGTTCCGGCACAAAAAAGTCCAAAAAAAATCCAAAAAAATCCGAATGAATAAATGCGGAATAAATGATCAATACCGACGTTAATCTTAGTGACTGGCCTGGGGCAGAGCATGGCTTGATCCACTTCCAACCCGTGGGAGATTAGGATGCTCAGCAGGCTGACCGATCCTTTCGAGGAGACGGTTGAATGCTCGGACAGTCCGACGTTACTGAGGCTAGGATGATCAATCAGGCGCTCGTTGAATCATCTCCTTGGGACGACGTAATGAGGTTCGGATGTCGACACTCTGTATGGGTGTCTTGAAATGACCCTGAAAGCGAAGAGGACGCGCTTTTAGGGCCGTTTGAGAGACTAGTCTGGGCATCATCTGAACCGATATCAGCCGACGCATCGCCCCTTTAAGATGCGTCGGCTCTTTTTTTTATCAAGAACCGGTGATCGGTGTCTGATGAAAGAAGCGTTCAACGAGAAAAGCATAGGTGTTCTGACACCATCGTCGGGCTTTCAAGGAGGGAAAATCCCATGAATACCCGAGCAATCCACAGCCCTAATTTGTCCATACTGACGCTTTGTGCTCTTTTGGCGCTAAGCCTGATGCTCGCTGCTTGCGGTGAACAGAGCGGCGACCAGCAAAGTTCCACACCAGCACCGGAACAATCGAGCGAGAGCACGACCACGACCACGACCGAGTAAGCCTTTCCCTGGGAAAGCGGTCGCCTTTCCTTTGAGCGCGGTCCTATCGCATTCCCTGCTAGCCCGTTGGTTACGTGCCTGAGCGGGTCATGAATGATCGGGGTGATGATCGCGGATCATCACCCCTTTTTCTTGTCGGAAGAATCAGGCCTGCTTCGCCGACGCGTCATCACGGGTGACCTTGATGCTGAGCTTGTCCAACATCTCCTTGGGTACCACCTGCCAGAAATGGCGCTGTTCGAGTTCGAAGTCGGCAAGGAGCCGCTCGGCCGCCTTGCTCTGAGTGCTCTTGAAGTGGAGGGTGAGGAGTGCTTTGAGCTCGTCGGCGTAGTGACCGACCTCGATCCGCTGATAAATCACCATGTCGCCATTGACCTTTTCTGCAAAATGTTGATCCGGGTCATAGACGTATGCCATGCCACCGCTCATGCCGGCCCCGAAGTTATCGCCGACAGGGCCAAGGATTACTGCAGCCCCGCCGGTCATGTATTCGCAGCCATTGTCGCCGCAGCCCTCGACCACCGTCACCGCGCCTGAATTACGCACAGCAAAGCGCTCACCGGCGCGCCCGGCAGCAAACAGCTTGCCGGCCGTGGCACCATAAAGGCAAGTATTGCCGATGATCGTGTTCTCGGAGGCCACCATCGGGCTTGAGACCAGCGGGCGCACGATGATCGATCCACCCGACAACCCCTTGCCGACATAGTCGTTGGCATCGCCGAATACTTCGAGACGAAGGCCCTGAACGCCAAAGGCGCCGAGCGACTGACCCGCCGAGCCGCGCAAGCGAACCGTAATCTGCCCATGGGGCAGCTTGTTCATACCATAGCGCCGGGTGATGTGGGCCGAAAGGCGGGTGCCGACGGCGCGATGCACATTGCGGATATTGTACGCGAGCTGCATTTTCTCGCCAGCTTCGAGCGCTGGTTTGGCATCAACGATCATCTGAGCGTCCAGGCTGTCCGGCACCTCATTCCGCCCCTCGATCGAGCAGAACCGTGGATAGGACCCTGTGTCCACCTGGGCCAGGATCGGGTTCAGATCGAGATCGTCGAGATCGGCGCTGCCGCGGGAAACCTGGCGCAGAAGATCAGCGCGGCCGATTGCATCGTTCAAGGACTTAAGGCCAAGTTCGGCCAGGATTTCTCGGACTTCTTCAGCGATGAAGCTGAAGAGGTTGACCACCTTGTCAGGCGTGCCCTCAAACTTGGCTCTGAGGTCATCCCGCTGGGTACAGACCCCGACGGGGCAAGTATTGGCGTGGCATTGGCGAACCATGATGCAGCCCATGGCGACCAACCCTGCGGTGCCGACGCCATATTCTTCAGCACCCAGCATGGCGGCGATCACCACATCGCGCCCGGTCTTGATACCGCCATCGGTTCGGAGCACGACGCGGTGACGAAGGCGGTTCAGGGTCAGCACTTGGTTGACCTCGGAAAGCCCCATCTCCCAGGGCGTGCCAGCATATTTAATCGAGGTCTGCGGGCTCGCACCCGTGCCGCCGGAATGGCCTGAGACTAGGATCACATCCGCTTTCGCCTTGGCAACACCGGCAGCGATCGTACCGATGCCAGCTTCGGAGACCAGCTTCACGCAGACTTTGGCGTCAGGGTTGATCTGCTTAAGATCATAGATCAGCTGGGCCAAATCCTCGATCGAATAGATATCGTGATGGGGTGGCGGCGAAATCAGGGTGACGCCTTCGGTCGAGTGGCGAAGGGCGGCGATCTCGGCGGTGACCTTGAAGCCAGGTAGCTGCCCCCCTTCGCCAGGTTTTGCGCCCTGCGCAACCTTGATCTCAAGCTCACGACAGGCGTTCAGATATTCCGCGGTGACGCCGAAGCGGCCGGAGGCCACCTGCTTGATCGAGGAATTGGCGTTGTCGCCATTGGCGCGCGGGGTGAAACGTTCCTTAGCTTCGCCGCCCTCGCCGCTATCGGCTTTGGCACCAATCCGGTTCATGGCGATGGTGAGGGTCTCATGGGCCTCGGGGCTAAGGGCACCCAAGGACATGCCCGGTGTGACGAAGCGTTTTCGAATCTCGGTGATGCTCTCGACCTCATCTAGCGAAACCGCTTGCTGGTTGGCATCGAAGCCCATGAGATCACGAATGGCGACGGGCTCGGCCCCATCGATCGCCGCTGAGTATTTCTTGAAGGCAGCATAACTGTCGGTGGCGACGGCGTGTTGGAGCTGGTGGATGGCAGGGCCTTCGAGGGCATGTTGCTCGCCACCCTTTCTAAAGCGATAGAGCCCACCGATCTCGAGCGGCGTTTCCTCCTCCTCGAACGCGCGCTGATGAAGGGCCAGGACCTTGTTGGAAATACCTGCGAGTCCGATTCCCGAAATCCGCGTGATCAGTCCTGGGAAATACTCGGCACAAAGGGAGCGAGAAAGGCCGACGGCCTCAAAGTTGTAGCCGCCGCGATAGGAGCTGATGATNNATGCCCATCTTGGACATGATCTTCAAGAGCCCTTGCCCCACGGCTTCCTTGAAGCGTTCCAGGCACTCTTCCAGAGAAAAATTCGGGAACAATCCCCGGCTGTAACGATCAGCGATGGTGGCTTCGGCGAGATAGGCATTGACCGTCGTTGCGCCCACCCCGACCAGCACAGCGACATGATGAACGTCGAGACATTCACCGGTGCAAACGACGATCGAGCTGAAGCTTCGAAGGCCTTCTTCCACCAGATGACTATGCACCGCACCGGTTGCCAAGATCATCGGCACGGGTGCCCGGTCATGGTTGATGCCGCGATCGTCCAGAACGATATGACCGCGCCCTTCGCGCACCGCGTCTTCCGCTTCCGTGCGGATACGCTGCAGTGCATCGCGAAGGGCGATCGAGCCACCTTCAACGGCAAAGGTGCAATCGATTATCGTCGCGCGCTCGCCGTAATGCTCCCTAAAAGCCAATAGATCCGTGGTCAGCATGAGTGGTGATTTCAGCTGCAGGATTTTGGTCTGACTTGGGGCCTGGTCATAAACATTGCCGAGATTGCCGAGCCTGGTTTTCAAACTCATCACTCGGTATTCGCGCAACGGATCGATGGGCGGGTTGGTCACCTGGCTGAATTGCTGACGAAAGAAATGGTGCAGCCCGCGATAGCGCCTGGACAGCACGGCCATCGGGGTATCATCGCCCATGGACCCGAGCGCTTCCTTGGCATCAAGAACCATCGGCGCCAAGATCAGCTCCAGATCCTCCATGGTCACACCGAACAGATTTTGCCGTTGTTTGAGCTCAGCACGCTCATAGCTGATGGGCTCGAAATCCCGCTTGGCGACACTGTCTTCGAGATGCGTAATGCCCTTCACCCATTGGCTATAGGGCTTCTCGTCGGCAAGGTGATCCTTCAGCTCGCAATCATGGTAGAAAATACCGTGCTGCAGATCGATCCCGATCATCTCACCCGGCCCAACCCGCCCTTTTTCCTTAATGACATGGCCGGTCAAGGGCACCATGCCGGTCTCGGAGCCGACGATCAGCAAATCATCATCAGTCCTGCTGTAACGCAAGGGACGCAACCCATTGCGGTCCATGCCGCCGATCACCCAACGACCGTCGCAGGCGACGATGCCAGCCGGCCCATCCCAGGGCTCCATCACACAGTTGCAATAATTAAAAAGATCCCGATGAGGTTCAGGCATGGTGATCTTGCTCGCCCAGGCCGGCGGGATCAGGAGTGTTTTGGTGAGCGGCAGGGACCGGCCCGCCTGAACCAGGGCTTCGACCACGGCGTCAAGGGCGGCACTATCCGAGCTGCCTGCCTGGACGATCGGCTTCACATCCTCGTTGTGATCGCCGAAAGCCGGCGCAAACATCCGGGTTTCGTGGCTCTTCATCCAGTTCAGATTGCCGCGGAGGGTGTTGATCTCACCATTATGGGCAAGCATCCGGAAAGGCTGGGCGAGCTTCCAGGACGGCCAAGTATTGGTCGAATAGCGCTGGTGAAAAACGGCAAAGTTGGAGACGAAGCGATCATCGAGCAGATCGGGATAGAACACCGAAAGCTGCTCGGCGAGAAACAGACCTTTGTAGATGAGTGAGCGGCAGGACAACGAGCAGATATAGAATTCGTTCAGGTTCTCAGCGAGCACCTGACGCTCGATCCGGCGACGAATGATGAAGAGATCGCGTTCGAATGCATCGTCGCGGTCGCCCTCCTCTTCATCGGATTTCGGATTGCCCACCATGATCTGCTCGATCTCGGGCCGGGTAGCAATCGCCTTCTCGCCGATCACGGACGTATCGACCGGCACCTGACGCCAGCCAAGAAT
The DNA here is from genome assembly GCA_050633905.1 of Geminicoccales bacterium. Taxonomy (GTDB): domain Bacteria; phylum Pseudomonadota; class Alphaproteobacteria; order Geminicoccales; family Geminicoccaceae; genus JANQPX01. Next base: position 90,957 of record JBOEHJ010000020.1, read on the forward strand.
GCTGTAGCCGAAGCGCAGAATTTCCGTCTCGACAATGGTGCGGCAGCGTTCTTGGGCTGCAAAATCCGTGCGTGGTAGAAACACCATGCCAACAGCGATGCGGCCATCGACATCCTTGGCGCCGTGCAGCTGATCGAGGAAGAAATCTTGGGGAATCTCGAGATAGATGCCAGCACCGTCGCCGGTTTTGCCATCGGCATCGACGGCACCCCGATGCCAAACAGCTTTTAGCGCATCGATCGCCGCCACCACCACATCGCGGCGCTGCCGGCCATCGATCGCCGCGACAAAACCGACCCCGCAGGCATCCCGCTCGTCGCCTCGGTCATACATGCCATGGGCTTCGAGATACGCCGCATCCCTCTTGTAGTCCTCAAACGCATGTTCGGCATCAGTGACAGGAGCGTGGCTCATGATGACTATCCCAATAACAGCACGGCGAACCGCCGTGGCAGGAAGATCGAGTTAAGAAGCGGTCGCGACGGCGGGCGCCGTTTCGATCGGCAGGACCGACTTCTTCTTCAAATAATCGTGGATCGAGGCTGCCGCATCGCGGCCATCCTTGACACCCCAGACGACCAGCGAAGCACCGCGCACGATGTCGCCGCCAGCAAACACGCCATCGATGGGGGTCATCATCGTGTCCCAATCGATCTTGACGGTTCCCCAGCCCGTGACCTTAAGCTCAGGCTGATTGAAGAGAGCCGGCAGGTCTTCAGGATCGAAACCCAGCGCCTTGATCGCAAGGTCGGCCTCAAGGTTGAAGCTGCTATCCGGGATCGGCTCCGGCCGCTGGCGACCCGTCGCATCAGGGGCGCCAAGGCGAATACGCACGGCGCGGACCGCCTCGACATCGCCATCGCCCAAGAAGGCTTCAGGGGCGACCTGCCAAACGAATTCGACCCCCTCTTCCTCGGCATTGGCCACTTCGCGCATGGAGCCGGGCATGTTGACGCGATCGCGCCGGTAGAGGCATTGCACCGAGGCAGCACCCTGCCGGACGGCGGTGCGCACGCAGTCCATCGCGGTATCACCGCCACCGATTACCACCACCCGCTTGCCCTCGGCATTCATCGAGCCGTCCTCGAAAACCGGAACGTCGTCGCCAAGGCCCTTGCGATTGCTCGCGGTTAGATAGTCCAAAGCCGGGACGATATTACCCAGACCGACGCCTGGGATCGACAAATCGCGCGCCCGGTAGACGCCGGTACCGATAAAGAGCGCATCATGGCGCCTCTGCAGCTCCTGGAAGGTGATGTCCTTGCCGATATCGACTCCAAGTTCGAAGGCAATGCCGCTTTGCAACAGCATGTCCGCCCGCCTGGACACCACATCCTTCTCAAGCTTGAAATTGGGAATGCCGTAGACCAAAAGCCCACCGATCCGGTCATAGCGATCATAGATCGTGATCTGATAGCCGAACTTGCGGAGCTGTTCGGCCACCGCGAGACCGGCAGGGCCGGCGCCAATAATGCCGATGGTCTCCGGTCGCTCAACACGAGGCCGCACCGGTTTCACCCAGCCATTCTCGAAGGCTGTGTCGACGATATGCTTTTCAACAGCGCCGATGGTGACCGATTCGAACCCTTTCTCGATAACGCAATTGCCTTCGCAAAGGCGATCTTGAGGACAGATGCGGCCGCAAATCTCAGGCATGTTGTTGGTCGCGGATGCCAGCTCGTAGGCCTCTTCCAGCCTGCCTTCAGCCGTCATCCTCAACCAGTCTGGGATGTTGTTGTGCAAGGGGCAATGCACCTGACAAAAGGGAATGCCACATTGCTCACAGCGGGACGCCTGCTCATTGGCGCGCGCCGGATCGAAGTCGTCGTAGATCTCGCGAAAATCCTGCCGCCGGACGTCGGCGCCCCGCTTGTCAGGCATCGTTTTCTCGATATCAACGAACTGCATCATTTTGGTTGTCATGGCATTCCCGCGCAAACTCTCAATCCAAGGCTCAAATAAGCCCGATCATCCACCGTTAAGGAGTCTTCTCGCCGAAGCCCCTCTTGCCGTGCAAGGCCATGCAGATCAATTTCTATATAGTTCAACGATAACGCTATCAAAACTCGTCTGTCCAGCACATTCCTCCGATTAGTTAACATGCTTTACCTTTGTGCCGCAGAAGGAATGAATTTTTCATCCTAGAAATCACCGATATTCTTCATCTCAAAAATTATCGTCCCATTATGGGACTATAAAACTAAACCCTATCCTGGACTGCGGCACTTCGCGCGATCGGTTCGTGAAATCATCCGATTGGCGTGCCGGCACGAACTGTGTTACCTGCCGTACCGGTTGATCAACGTATCCTCAATGTTAATCGTTAGCGTCCCGCATTAGGAAAACCATGACAGAGATCCAAGCCATCGTCCTCGGCCTCGTTCAGGGCCTTTCCGAATTCCTGCCGATCAGTTCCAGCGGCCATTTGATCCTGGTGCCGCTGGTCACGGGATGGGCGGATCAGGGCATTACCTTCGACGTCGCCGTACACATCGGCAGCCTGGGCGCGGTGCTTTTGTATTTTCGAAAAGACCTGTTCGACATGCTGAAGGGCGTGGGCGACTGGTCGGAGCCAGGGCTGCTCAACCACCCAGGCCGCCACCTGATCGCCCTGATCGCGGTGGGCACACTGCCGATTATTTTTGGCGGTCTTGCGATCAAATTCTTGATCGGCACCGACAATCTTAGAAATGCCTATGTCGTCGGCTGCACCAGTATTTTCTTCGGGTCAGCCCTCTACATCGCCGATCGTATCGGTGCGCGTGAGCGCGGCATCACACAGATGGGCTTCAAGGATGCGCTGATCATCGGCTGCGCCCAGATTCTGGCCCTGATCCCGGGAACGTCCCGTTCGGGGGTGACGATGACAGCAGCGCGCCTTCTCGGCCTGCACCGAGCTGAGGCCGCTCGTTTCTCCTTCCTCCTCTCAATTCCCGCCATCCTCGCCGCCGGCTCCCTGATCACGCTGGAGGTGATGGGTAGCGAAGGCGGCGAAGGTCTGGACGGCACCGTCATGCTTGGCCTTCTCGCCGCCTTCCTCAGCGCCTGGGCCGCTATCGCATTCCTAATGAACTGGTTGCGAGAAAAGAGCTTTACGCCGTTCGTGATCTATCGGTTGATTTTGGGCGTGGCGTTGTTGGTTTATGCGTTTATGTCGGGGTGAGGAGGTAACTAGTTGTTGGCAGAACACATCAACTGCCTAGCATCAGGCGTTTATCCATCTTCTTAATAGCTCAATCATCTCATGCTCCTGGTGCCACGCCAGGAGTTGAAAGTGAAGAAAAGCACAGAAGCGGCTGCAAATCCGGAGAGGAAGTTCCCCAAATTAAAAAATGACAAATTCAAACTCTCCTAGCCGATGAAGGCAATTAAGTCAGCTCTAGATGATCGTGAGTTTCACTTTGCAGCTCGGTCAAAAAGGCTCCGCCAAACAATTTAACGAACGTTTTCAATGCCCTTGAGAGCCTTGAGGTTGATTTTTCAAGTCAAAACAAAATAGTTTCGGATTTAGAAAACTGTCATATTGCAAGTTAGCTTTTAATTCTAATCTGTTTTTCTGCACCATCCGATAAGCTTTTTGACGAGTGGTTTTAGCTAGTATCGGGGAACAGCATACTTCTTCGATATTATATGAAACAGCTTAATTGCCTGAGCGATGATGTAGAATGCCAATCGAATTCTCGCGACTCAAGACATGAAGAATATTGTAGCGCTGCCTAGCAGAAGCCAAGGCCCCGTTGATCGTTCCATAATCTGATTTTGGTTACTGCTAAAGAAAGCAAGAAGCCCCGACCTGACACCACCGCCAAGTCGGGGCCGACGCGCCTCGCGTTAGACTTTTTTGATTTCGCCGCTTTTTAGTTTTTCGTGATAGTCGGCGAGGAGGCGTTTGACTTTGGGCATCAGCATGTAGAGGCCGATGATGTTGGCAATCGCCATGGCGAAGATCATGGCATCGGAGAAGTCGATGACGGCGCCGAGGTTCATGGAGGCACCGATGACGACGAAGACGCAGAAGATCAGCTTGAAGATGATTTCCTTAACTTGGCCCTCGCCGAACATGTAGGTCCAGGCTTTGAGGCCGTAATAGGACCAGGACAGCATGGTGGAAAAGGCGAAGAGGAGGGCAGCTAGCGCCAGGACGTAGCCGAAACCAGAGAAGCTGGAGGTGAAGGCTTTGGCGGTGAGGTCGATCCCGGTGACACCGCTATCGGGGATCCAGGAATTGGTGATCACGATGACCAGCGAGGTCATGGTGCAGATGACCACCGTGTCGATAAAGGGTTCAAGAAGGGCAACGTAACCCTCGGTGACCGGATGTTTGGTCTGGACGGCGGCGTGGGCGATGGAGGCTGAGCCGATGCCGGCCTCGTTAGAGAAGGCTGCCCGCTTAAAACCCTGGATCAGGGCGCCGATCATGCCACCTGCAACCGCTGTCGGAGCGAAAGCACCTGTGATGATCGCGCTGATCGCCGCTGGGACAGCGCCGATATTCAAGAGGATGATCAACAAGGCGACGGCGACATAGATGAGCGCCATGAAGGGCACGACCTTTTCGGTGACCCGCGCGATCGATTTGATGCCACCGATGATCACAACACCGACCACGGCCGCCATGATCAGGCCAAAGAGCCAGCCCTTGCCCTCGAAGAACGGGATGATGCTGGAGACCTGGGCAAAGGACTGGTTCGCCTGAAACATGTTGCCGCCGCCGAGCGCACCGCCGACACAACAAATCGAGAAGAAGATGGCGAGAAACTTGCCAAGCGACGCCTTGCCGTCCTCGGACAGGCCCTTGGAGAGGTAATACATCGGGCCGCCGGAAATGGTGCCGTCGGGATTGACGTTCCGATAGTGAACGCCAAGCGTACATTCGGTGAATTTGGAGGCCATACCGAGGAGACCAGCGAGGATCATCCAAAAGGTGGCGCCAGGGCCGCCGAGATAAACGGCCACACCCACGCCCGCGATATTGCCGAGACCGACCGTGCCGGAAAGAGCCGTCGCCAGCGCTTGGAAAGGCGTGACCTCACCGGCGTCCTTGGGGTTGAAATAATCGCCGCGCACCAGCTCGATTGAATGCTTGAAGCCACGAAACTGGATGAAACCGAAATAGAGGGTGAAGACGACGGCGGCAATCACCAGCCAACCGACGATCAGCGGAAAGTCGGTGCCAAAAAGAGGTACGGAATAGAAGACCGTGTTGACGATCGGGTTGACGAAGGGAGCAACAGCGTCACTGATCGCCTGGTCGATGCTAACTTGCCCGGCTGCTTCTTGGGCTTCCTGAGCGAGGGCGAGTGATGCCGTGAAGGGCAGGCTGAGCGCCGCGGCCGCGATGGGTTTTGTCATGGTCAGTCTCAATATTTGCTGAAGGCCGGGGCGTTACGGAACGACCGTGACTGGCACGGGCGAGGCCTGAACAAGGGTGAGCGCTAGGCTCCCCATCAGGCGGGCGGCGATCGCGGTGGTGCCGGTACGGCCGATGGCGATCTGACGGGCTTTCTTCTCCTCGGCGATCTCGCAGAGCAGCTCGCCAGCATGGCCGTGACGAACCTCGCTGGTGACATGGACGCCTTTGGATTTCAGCTCGTCAAGGATCGGCTGGACGATCGCTTTTGCCCTGGTGAGCTCCTCTTCGCGCCGCTTATGGCGTTCACTGAGCTCGTCAGGCGTGAGAAAGCTGTAGGGTGACCATTCCAGGACATGGACCAGATGCACTGTCCCTCCGGTCGCCTTGGCCTGATTGGTCACAAATTGGACAGCCCGCTTGGCGGATGCGGTGCCATCATAACCGACCAAATAGATGTCGGTATCTTGCTTCTCTACCACAATCATTCCCCGATGAATGCCGATCGCGAAATTGCATCGCGGATCGATCTATTGTCGTTTAGGCCTCCGTTCTAACAAGCGGATACCCCCCATCACCACCACCAACAACAACTAAAACAAGTAAGCAAACCAGAAAGTCGAATGTCATGCACAAATCAGCTCATAGGAAAATTATGACAAATTTTCCTAGAATGCCATGAATATCATAGAGAACGCTTCATTGAATGCAGAGCCTAGCGGAATTTCAACCAGTCTTTGCTTGCCGTGCCGGCAAAGCGCCAGCCCCAATCCGGCGGGCAATGCCAAATCGGGGCTGATGATACCGACACGTCATTCAGCAGCGGTCGCCATGCCATCGTCGAGTTTGGCATCAACCGACATCGCCTGTTGCTTGGCCGAATCCGCAGCAAGAGCGGCCAGGTTCAAGATATCGGAGACGGAGGCATTCATCGGAAGAATTTGGACAGGCTTCGACAAGCCGAGCAGCAAAGGTCCGATCACCGTCCCGCCGCCAAGCTGGCTCAAAAGTTGCGAGCTGACATTGGCGGTATGCAAAGCCGGCATGATCAGGACATTGGCCGGCGCTGTCAGGCGACAGAAGGGATAGCGATCGAGGAGGTCCTGATCGAGGGCGACATTGGCAGCCATCTCCCCGTCATATTCGAAATCGACATGGCGACCATCCAGTTCCGTGACGGCATCCTGAACGCGTTTTGTCTTCTCTGTCTGGCGAGAACCGAAGTTGGAGAAGGAGAGCAGTGCGCAACGCGGCGTGAGGCCCATATGACGGGCAAATCGGGCGGTCTGGATGGTGATGTCGGCGAGTTCTTCACGGCTCGGCAGCTCATGCACCAGGCTATCCGAAATCAGAACGGTCCGCCCCTTGGCCACCAGCACCGTCACCCCGAAGACGCGTTCGCCAGCACGGCGATCGATCACCTGCTGGATATCGTCCAGCACCGAAATGGTGTTTCGGGTAAGCCCTGTGACCATGGCATCGGCATCGCCGTTCTCGACCATGCAGGCGCCGAAGATGTTGCGATCCTGGTTGACCCTGCGTTGGCAGTCGCGGAACAGGAGGCCATTTCGCTGATTGCGCCGATAAAGCAGCTCGGCGTAATCGGCATTACGGCTGCCGGTGCGCCTTGCATTGTGGATTTCCAGGCTGTCCGGGATCTCGACCCCCATGCTGTCCATCACCGAGGTGATGCTCTCCTCGCGACCGATCAGGATCGGCGTGCCGAGGCCGTTATTATGCCAGGCAAGGGCGGCACGGATAGCGGTCTCTTCCTCACCCTCGGCGAACACCATGCGCTTTGGCTCAGCGCGCACGCGGTCGATCACCTGCTGCATGCTAGACGCGGTGGGATCGAGCCGGCTTCTAAGCTGGTTGACGTAGGCGATCCTGCTCTCGATTGGCTTTTGCGCAACACCGCTTCGCTCAGCGGCTTGGGCGACAGCTGGCGGTACATGGGTGATCAGGCGGGGATCAAAGGGGGTTGGGATCAGATACTCACGGCCATAGCGGAGATGGCGTCCGCGATAGACCGAGGTGACCTCATCCGGCACATCTTCGCGCGCGAGATCCGCCAAGGCATGCACAGCAGCGATCTTCATCTCGTCATTGATGGTGCTGGCCCGAACATCGAGGGCGCCCCGGAAAATATAAGGAAAGCCCATCACGTTATTGATCTGGTTTGGATAATCCGAGCGGCCGGTGGCCATGATCGCATCGGGACGGAGTTTCGCGACTTCTTCCGGCGTGATCTCGGGGTCCGGGTTGGCCATGGCGAAAACAATGGGATTGCCAGCCATACTTTTGATCATGTCAGCGTTGAACGCGCCCTTCACCGACAGCCCGAAGACGGCATCGGCACCCGCTAACGCATCGGCGAGGGTTCGAGCATCAGTCTTGGCGGCATGGGCGGACTTCCACTGGTTCATGCCTTCTTTGCGGCCCTGGTAGATGACGCCCTTGGTGTCACAGAGAATGGCGTTGTCATAGGGCAGGCCCATGGCCTTTAGGAGATCAAGGCAGGCAATCGCGGCGGCCCCTGCCCCATTGATCACCAGCTTGGTGGTCTCCAGCGTACGGCCTGTGACGTCGAGGGCATTCAGAAGGCCGGCGGCCGCAATGATCGCGGTGCCGTGCTGGTCGTCATGGAAGACGGGAATGTCCATGATCTCGCGCAGGCGCTGCTCGATGATGAAGCAGCCGGGCGCTTTAATGTCTTCCAGATTGATGCCGCCGAAGGTCGGGCCGAGCAGCTTCACGCAATTGATGAACTCATCGACATCCTCGCTGTCCACCTCGAGATCGATGCCGTCGATATCGGCGAAACGCTTGAACAGAACGGACTTGCCTTCCATGACGGGCTTTGCCCCGAGTGCCCCGATATTGCCGAGGCCGAGCACCGCCGTGCCGTTCGAAATCACCGCGACCACATTGCCTTTCGCGGTATATTCATAAGCCTTCGCCGGATCGGCCTGGATCGCAAGGCAGGGGGCGGCCACGCCTGGGGAGTAAGCGAGGGACAGATCACGTTGGGTGGTCAGCGGCTTGGTGGGGGCGATTTCGATTTTGCCGGGTTTGCCACGGCGATGCAGCTCAAGCGCCTCCTCGTCGGTCACGGACACTTTGGTAGGTATGTCATCGGCAGGAGTGTCATCCTGTCCTTGATGATTATTTTGGTTGAATTGTCCCATGTCCTAGCCTCTATCCCCGGTTTTTGTTCAATTGTCCCGTATCACCGCTGTCAGTGCCGATATTGCAAGACTTCACTGGGTTTAGATCACCAGACCATCCCGTGACAATCATTAATATGCACAAACTGGATAGTGAACTCTCGGATCAGGCGATGACTTGCACCTGGACGCGCAATAACTACGTAAAAGCCATCACCCTTTCCGAGAGGCTGCCGCTTGATTGTTGAGCTTGCAGCCCGCCCGCACCGCCACCTGGTCGGAAGACATGAACTACGCACGCACCGCTTTGCTTCTCGCCGCCATGACAGCGCTTTTTCTCGCGATCGGCTATCTGCTCGGGGGGATAGGCGGTGCTGCGATCGCCTTTGTTATAGCCCTTGGGATGAACGGCTGGGCGTATTGGAATTCGGACAAAGCCGTGCTGCGCATGCAGGGTGCAGAGCCCGTGACGCGCGCCCAGGCGCCGGAACTGGTCGGCATGGTCGAGGATCTTGCGAAAAACGGTGATCTGCCGACACCTGCCGTCTACATCATGAACACGTCCCAGCCCAATGCATTCGCGACAGGACGCAACCCGGAAAACGCCGCTGTCGCGGTGACGCGTGGGCTGATGAGCACCTGCTCAAAGGAAGAACTGGCCGGTGTGATCGCTCACGAACTCGCCCATATCAAAAACCGCGACACCCTCATCATGACCATCACCGCCACCATCGCAGGCGCCATCGGTTTTCTCGCACAATTTGCGATGTTCTTCGGTGGAAGTCGGCGCGATAACGGCATCGGCATGATCGGCTCGCTCCTGATCATGTTCCTAGCACCGTTGGCGGCGACCATTGTCCAGATGGCGATTTCCCGCACGCGAGAATATTCCGCTGACAAGCTCGGTGCTGAAATCTGCGGCCACCCGGATTGGCTGGCGAGTGCCCTAAAGCTGATCGAACTTCAAGCGCGCGGCATGACCAACCAGCGAGCCCAGGATAATCCCGCAACCGCCCATATGTTCATCATCAACCCCCTACGCTCCGGCGTTTTTTCCGGACTTTTCCGCACTCACCCCTCGACGTCGGAGCGCATCCGACGCCTCCAAGCCATGCAGCCGGCCGCCAGAAGCGGTTACAAGGGGGCAGGTGCTGATAAGGGGCCTTGGGGTTAGGCGCGGGTCAGTCCAAAAAGCGAGCGCAGCGAAAGCCAACGTTATCATTGCGAAAACTGGCAATGATCGGGTAGCGTGCTGCGGACCGCAGGAGCTTCGGACCGTTGATCCATGAGCCACCGCGGACAACACCACAACTACTGCTTCCAGCGAGCCAGACAATGGCGTCTTCCGGGCGTCATCATAAGTCCCATGCCAGCGATCGACGCACTACTCCCAGACATTGCCATGCATATCAAAGAGGCCAAAAGGATTTGCGGCGAATTTGTCGACCACGGTGGTCTCACGACGCCAGACGCCAGTTCTTACACCACCGTCATGGACGGTGCCATCGAAGTTGGCCTGGTACGTGCTGATGGTTCGCCCAGTCCAAAAGGGTGTCGTGGTGCCGGCTCAGGAAGCATATTCCCAGAGCGCTTCGCTCGGCAGTTCGTAACGCTTGCCGGTCTTGTGACTTCGCCAGGCAAGGTAGGCGAGTGCATCGTTTCGGCTAATCCCAACCAAGGGATGATTTTGTTGCCTTCATTCTCAGGCTAATTGCCGCCGTCGTCTTTTTCGCTCTCGTTGTTGCCTCTATTTTTGACGATCCCATCTTGCTCAATATTCTTAGCGATTTCGTTCAGGACATAACGGATAGGTTTGCTCGTTAAGGCAGGAGCAGATGCCGGCGCCGCAACTCCTACGCAGCCCCATCCCCCTCCTGCCGGTAGGGCAGCAACTCCCGCAAGGCCTCGGTTTCCCGTTCCATCTCCTCGCGCTCCTGCCGCAGAAAATGGCCGACAGCAGTGCGAAAATTTCGGTCGCGGATCCAATGTGCACTGTAGGTGGGGACGGGTTCGTAGCCTCGATGCAGCTTGTGCTGGCCTTGAGCGCCGGCTTCGACGCGGGCGAGGTTGTGCTCGATGGCGAAGTCGATGGCTGCGTAGTAGCAGGCTTCGAAGTGGAGAAAATCGAATTCTTTTCGACAGCCCCAGTTCCGGCCATAGAGGGTGTCGTTGCCGAGCAGATTGAGGGCGCCGGCGACATAAGTATCATTGTGCTTCGCCATCACCAAGACGATGCGCTCCGGCATCAGCGCGCCCAGGCGCTGGAAGAAATCCTTGGTCAAATAGGCGCTGCCCCAGCGCTTATCGACCGTCGAAAGATAAAACGGATAAAAAGAATCCCAGATCTCGGGCGTGAGCCTGTCGCCGGTTAAAGTCTCCAAGGTCAAGTCTTGGCCGAGCACCTTACTCCGCTCTTTTTTGATCATTTTGCGCTTGCTGCTTTTGAGCGAACCCAAAAAGTCGTCGAAGCTTTGGTAACCCCGGTTGTGCCAATGGTATTGCACGCCGCGACGGCGCATCATGCCGGCCTCGCCCAGCTCTTGCCATTCCGCTTCCTGGCAAAAGGTGACGTGCAGGGAGGAACAGTCGATCTGCTCGGCTGCGCTCAATAAGCCTTGGACGATGGCGGGCCTGGCGACATCGACACCGGGTCTGGTTAAAAGGCGCGGCCCCGGCACCGGGGTGAACGGCACGGCGACCTGGAGCTTCGGGTAATAACGCCCCCCTGCCCGCTCATAGGCATTCGCCCAACCCCAGTCGAAAATATATTCGCCGTAGGAATGGCTTTTCAAATACATCGGTGCGCAGGCGATAATTTCACCATCCTGCTCGGCCACCGCATGCAGCGGCAACCAACCGGTCTCTCCAGTCGCGGCCCCGCTGGCTTCGAGTGCGAACAGAAAGGCGTAGCTCAAAAATGGTTGATCGGCACCAGCACAGGCATCCCAGGCCGAGGCATCGATATTGTCGATCCCCTGAACCAGGCGAACCTGAACAGGCTTGGTCATGTGGCAGCGCCACCTGCGGTTTTCAAAGGGGCTTGAGATAAGCTGGTAGCGTTCGATCGCAACGTCTAAGCCAATTCAAAAATCGCATCGACCTCAACCGCGGCTCCCAACGGCAGGCTGCTGACACCAACGGCAAAGCGCGCATGCTGACCGGCATCGCCCATGGCCTCCGCGATCAGGTTGGAAGCGCCGTTCACCACCTTGGGGTGATCGGTAAAGTCGGCTGTGCTGGCAACAAATCCGCCGAGTTTCAGGCAGCGGCCGAGCTTGGCAAGATCGCCACCGCAAGCGTTTTTCGCCTGGGCCAGCAGGTTGATCGCACAAAGGGCCGCCGCCGCTTCACCATCCTCGATACTGACCCCATCGCCAAGCCTGCCGGTATAAGCAACCTGGCCACTCCGCATCGGCAATTGGCCGGAAACGAATACCTGCTTGCCGCTAATGGTGAACGGCACGTAATTGGCCACCGGCATGGCGGCCTCTGGAAGCTCAATGCCCATCGTCGCCAAGCGTTCCTCAATCATACTTGCCAAAACTGGTCTCCATCCAAGGCCTGTTAGGCAAAGGACGATAGCGTGACGGGCGATCGATCGCTAGTATGCCAACCCTGGAATTGATGAAAGTTGTCACCCCTGCGCCCCAGCATCTTCGGAGTTGAAGTAAGATTTTGACGACACCGCGCGAACAAGGCTTTTCGATGCCACCTGAGTGGCTGCCTCATGAGCGATGCTGGATGGCGTGGCCATGCCGTGATGCCCTTTGGGGGGAGCATTTGCGGGCGGCACGGAAAGCATATGCTGCAGTCGCGCAGGCAATTGCCGAGTTCGAGCCGGTCACCATGATCGCGCGCTCGGACCTTGCGGCCGATGCCTCCTTGCTTTGCGGCAACGGCGTTTCCGTGCTGACCCTTGACCAGGACGACAGCTGGATGCGCGATGTCGGTCCGACCTTCGTGACAGGCCCTGACAATGCGCTCGGCGGCATTGATTGGCGTTACGACGGCTATGGCGGCAGTACGCCTGATATTGCGCAGGATGTGGTGATTGCCAAAGCGATCTGTGAGCGCCTGGACATTCCCCGTTTCGAGGCACCAATCACGGCCGAAGGCGGCGGCATCCATGTGGATGGCGAGGGAACTTGCCTGGTCTGTACCGGCTCCCTGCTCGATCCGAGGCGTAATCCGGGCTTGAACCTTGAGGATGCAGAGCAATGTCTCATGGATTATCTTGGCGTAACAAGCGTCATCTGGCTGCAGCAGGGCCTGATCGACGACGACACCGGCGGCCATGTCGATAATCTCTCCTGCTTCGCCGAGCCTGGCTTGGCGCTCGCCTTGGTGAGCGGCAATGCAGACGACCCCAACGCGCCGATTTTGAGCGCCAATCTCGAACAGCTGAGAGCGGCCAAAGATGCTCACGGGCGCAGTCTCGAGATAATAGAGGTTCAAGCACCAGCGCCGCGTCGCTTCAAGGATGGTCGATGGCAATCCCTGTCCTATCTCAATTTCTATCTCGCGAATGATGCCGTGATCATGCCTTGCTTCAGCGATCCCGCCGATAATGCCGCCTTTCGAGCCGTGGCCAAGGCTTTCCCGTCGCGAACCATGGTCGACGTCGAGGCGTCAACACTGGTACTCGGCGGTGGCGGTATTCACTGCATCACCCAGCAACAGCCGGTCGTTTAGGTTTTTTTGTTACTTAGAGAGGTTCACGCAGCGCCAACCTTCTTTACCGCTAACCATCTAAAATGATTGGACACTGCGGGTGGTCGAGCAGGGGAGAGGGCTGGATCGACCTGCCTTAGGAAAAGCTCTATCCAGCAGCGACAATGCCGGCATGACGGGCTTTCATGAAAGAAAATATTAACCCATCGCGTCTAGGCTCGTTGATCAGGTCCATGTGATCCTGGGAATCCGAGCTTCGCCCCAACACTCTTAGCGCGGGTGGGCAGATTCTCGTGATCACATGGACCTGACCTGCATGATGAAGATCGCTCGCTAAAGAAACGTTAACTCGGGCATTTCGATTAATGCCTGGCCCGAATTGATCGAAAGAACTCGAAATCAAGGTGCTAGGCAGTGATAAGAATTATGCAGGCGTTGTTCTGTCCAGAGCTAACGAAGCCTCAACTTGAGGACACCAAAGGTAATGACCTGGTCTATCCGATCGTTGGAGTCCATCCACTCGCAGGAAAGCGACGCGAGGCTTAGATTCCCAGGATCGCATGAACCAAGTTGCTGAGCCTAGAAGCAAAGAATTAACGTTGTCTTTTGCGACAACCGATCCGGTTGACATCATCACCGGAACCCAAAGTCTTCTTGTCGATCAGACAGAATAAAGCCAGCTGGTTCCAAGGGATGAAATGGTACTTTTGCTGCTCGGAAAACATCGCCTGAGCAATTGTTACGGCAACCTCATGGGTTTTACAATCCAGTCTAAATCGTCACCGATCTGGGCTACGCGTTCCAGTTCGGGCTATCAGGCGAGGCTTGCGTTCAAGAAATCTGTTAGCACCACTGGGTCAACCTCGGCGCCGTGGAAGGCTTGACCGATGCCGTTCACCAGGACGAAACGAGGGATGCCGGCTTCGACTTTCTTGTCGAGAGACATGGCGTTGATCATGGCATCAGCCTTGATCGTCGTTTGTAGCGTATTGGCACTGATGCGCAGGTCGACGGCTTCAAGATGGCGTTTCACACGATCAACGTCGTCTGCTGAGCAATGGCCACGGTGATGGGAAAGCTCGAAGGCCATGGTCATGCCGATGGCGACGGCTTCGCCATGCAACAATTCCCCACCATAGCCCGTCAAGGCTTCAAGCGCATGGCCGAAGGTATGGCCAAGATTAAGGAGGGCACGCCTACCACTCTCGCGCTCATCAGCAGCGACCACCTCAGCCTTGGCCTGGCAAGAGATCATAACGGCATGACGCCTTGCTTCACGATCACCCCTAATCAGCGCGGCACCGTTGCTCTCGAGCCAGGCAAAAAAATCCGGGCGATCGATCAAGCCGTATTTGACGATCTCGGCATAGCCGGAACGCAATTCCCGTGGCGGCAAGCTATTGAGAACGCCGATATCCGCCAAAACCAGGCATGGCTGGTGAAAGCTGCCGATCAGGTTCTTGCCATGCCTGCTGTTGATGCCGGTCTTGCCGCCGACCGAGCTGTCGACCTGGGCAAGCAGCGTGGTGGGAATTTGGACGAAATCGAGCCCGCGCAGCAATGTCGCCGCGGCAAAACCGGCAAGATCGCCAATCACGCCGCCCCCCAAGGCGACAACCGCCGTCCCGCGCTCGATACCTAGGCCAAGGCATTGATCCAGAAGATCGGCGAATTGTTCCTGGCTCTTGGTTTGCTCACCCGGCGGCAGCGTCAGCACGCGGTAGATGAGCCCCACCTCATCAAGGCTAGCCGTCAGCTGGTCCACATGGCCGCTCACTTCGAGGTGCCGATCCGTGATCACGATCACGTTTCGCTGCCTAATCACCTTGGCGATCAGGTCACCGGCCCCTGCCAAAAGCCCCTCGCCGACCAGAATGTCGTATCCACGATCGCCAAGCTCGACCCGAAGGCTCTCGTGAGACATATCCACCGCTTGGCCCGTCATGCTTTTCATCCCCGATCGATTAGATCCCGCAGAGCATCAAGGGTCCGGGCCACCACATCGCCAAGGGAGCCAGAGCCGCTATCCACCATGACATCAGCCTCCGCATAACTTGGGCGACGCTCCTCCAGCAGCCGGCAGAGGATATCTTGGGGATCGCCTTCTCGCAGAAGAGGCCGATCGTCGCGCCTGCCGGTGCGTTTGACCAAGAGCTCGATATCGGCATGTAGCCAGATGGAGTAGGCCTTCTGCCGGATTAGCGACCGGCTTTCATCCGCCACGAATGAACCGCCGCCAAGTGCCAAGACTTGGTGGCCCTGCTCGGTCAGCAAACGGGTAATGACCTGACGCTCGCTTTGACGAAACGCATCTTCGCCGATTTCCGCGAAAATGTTCGCAATCGTGGTTCCCGCCGCATGCTCGATCGCCCAATCAGCGTCTTGGAACGGCCAATCCAAGGCCCGTGCCAGACGGCGACCGACGGAGGTTTTACCCGAGCCCATCATGCCGACCAGCACGACCGGCCGGTCCAGCCTCGGAGCGATCTCAGCTCCCGCCTTCCTCAGGTTATCGAGCGAACTTTCTTGCAAGTTGTAAGAGCCTGTCTTGTTAGGACCCAGCGTTGAAAACGCCATGCGCACCCGATATAAGACTGTGAAGCCCCTGGTAGGCAAGCCTTGCATCCCATGGTTTGGGCTGTGCTGGATCGATTAGGGTACTATCCAACGTTATTTTGGGATCTTTCGGATAGCTTCATGGCAAAGTTCGCTGGCTTTCTCGTCGTCTTGATCTTGGCAGTGGTCGCTGGCGGCGGCCTCTATCTCGCCTTTTGGGATATTCCTCCACCGAGCGCCGAGGTGGTACGAACCTTGCCGGACAACCAGTTTCCGCGTTGATTCATTTGGTTGGGCGGGGGCAGGAGCGGGCCTCATCTAACAGGCGTGGTTAGGAGAGGTTCGGTGCAGCATCTAGTGGCAATCGACAAAAAACCCTATTGTCGCCTCCATGATCGATGCCAGCGCTGAAAGCTTCTTGGAGATGATGACGGTCGAGCGTGGTGCGAGCCGGCATACCCTGGATGCCTATCGGCGCGATATCGTGGATTATTCGACCTTCCTGCAACGGCGATCTAACAACGCGACCAAAGTCGATAGCGAAGGTATTCGCGCCTATCTGAGCTTTCTCTCGGGGGCTGGACTAGCGGCATCGACCCAGGCGAGAAAACTCTCAGCCCTTCGGCAATATCACCGCTTCATGTTCGCCGAGGGTCACCGCCCGGATGACCCGACGCTGACCATCGACAGCCCGCGTCAGCAACGCCCACTCCCCAAAACCCTGGAAAGTCACGAAGTCACCGCCCTGCTCGAAGCAGCCCACGCGCGCCCTGAGGCGGAGGGGATCAGGCTGACAGCCTGCCTCGAATTGCTCTATGCGACAGGCATGCGCGTCTCTGAACTCCTCGCCCTGCCGCTTTCCGCTTTGGCGCCGGATCGGCAATCCTTAATCGTGCGCGGCAAGGGATCGAAGGAGCGCATGGTGCCCATCGGCCGCGCCGCGCGAGAAGCCCTGCATGTTTACCTCGCCGTACGCGACCGGTTCCTTAGCCGTCTTACCAGGGGCAGAAAATTTCTCTTTCCTTCCCGTTCAAAAGAGGGACATCTGACCCGACAGCGGCTGACCCAGCTCTTGAAGGAGCTGGCGGTGGAAGCGGGTATCGAGCCTTCTCGCCTCTCGCCCCATGTGCTGCGTCATGCCTTCGCGAGCCACCTCCTCGAAGGGGGGGCTGATCTCCGCGCTGTTCAGATGATGCTTGGCCATGCGGACATTGCGACGACAGAAATCTACACTCATGTCCAGGGCGAAAGATTGGCTGAAGCCGTGCGCACACATCACCCCCTAGGGAAACAGCACCGGGAGACACCAAGCGACGAATGACGGCGGCGCGTGGTGTGACCACATCATTTGAGTATCACCGCCCTTGAAGAAGGAGCCCGAAAATCAAAGGCATGCGGGTTCCTTTGGGACAAGGTCGTTTCTAACCGATCAACAAGCCGTAGTGACCATGTCCCGGTCGCTACTTTTTCACCGTTAACGAGACGTTAGCGCATGGGAACGACACGCCGAGACCAGGTCCATGGGATCCTGGCAGACCGAGCGTCGCATCACCTTCCTGTGGACGAATCGATTCCTAGGGCCACATGGGCCAGGCAACAACGTTTAATGATTGCTAGTTATGCCTTCGTTAGCGCTAGCCAGAAAAGCGCCTGAACATTTGTCGCGACGGCCTAGAGCACTTCCCGATGAGGTACGCGGCGCCAACCTCTCCCCCCCCCCCGAAGGACCACACCATAATGGGTGGTTAGGAGGGGGCACGGACTGGTTCCGTGGGGAGGAAAAAAACTCTAATGAGATAATTGAGACGAAAAATGTCTCAGGCCTCATCAAGAAATAAGCGCCTGTTCTTTTGGCCCCCTGCGCTTTCTTAGCTGACGGCCGTCACCGAATGGCGTGGCCATGCCTCCGCGAGATAGCTAGCATGGCGACCGTTGGTCGCATCGCAAAGGCGGTCCGGAACATGGCATCCAGCATAGACACTAATGCTGGGCAATGAGCATTGCTCCCATGGCGCAATGCTCATGACTAAACTAAGAACACGGTTCGATCGGATCATCAGCCCTGTCGTCCTCTGAGTGATCATGCCGATGGTTAAGGAGAAGGTTGTTGAGCTTTCATCTCGTTGAACAATGCACGCCCCGTCTGCAGCGCTCCGAACTGGCTGTACCGGGAAGCTCGCCAAAATTTTTCGAAAAAGCTGCCGCTTCTGATGCGGATGTTGTCTTTTTGGATCTGGAAGACGCCGTAGCACCCGATCAAAAAGAGCAGGCCAGAAAAAACGTGATAGAGGCGATCAGCGATATCGATTGGGGCAATAAGACGCTGACCGTCAGGATCAACGGCCTCGACACTCATTACATGTATCGAGATGTGGTCGATATCATCGAGCAGGCATCAGACAGGCTCGACATGATCATGATCCCGAAAGTCGGCACGGCCGCCGATGTCTACGCCGTCGACATGTTGGTAACCCAATGTGAGGACGCCAGAGGCCGAACCAAGCGTCTCGGCTTTTCCCATATCATCGAAACAGCACTTGGCATGGCCAACGTCGATGCGATCTCGGCGGCGAGCAAACGCAACGAAGCGCTTCATTTCGGTGTTGCCGACTACGCGGCATCGACCAAGGCACGGACCACCAATATTGGTGGGGCCAATCCCGATTATGCAGTTCTTACCGGCGATGCCGAAGCCACCGCGCGAGAAAATCACTGGGGCGATATGTGGCATTATGCGATCGCACGCATGGTGGTCTCGGCACGCGCCCATGGTCTTCGGCCGATCGACGGCCCATTTGGTGATTTCAGCGATCCGGACGGCTATAGGGCGGCTGCCAAGCGCGCGGCGATCCTCGGCTGCGAGGGCAAATGGGCCATTCATCCGAGCCAAGTCGCACTTGCCAATGAGGTGATGAGCCCGCCGGAGACCGAGATAGCCAAAGCGAGGCGGGTCCTCGAAGCTATGGACGAAGCCCGCAAAGCAGGTCAAGGTGCCGTCAGTCTCGATGGCCGGCTGATCGACATCGCCTCAATCCGTCAGGCGGAGGCTCTTGTCGCCAAAGCCGATCAGATTGCAGCGAGCGGTTAGCTTGACGTAGCCTACTCCTGGTTCTGACAGTTGTGGCCCGCTCCCCTACCCAGCCGCCCGCCAGCGTATCGAACAATATCGGGGCGTTTTGGTTAGGAGAGTGGGCGGATGCTGGTAAGGCAAACCAAAGAAAAACGGAGACGTTATCCTGCTTGAGTTTGAGAAACCGATCAGCGAGCTGGAAGGCAAGGTCAAGGAGCTGCACCATCTTGCCAAGGGAAGCGATCTCGACCTTGCCGATGAAATCGCCAAGCTTGAGGAGCGCGCCGACAAGCTTCTGCGCCAGACCTATACCAAGCTGACAGCCTGGCAGAAGACGCAAGTCGCCCGACATCCGGAACGGCCCCATTTCGGCACCTACATCAATCTGCTGTTCAAGGATTACATGCCGCTATCCGGCGATCGCACCTTCGGTGACGACCGGGCGATACAAGGCGGTCTTGCACGGTTTCGCGGCCGCTCGGTGGTCGTCATCGGCCATGAAAAGGGAACCGATACCGAAGGGCGCGTACGTCATAATTTCGGCATGGCCAATCCTGAGGGCTACCGCAAGGCCGTGCGCCTGATGCAGCTTGCCGAACGTTTCAAACTGCCGGTGATCACGCTGATCGACACACCAGGCGCTTATCCCGGGGTCGGCGCTGAGGAGCGGGGCCAGGCCGAGGCGATTGCGCGCGCGATCGAGACCTGCCTGCAGCTCACCGTGCCGCTGATCGGTGTGGTGATTGGCGAGGGTGGCTCGGGCGGGGCGATTGCGCTTGCCACCGCGGATCACGTGCTGATGCTGGAACATGCGGTTTATTCAGTGATCTCGCCTGAAGGCTGTGCTGCGATCCTTTGGCGCAACGGTGATGAAGCGCCGGCTGCCGCCGAGGCAATGCGCCTGACCTCCAAGGACTTGAAGGAATTCGGCGTGGTCGATCAGATCATCGAGGAACCGGTCGGCGGTGCCCATCGCTCGCCTGAAAAGGCCGTCTTGCAGGTCGGCAACGCGATCGAGCAGGCTATGGTGCCATTTTCTACGATGAGTGGCTCGGAAATCCGTCATCAGCGCCGCCAGAAGTTTCTGGAAATGGGCAAGAAGGAAGCGGTTTAGTGCTCTTTCCCAAGATGCGGCTTGCCGTAACGCTCGATCCTGCGATTGGACATTGTGAGGCCAAGGCGTTGTTTTCCGCCTTGCACATTCCCGAATGTTCATGGTTTAGACCGCCGATCGGAGGCCAGACGGACCGTTCCATCATTGCTTTCTTCGCTGCCCGCCCCCAAATTTGATGAGAAGGGTCGGCAAAGGAGAAATGCCGTTGACGTCACCGCTGCATCCTTGCCGTGAGCTGGCACAGATCATGGAAAACCACGACGTGCTGGATCTTGCTCCCCGCTCTTTGTCCTCAACCCGTTTTGCCCGGATATCATCATCGAATGACTGAGCGCTCCTTGAATGCCGCCGACGCGTCGACTAATGCACGCGCCTGGATCAGCATCCTGGCGTCCTACCGCGAGCCGAGCGGCAGCCGAAGCACGATTGAGCTGCTGATCACCATCTTGCCGTTTGCCGCCCTTTGGGTACTTGCCTGGGCGACACTGAGCATCAGCTATTGGCTTAGCGCCGGCTTTGTGGTGCTTGCCGGTGGTTTCCTCGTGAGGCTGTTCGCCATTCAGCATGATTGCGGTCATGGAACATTGTATCGCAAACGCCAGTTGAATGATTGGATCGGACGCGTGCTCAGCGTCTTGACGCTTACACCCTATGACGCCTGGCGCCGCGATCATGCCATCCACCATGCGAGTTCGGGTAATCTGGACAAACGAGGTGTGGGCGACATCAACACGCTAACCGTCAAGGAATACCAAGCTCTGTCGTTCTGGGGGCGGATGGGGTATCGGGCTTACCGGCACCCGCTGACGATGTTCCTGGTTGGACCGGCCTATCAGTTTTTCCTCAGGCATCGCCTGCCGCTTGGGCATATCTTTGCGAGGAACGCGCCTTGGACCAGCACGATGCTGACCAATGCGGGCATTGTCTTGTTGTTCGCCGGCGGTATCTGGATTTTTGGCTTGGTCCCGTTTCTCATCGTGCATCTGCCAATCACGCTGATCGCTGCCTGCGTCGGGGTCTGGTTGTTCTATGTTCAGCATCAGTTCGAGGAGACCACCTGGGACGACAGTGGGGAGTGGGATCTGCACGATGCTGCCCTTCACGGAAGCTCCTATTATGTAATGCCGGCGGCCCTTCGCTGGATGACCGCCAATATCGGCGTGCATCACGTACACCATCTCTGCAGCCGCATTCCCTATTACCGGCTGCCCCAAGTGCTACGCGACCATCCGATCCTCGCCTCCCAGGGCAGGCTGACCATCCTGGAGAGCCTGCGCTGCGTCAAGCTGGCGCTTTGGGACGAACGCCAAGGCCGCCTGGTGTCATTTCGCGAAGTGGGCGCAATGGCGGCATAGGTCGATCGAAGGGCCTGTCGCCGGTACTTGGCGTTACGTTGAGACCTTACGGGCGATGAAGGCCGGGATGCGCGCGAATGTTGGATGCCATTCTTGGTTGGGGATTTCGTCCAGACGGTGCCAATAGAAGCGAATAACATGGCTGCCGTCGTCCTTGGTCTAATGTTCCCAGCTATCGGAAAGTGGTTTCGATACACATTCGAAGAGAGGCCAGTTCTGATTCACATGGTCATGAAATAAGGAACCGAGATCCCGTTTCACGATCACGCCGCCGCCACTCTCCTCAACCATCTCTCGGATTACGGTCGCTTTCAGACTTTCATCGGGTTCGACGGTTCCCTTTACGATCTGACTTCCAGCAAGTGGATGCCGAAACGCCAGCATGTCGTTGCCCTTCCGTCCTTCGCGGAGGATGACCGGACAAACCTTTTCTATGACCTTTGATGACGGGCTCAAATGTCATCCCCAGCCGTCTGCACTCCTTTTAGTCCCAGGTCTTTGTGCTGACCAAGTATCAAGAGCGTCGGGACGTAAGTCGTTAGTAAGTCGCAAAAACTAACGCTTGGCCTTGAGGGCTGCGATTGTCTCGGGCACCAGGAGATCGCCTGCTCGGCAGACGTTCCAGAAGGCATAATCCACATGATGGATGATGGTGTTCTCGAGGGATCGGACGACGAGGTCACCTTCGCCGGAATGGGCAGCCGCGCAATGGGCGACTTCTTCCGGCAGACCCACCGTAAGGCAAATATAGACGCCAAAGGCAGGATGCCGGATGGCTGGCAGCCCCGACCCATAGGGCTTGGCTTCCCAGCGCTTTCGGTTTTCCGGATCAAACTCGAAGGGCTTGCCCACATCGTGACAAAGGGCGCCTGCGATCAAGATGTCGCGGTCGATCTTCAAATCGGGCATGAGGGTTAAAAAATTCTCCGCCATGGTCATCGCCATCTGAGTAACGCCGCGGATATGGTCGCTTTGCTTACCATTCTTCAGACGATTGACGCCAGGATTGGCAGCAGGTTCGATCGCATCGATTGACGAAAAGCTGCTATGGGCTAGGCAAAGCGCCCAGGCTTCCACGACTTTTTGCTGGAGGTCGGCATCGCCAATCTCCTCGACCTCCGGTAGCTCCTTTCGAACGGTGGCCCTTAGCTCGTCGGTAACGTCCCGTTGCTGCAACATCGCCTTCCCCCTATTTTTGTAACATTGTTCATCCCGGGCAGGGGCAGCGCTATCCGCTATTGCCCGTCAACCGAAGGCGATCAAGATCTCATCGGCGGCGACCGTCGCCCCTGCCTCAACTTTTACCGTTTCCACCACCCCATCCTGCTCGGCGCGGAGCACATTTTCCATCTTCATGGCCTCCAGCACCGCCAGCTCCTGACCGGCCTTCACCTCTTCGCCGGAGGTCACTGCGATACTGACGATCAGACCCGGCATCGGTGACATCAGCCATTTCGAAAGATCCGGTTTTTCCTTTTTTGGCATGCGGGCTGCGAAGTCGGCCGCTTGTTTCGTCCGGACCAGCGCTTTGACCTCTACACCACCATGGGTGAGCTGATAGCCCTCGATCATCGGGTCCACCTGCACCACGACCTCGCGCCCGCTGACCTTTGCTCGGGCCAAAGGCTTGCCCGGCTGCCAATCAAGGTTGAGATCCACGCGTGCGCCATCAATCTCGACATGATGCCCATGTTCGTTGCTGCCGACCTGGACGGCAACATCCTCCTCGCCCAGGCTCACCACCCAGTCGACGGGAATACTTGGCTTTTTCGAGGTGAGCTGGCCGGAAATCTGGGCGGCGCGTTTAGCCTCGGTCAGGCTGAGCGTCGCGGCAAGCGCCGCCAAGCCGGATTTAGCGCCTGATGACAACGGTACGCCCTCGAAACGCTCGCCAAATTCGTCGGCGATGAAGTTGGTAGAGAGGTTGCCAGCACGAAAACGCTCATGGTGGAGCAAGGCTGAGAGAAACGCCATATTGTGCCGCGGGCCACGCACGTAATAGCCATCAAGCGCTGTTGAAAGCCGATCAATCGCTGTCGCGCGATCGCTGCCATAAGCGCAGAGCTTGGACAGCATCGGGTCATAGAACATCGTGACCTCACTGCCCTCGACCACGCCAGAATCGACCCTGATCCCCTCGCCTTCGGGCTCGATATAGCGCTGCAGACGGCCAATCGCAGGGAGGAAACCACGGCCTGGGTCTTCGGCATAAACCCGAGCTTCCACCGCCCAACCGGTCAACTGCACATCGCTTTGATCGAGCGTCAGCCGCTCGCCAGCCGCAATACCGATCATTTGCTCGACAAGGTCGAGGCCGGTCACCAATTCGGTGACGGGATGCTCCACCTGAAGCCGGGTATTCATCTCCAGAAAATAGAAATTTTTGTCCTTGTCGACGATGAACTCGACGGTGCCGGCCGAGAAGTAGCCGACAGCCTTGGCCAAGGCGACCGACTGCTCGCCCATCGCTCGGCGCGTCGCCTCATCCAGAAAGGGGCTCGGAGCTTCCTCGATAACTTTTTGATGGCGCCGCTGGATCGAGCATTCGCGCTCGCCCAGATAGATGACGTTGCCCTGCTTATCGCCCAGCACCTGGATTTCGATATGGCGCGGTTCCTGGATGTATTTTTCGATAAACACGCGATCATCGCCAAAGGATGAACGCGCCTCACTCTGCGAGCGCTCCAGGCCTTCCTTGACGTCGCCCTCATCGAACGCAATGCGCATGCCCTTGCCGCCACCGCCAGCGGCCGCCTTGATCATCACAGGATAGCCGATCTCGCCAGCGATACGTGCCGCATCGGCCACATCGTTTACTGGATCGGGATGGCCGGGAACGGTGCTCACACCGGCTTCGACCGCAAGCCGTTTGCTCTCGATCTTGTCACCCATCGCGCCGATCGCCGCCACGGGCGGACCGATAAACGCGATGCCGGCAGCCTCAAGCGCCTCGGCGAAGGCGGCGTTTTCAGACAAAAAGCCGTATCCGGGATGAACCGCTTCCGCCCCTGTCGCCTTGCAGGCGTCGACGATCTTCTCGATTTGCAGATAGCTCTCAGCAGCAGCAGGCGGCCCGACAAACACCGCCTCATCCGCCATCCGGACATGAAGCGCATTTGCATCGGCTTCGGAATAAACTGCGACCGAACCGATTCCAAGCTTTTGGCAGCTGCGGATCACTCTACAAGCGATCTCACCACGATTAGCAATCAGGATTTTTTTAAACATGTTTCGAACTGTCGTCTCCGCATGTGCACCTTCGAGCGAACCATACCGGCACGGATTGAGAAACGCTACGCAAGGTTTTTGCAAGAGCGAAGTGGTCGCGCCCTGCGTGGGTCTAAAGCACGCTTTGGCGCCGACTACGTGGCGCGTCGATGCACCCGGACAATAGATCTTATGCCATTATGATCGCCGTTTTCGCCAGCATTGCTGATGATCGGTTTTTTCTATGACTGACCTCGGTGAAAATCGATCAAAAAAACACGTATAGTAATGTGTAGTTAGTCGAACAAAACTTCAGCAGTTTTTTTATGTAGCGCTAATATTCGATTAACCAATTCGTTCGTAACTGTAACGAATTAACGTAAAAGAAAGATCGGACAATAAAAGAGCGTCGCGAAAAAGCCGATCTTCGCATAAAAACCTGTAACCAAACAGATGGACGTTAACAATGTCAGCAATGAGTGATGAAGCGATCGTAGCGCTCTACTCCTCCATCGTCTCGTCAGAGACCATGGATCACTGTGATCGAAGCGATGGTTGGTTTAAACGCTATAATGGCGATCTTGCCGATCCTGTAATGGGACAGCGCTATGTCAGCTCGGTGCGCAACAAACTTGGCGATTTTGGCAAAAACCTCAGTCAAAAAACCGTCCTCGATATCGGTTGCGGCTTCGGTTTAACCTGCACCACCATCGCCGCCATGGGCGCCAAGGAAGTCCATGGCATCGACAATTTCGAGCCGATGGTCGAGACATTCCAGGCCTATGCTGCCACCCTGCCCTTCGGCGACCGCCTGCATCCGGCGAAGAGTCCAGCGGACAAGCTTCCCTATGCGGATAACAGTTTCGACATCGTGCTCACGGTTGAAGCGCTCTCCCATATCGCCAATACCGAGGGCTATATGATCGAAGCCCATCGTGTCCTGAAACCGGGCGGGGTTCTGCTGATCGCCGATGACAACAACGCCGCCAATCCCAAGATCGTACAACGCAACAAGGAAATTTGGGAGCGCTTCGAGAATGGCCCGCCGACCGACGACATCTACGGCCATTCCGTGCGGATGCCATACTTGCAGAGCCGGCAAAGTATTCTGCGCGAGGGCTTTCCAGCACTCAGCGATGAGGAGGTCGAAAAGCTGAGCCGCAATACCGCCTATATGAACAAGGCGGAGATCTTGCATGTCGCGGAGCGCTATTTGGATGATCAGGAAATGCCAAATAGCTACTACGACGGCGAGCGTTCCCCAATCCAACCCGAGACCGGCCACACGATGGAAGCGCTACTCGACCCCTATGATCTCAAGGACAACCTCAATCGCATGGGCTTTCAAGCAGAGGTCACGCCTTATCTGTTTGGCGAAAGTCGGGGCGGCATCACCTATCAAGCCAATAGGATGATCTGCGACCTTGTCGGCGATTCACTGCTGTTCCGCTATTGTGAGGGGCTTCGAGTAACGGCTGTTAAGAACTCGTGAAGGATTGAAGCCATCTCCAAGCTAGCAATGGTGATGCCGAAGCCACCGAGGTGATCACCGAGACCGACGGCTCATGCAGTTGAGCCAAAAGAACCGGCGAGCAAGGTGAAGAAGCTCGCCGGTTTTTTTTACGGTTGAGCCATGCCGCTTCGCCAGGCCACGGTGGCCCGAGCCGCAAACGTCTCCACGATTGTTGTCTTTTGGGCGTTAAACATTCGTTCACACCTGTCGTTTAGTCTGTTGCTCGAGCATTTCCGGACCAAGTTTATGCGCCACCAGCCCTCCCCGCTCTATGGCCTTACGTTGAATGACACAAGATCCATCGGCCTGCGGAAAAATTGGAAAGCGTAACATCAACCTGATCACGCTGTGCTTCAGGTCCGATCGCCCTGCTATGCGATCAAAGGCGAGCTATTCATTTTGAAAATCGTGGTTGTCGAAGATGAGCCCGTTCTAAGAGAGCTGATTGCCGATGAGCTGGCATGCGCGGGCCATGACGTCGTTGAGGCGGGAGACGGTGTCGCCGGGCTGGAAGCGATCGAGGCTGCAAACCCGGATGTGATCATCTCGGATATCGGCATGCCAAAGATGGACGGCTATCAACTCCGCCAGTGTCTTAAAGATGATCCCCGCTACAACAACACGCCCTTCTTGTTTCTCTCCGCCTTGGCCTTTCAACAAGCACTCGATAAAGGGATCAGCATTGGCGCCGACGAATATCTAACCAAACCGGTCGACTTCGACACATTGCTATCGCGGGTCAGCGACTGCGGCAGCCAATGACTGAAACGTCCCGTCATCAGCCGTGACCGGGACACCCGGGATCGCGATCGGGCCCGGGGATGGGTTCAGAGCGGGATATTGCCGTGCTTTTTCCAGGGATTTTCTAGCTTCTTGTTCCTAAGCCGGCGGAGAGCCATGCAGATCCTTGGCCTGGTTTCATCGGGCATGATGACATCATCGACGAAGCCCCGGCCGGCGGCGACGAAGGGATTGGCGAAACGCGCCTGGTATTCCTCAGTTCTCGCCTGAATTTTTTCAGGATCCCCCATATCGGCGCGAAAAATGATTTCGACAGCACCCTTGGAGCCCATCACCGCGATCTCCGCTGTCGGCCAAGCGTAATTGACGTCGCCGCGCAAATGCTTGGAGCTCATCACGTCATAGGCGCCACCATAAGCTTTCCTGGTGATTAGGGTAACCTTGGGGACGGTGGCCTCGGCGAAAGCGTAGAGCAACTTGGCACCATGCTTGATGATACCGCTATATTCCTGGGCCGTGCCCGGCAGAAATCCCGGCACGTCGACAAGGGTCAAAAGCGGGATGTTGAAGCAGTCGCAAAAACGAACGAAGCGGGCAGCTTTCCGGGAACTGTCGATATCGAGGCAGCCAGCCAGCACCATCGGCTGGTTGGCGACAATCCCAACCGTGGTCCCTTCCATGCGTGCAAAGCCCGTGATGATATTCTTCGCGTAATCCGGTGCAATCTCGAAAAAATCTCCCTCATCCACGATTTTCCGGATCAGCTCCTTCATATCATAGGGCTTGTTCGGGTTCGGCGGCACCAAGGAGTTCAATGATCTTTCCCGGCGCTCGGCCACGTCGGTCGTGGGGCGGGTTGGAGGTTGTTCGCGGTTACTGGCGGGGAGAAAATCGATGAAACGCCTGACCTGATGCATCGCCTGAATGTCATTGTCGAAGGCAAGATCGGCTACACCGGATTTTTGGGTATGGGTAGAGGCGCCACCAAGTTCTTCCTGGGTGACTGTCTCCTGGGTCACGGTTTTGACCACATCCGGGCCGGTGACGAACATGTAGGAGCTGTCACGGACCATGAAGATGTAGTCGGTCATCGCCGGAGAATAGACGGCCCCGCCGGCGCAAGGTCCGGTGATCACGCTGATCTGGGGAACGACGCCCGAGGCCATGACATTGCGCTGGAACACATCAGCATAGCCTGCAAGGCTCGCAACCCCTTCTTGAATACGAGCACCGCCCGAATCATTGAGGCCGATGACCGGCGCACCAACCTGAAGTGCTTGATCCATAATCTTGCAGATCTTTTCTGCATGAGCCTCGGAGAGCGAGCCGCCAAATACGGTGAAGTCCTGGCTAAAAACATAGACTAGCCGACCATTCACGGTGCCGGCCCCGGTGACGACACCATCACCAGGGATACGCTGGTCTTCCATGCCAAAATCGCTGCAGCGATGCTCGACGAACATGTCGATTTCTTCGAAAGAACCGGGATCCACCAGGAGGTCGATCCGCTCCCTCGCCGAGAGCTTGCCACGAGCATGCTGGGCGGCAATACGTCGTTCGCCTCCTCCTATCCGGGCCGCATCCCGTCTGGCGTCCAGCTCGTCGAGAATATCCTGCAATGCATCACTCCCAAAGGCCGGCCATCGTTCTGCCGGTCAACAACGGAAAAGCATTTTTCGACCGAACCAAGTCATCACCAGCCCTCTCCCGGGCCCAAGCACTTGATGGATCACACCATATCGGGCGGTTGTGCCGGAAAGAGCTGGTTCCGTATGGTCAGAAGAAGCTTCAGCAAACATAAGAAGCTGCATAGCACTGGTCTCAGGCAACAGCAAACCGGCTGCGCCGCTTTGTCATAGGGTCAGCTCAAAGGATACAGCAAGGGAGACGGCTGGCGCTGGGTCAACGTCGTCCTAAACGCAGACGTGTAGTGTTCGATGCGCATGATGCCCGAAACCTGCCAAGAATAGCCGGCAAATCCCCGGTTCTCTTGGCGCGTTCATCGATTGCAGTGGAAATCGAACGACGTAGTCACAAAACTAGTTGGCATCATCCGAGACGCTCGAGCCTGCCGGTGCCAGACCGCCTTCGACGCCGAGGACATAGTAATCCATGGTCAGGAGGTCGGCATCGGAAAGAATGGTGCCTGACGGTACCTTAATCTCGCCATCGACCCCACTGATCGGCCCCTGGAAAATTCGAAGCTCGCGACTGGCGATCGCAGCCTGCCGCTGCTCAACCAGCTCCTTGATCTCCTGCGGCACCTTGTCCGAGATCGGTGCAAGGCCAACCACGCCTTTATCCAACCCCCACCAGAGCTGTTCGGGATCCCAAACACCCTCCCGCATCTCGAAGGCGATTTGCTTATAGACCACACTCCAGTCCCAAACGGCAGAGGTCAGCGTTGCCTCGGGGCCAAACGAGCTCATATCGCTATGAAAGCCGATCGCATATTTGCCCCGCTGTGCCGCCGCTTGAATGGCGGCGGGCGAGTTTTGATGGATCGCAATGACGTCGGCTTCCTGATCCATTAGCACCTCGGCTTTGGCGCGCTCAATACCAGGACCATACCAAGTCTTGGTCCAGTCAATCTTGACCTTGACGTCGGGATTGACGCTTTGCGCGCCGAGCGTAAAGGCATTGATGCCGCGGATGACTTGCGGAATTGGGAAGGCGGCGACGAAGCCGATGACATCGCTTTCGGTCATCGCGCCCGCAACCATGCCCGAGAGATAGCGTGCCTCGTAAATGCGGCCGAAATAGGTCCCTGCATTGGGCTGAGTCTTATAGCCAGAACTATGCATGAAAATCACATCTGGATGCCGTTTGGCCGCTTCCATCATGGGATCCATATAGCCAAAGCTGGTGCCGAAGATCAGGTTGTTACCTTCGTTGACCAAGTCGTCGATGGCGGCTGTGATCAATGCTGGGTCTTCAGGAACGGATTCGATAAAACTGGTGTTACGAACGAAAGACAGTTCCTCCATCGCCTGCCTGCCGGCATCGTGGGAGAAAGCCCATCCGGCATCACCAATCGGTGCCGGGTAAACGAAGCCAACACGCAGCTCGTCGACCGGCTCACTGGCGAAGGCCAACAAATCCGTAGTCGGACCGCCCACCTTTGGACCGAGATTGGCTAAAAACGCCGCCGCATCCTCAACGGTCACCAAGGCGTCCCTAACAGGCCTTAGATGACGCGACGAAACCCAGCCCTCAAGGCCATCAGCGCGAATGACATTGACCCACTCGATGCTTTCTTCGGGATTGAAGGTTCTGCCGATCTCAAGGAGAAAATCGCCTTCTTGAACCACGGAAAGGGGCGATGAGGCCAACGACGGATCGGAGCGAAAGTTGAGCGCTCGTACGTTAACCTTAAAGGTTTCGTCGAGACTGGATCGCTCCACATTTTTGAAGTCGATATAGCTGCCATCTTGCGCCAAAGAGACCGGCGAAGAAAGTACGAGGAATCCCGTCACAAGGGCGGCCATCATGGACTGCCATCCACCATGCACCAACGTCATACCGTCGATCCTCCATGCATCATTTGGCTCAACCTCCACCTGGTTATGGCGCTCAAGAGCCTTGCATTTCGCGGGTTAACACCCATCATCATCGCCAGGGCATAACGCTCTCATGCCTCGAGCAACGACGTCCTTCCACATGGTGCCATCAAAGCGCTTTGATGGCGCCATGATGATGCAGTTGGACAAGCGAGGTAGTAACGGGTTTTCCTGTTGACTTCCAGCGATTTGCTTAAATAAGTTTAAGAAACGATATGTTTATACAACGATCGGATGTGCTTTGGGATAAAAGATCAATTCGTTGTTGAATGCCTTTTTGACAACCAGCTGATCGACGTAATCCTCAGTTCCCCTAATGCAGACACACCAAACACTTGGTTCATGCCACTTTAAAGAGTAAAAGGGTAACGCTAGAATAAACTGAGGAAGCTTTATGGGTGACGTAATCGGTCGACATCGAGAAGATTGCGAGCTCAACTTTTGCTGGTTGGACTTTCAAAAATCGACTGTCATTGTCTTGGCATTGCTACTCCGGGCCATTTTTTTGCTATCGATTTATGTCGTCAGCCCTGCGCTGGCTGCATCACAGACGGTCACCGAGTTCGTTGTATCCGGCGGCCCGATCATCGAACTCCAGGGCGGACAGCGCATTGAAGGCCATATCGTCAGTCTGGATCAGACCAATGTGATCGTTCTGGAGGCGAACGGGACTGAGCAGACGATGCCGCGCGCCACTGTCGATACAGTGCTTTTCAAGACCATCAACGGCGTTGAGATCAGCGGTGGTTTGGTTGGATGGAAACCCGGTATCTACGAATTGACGACGGACGAGGCCGTCATCACCGTTTACAGTGCGGCACCGCGTCGACCTGCTGGGAATGATGCAGAGAAGGTCGTCACCGCCACTATCGACCAGGACCAAGCTTCGGACGAAGCCTTGACGCCGACCAAAGCGAGCCTCGGTGACCAACAGGACAACAAAGCATCAACCAACGGCCATGCCAGCGAGGATGATGTTGATCCGGACCTGAACGCGCAAGGCGGACCGCCTATTGAGCTCGGCGATCAAGTGGCGGCGATCACCCCCCCCGATCTGGAGATCAATGTCTCCACAGACAACGGACAGGAAAATGGTGCGGCCATCGCCTTCGAATTCGAGCTTTCCAGGCCTTCCGACAAGTCGGTGGTGCTGATCTATGCCACCATTGATGGAACGGCGGTTAACGGTGAGGACTACGAGCCCGCGCGCGGTGTTTTGGTCATCAAGGCAGGCGAAACCAAAGCGCGGATCGAAACGCTAGTAATCGACGACGACCTCAGCGAAGATCAAGAAGATCTTCAGCTTTTCCTGACCGTTGATCCTAATGTCGCCTTGGTTAAGACACGACAAATTGTGGCCAGGATAGACGACGACGATTAGATGTGACGGCAACGATAGCCATCGAAAAGTGGATCGTCCTGACTGTGCCTGCACTTCCAACGGCGCGTCTTGCGCAATCGGTCACAGCTCAACGAATGCCTGTTAGCCGATCCCGGGCGTTGTTGCGATAGGTGGAACCAACCCGGTCATCCACCAACTTTCCAGCCAGCCAAGCCAAAGGTGGCCGAGCATAAGCTTGCAGCACCTAGGATCCGTATTATAACGGTCTTTTCAAACTGGAATACTTATCCATGACCACACTCGTCATCGCCTCGGATCATGCCGGCTTTGAGCTTAAAGCCGTGATCAAGCTCGGTTTGGAAAAAAATGGGCATAAGGCCATTGATCTAGGTCCGAATGAGGCGAGCTCGGTGGATTATCCCGACATGGCCGACAAGCTCGCCGGCGCCTTGCTCGATGGGTTGGCCGATAAAGGCGTGCTGATCTGCGGCACCGGCATTGGGATCGGGATCGCCGCCAACCGGCACCGTCATGTGAGAGCGGCCCTTTGCCATGATGTCACCACGGCAAGGCTGGCGCGCGAGCATAATGATGCCAATGTACTCTGCCTCGGTGCGCGGGTGATCGGTGCAGAAGTCGCCCTGGACAGCGTGGAAGCCTTCCTTGGCACCCCGTTCGAGGGCGGGCGTCACCAGCGGCGGGTCGACAAACTGGGATAGGATTGAAAAGAGATGAGGTCACTCAAGCAAAGGCGCCCCGTCTGTATGAGGGCGCCATCCGGCACAGCACCTATTGGCCTGGTCCGGCGTTAAGACGGGGAGAGATCGATGCATTGCCCATTTTGCGGCTCCGACGATAACCAGGTGAAGGATAGCCGTCCAGTCGAGGATGGCGGCGCTGTTCGTCGGCGACGCCAATGCAATGCCTGCGGTGCCCGCTTCACCACCTTCGAGCGCATCCAGCTGCGCGAACTGGTGGTGGTAAAACGCGATGGTGAGAAGGCCCACTTCGATCGGGAGAAGCTCAAACGGTCGATCATGATCGCTATTCGCAAGCGCGGCGTCGATGAAGACCGGATCGAGCGCATCGTGAATGGCATCGTGCGCGAGCTCGAAATCTCCGGCGAAACTGAAATCGAAACCAGGCGCCTTGGCCGCCTTGCCATGGAGCGCCTGGCTGAGCTGGATGAGGTCGCCTATGTGCGCTTTGCCTCGGTCTACGAGGACTTTGCCGATGCGCGCGACTTCGAACAATTTATCGCGAGGCTCGCCGACCAGCGGGACAAGGATGCCGCCGCCGAGTGACGAGGATCGGCGCTATATGGCCTTGGCGCTGCGTCTCGCCGAACGCGGCCTTGGCCAGACATGGCCAAACCCGCCAGTCGGCTGCGTTATTGCGAAGGATGGCCGCCTGGTCGGCCGCGGCTGGACCCAGCCTCCACCGGGCAATCACGCTGAAGTCGAAGCCCTGAACCGAGCCGGCTTAGCCGCACTAGGTGCTACGGCTTACGTGACGCTGGAGCCTTGCTGCCATTATGGGAGGACCCCGCCCTGTACCATGGCCCTGATTCATGCCGGTATCAGGCGGGTGGTGGTGGCGGCGAAAGACCCATTTCCCAGAGTCGACGGGCGAGGCATCGATCAGCTTCGCCAGGCCGGTATCGCCGTCGATGTCGGCTTATTTGAGGCCGAGGCCGAGGCGCATAATGCGGGCTTTCTCTTGAATGTCGGCCACCAGCGGCCTCTGGTCACCTTGAAGCTCGCCACAACCCTGGATGGCAAGATCGCGACGAGACTTGGCGAAAGCATGTGGATCACCGGCGAACGAGCAAGGAATTCAGGCCACCAGCTTCGCGCCAGCCATGATGCGATCCTGATCGGCAGCGGCACGGCCCTTGCTGACGATCCTACCCTAACCTGCCGCCTGCCCGGCCTCACGAACCACTCGCCAGTCCGCGTCGTTCTGGATCGGCAATGTCGATTGCCTTTGAACAGCCGCCTTGTTCAGACAGCGCGTGAGATACCGACCTGGCTGATCACCAGTGCCAAGGCACCATCTGCCGCCGTTGCAGCCTATAAACAGGCTGGCATTGAGACCATACCCGTCGATCTCGATACACAGGCCGAAAACCAGCTCGACCTCGCTGAGGTCCTGGCGGCGCTTGCCAAGCGCGGAATCACCCGGCTTTTGGTGGAAGGTGGGGCGTCTGTTGCTGCGTCCCTACTCCGCCTGGGCCTCGTCGACCACCTTGCCTGGTTCCAGGCACCGATGGTGATCGGCGGCGATGGACGGCCTTCAATCGAGACCTTATCGGTCGATCATCTCGATCAAGCGCCATCTTTTGTCAGAAACACTTGCGAAATGCTGGCGTCTGACGTCGGCGCGACGTATATCGTCAGGAAACCCTTGGGATAAGAACATGTTCACCGGTATTATCACCGATGTCGGCCGGATTGCCGCCATTGAGGATCGAAATGGCCGAGAGATCACGATCGAGACAGCCTTGCCGCTGGACCATATCTCGATCGGCGGGTCGATCGCGACCTCCGGCATCTGCCTGACCGCGGTCGACAAGGGCGATGACTGGTTCTCGGCCGTGGCTTCCGGCGCGACGTTGGAGGTGACTACGGCGGGGCGCTGGCAGGTGGGTGATCGGGTCAATCTGGAGCGCTCGCTTCGGATCGGTGATGAACTCGGCGGTCATATCGTCTTCGGCCATGTTGATGCCGTGGGTCACATCACCGATCTTAGTGCCGTCGGCGAATCCCACCGCTTGGAAATCGAGGTCCCAGCATCGCTGGCACCGCTTGTTGCGGTCAAAGGGTCAGTCACCGTCGATGGCATCTCACTCACGGTCAACGAAACGGCCGACAACCGATTTGCCCTCAATATCATTCCCCATACCTTTGCTGAAACCAACCTGCCGGCGCGCGACATAGGCGATCCGGTCAATGTCGAAGCTGATATGCTGGCCCGCTATGTCGCGCGTCAGCTTGCCTTCAGGACGGAGTGTTAAGTCATGAGCCAGGACATACCGTCCGATCATCCTGTCGGCGGCAGGCCCGCCGGCGACCAGCCACATCTCTTAATCATCGAGGCGCGCTATTACGACGAAATCGGCGACATGCTGTTAACCGGTGCCGAGCGTGCCCTCAGCGAGGGCGGCGCGACTTTCGATCAAATCAACGTACCGGGCGCCTTGGAGATCCCGGCAGTTATTCGCATGGCGATCGAATCGGGGCAATATGATGCCTATGTGGCGCTTGGCTGCGTGATCGAGGGCGAGACCTGGCATGACCGGATCGTCGGCGGTGAGAGTGCGCGCGGGTTGATGGATCTGACGCTTTATGACGGTGCGTTGATCGGCAACGGCATTCTCACGGTGCATAGCCAGGAACAGGCCAAAGCGCGCGCCAATCCCGATGGCGGCAAGGGCAAAGGTGGCGATGCGGCAAGAGCAGCCCTTGCTCTCCTCAACGTCAAATCGTGCCTGCAGCGATGAACCGCCGACGCGCAGCTCGGTTTGCTGCCATCCAAGCGCTCTATCAAGCCGAAATGTCGGGTCAGGATATCGAGCTGGTAATCAACGAATTCCAAGCCTTTCGCTTGGCGGATCTGCTGGAACCTCTGGAACTCGACGATGAGGCGCCAGAGGTCGATCGGGACTGGTTCGTAAAGATTTCGCAAGGTGCCTACGATGCCATGGGCGATCTTGATGCCAAGCTTGAGACAACGCTTTCCAGCGGCTGGACCTTGGCACGGCTTGGCTACCTGCTTCGGGCTTTTCTCCGCTCCGGCGCCTTTGAAATCCTTCGGGCCGATGAGGTGCCGAACAAGGTCGCGATCAACGAATATCTTGAGCTCGCCCATGCCTTCCTAAGCAAGGAGGATGCCGGCTTTCTGAACGCCGTGTTCGATCGCCTGGCCACATCGCCCGTTGAGCCCGCCGCACAAGCTTCAAGCGAGAGCGAGGCCTAACAACATCGTGTCCGAGGGCGAATTCGCGTTCATTGACCGGCATCTCAAGCCACTTACCTCCGGGTTTGCAGGCGCCCTCGACCTCAGCGATGACGCGGCTCTGCTGGAACCGACCGAGGGGATGCAGCTGGTCATCGCCAAGGATGCGCTGATCGAAGGCGTCCACTTTTTCGCCCATGACCCGGCTGAGCAGATCGCGCAGAAGCTGTTGCGTGTGAACCTCTCCGATATGGCGGCCATGGGGGCGACGCCAAGAGGCTATCTCCTCGCATTGATGAGATCGCGCAATTTACCTCATGAATGGCTCACCCGGTTCACAGCCGGCCTCGGCGATGATCAAGGTGCTTTTGGTATTGTGCTGATGGGCGGCGATACCGTGGTGACATCAGGCCCTCTCAGTTTCTCCGTGACGATGCTCGGGGAAGTGCCAAGGGGCCAGGCCTTGCGCCGAAGCGGGGCGAGATCAGGCGATGACATCTATGTTTCCGGCACCCTCGGTGATGCCGCCCTTGGGCTTGCCGTGCTCCAGGGCCGGCTATCGCCGCCGATGAACGCCTCCAACTTTCTGATCGAGCGCTATCGGCTGCCACGACCAAGACTTGGCCTAGGCGAGGCGTTGCGCGGCGTGGCCCATGCGGCGATCGATATCTCCGATGGCTTGGTGGCCGATCTTGGACATGTCCTCATGGCCTCAAGCCTTGGCGCCGAAATATGCACAGCGCAACTACCCCTTTCCAAAGCGGCGGCCAACCAGCGGGGCGCGCTGGAAGCAGCATTAACCGGCGGCGATGACTATGAGCTACTCTTCACGGCCCATCCCGAACAAAGGCCAGCCATCCAGGCGATCGGCGAACAGCAAAAGGTCGCGTTGACACCAATCGGCAGTATCAAGGACACAGAAGCGCTTAAGGTGGTCGACCAAGACGGACATCCCATCACCATCGAAGGCGCTGGCTGGCAACATTTCTAGTGGTGTGGCCACGTCATCGAATTTCGGCCGTTCAAATTGAACCTGCCTAGCACCTCGATGGAATGCCGGCTTTTTGGCGAGGCTTCGACCGCTATGCTAACTCGGCTGAAAGTCGACTGGTTTGTCGGCGCACGTACGATTTCAACTCGCCCGACCAGTCTCCTTAACCCTGCGCTAACCTCGCTCTGGCATTTCTATTGTCGATACATGGGATCCTGGTCATTCCGTCCGCCCACTAAGAAGGGTAGGGCGAGGCACGGACTCCCAGGATCGCTTGGACCGTGAACCCAGCCATTTGGCGTACAAAAGATTATCGTAGCGCAAAACCTTGAAACATCATTCTGGGGTCAGAGCATTTTTCGATAAACGACTTCATCGCCGTTCCGCTTCCTGACAAACCACTCGCCTCGCCTATCCGACGGTTGGCGGAAATATGGGTAGTGCCGCCAGATTCGTGTCGCTATACCAGGCTATCTATTGAGCAACGGTGAGTTCGTCGTTCAGCTCTGGTGTCTTGACGTCGATACCAGCCGTTGTCGTCCCTTGCCGAGGCGAACTGCCGGCGAGCGCATCGGCCAGGATCTGGTCGCGCTCATAAACGTCGTTCCGGAAATGGACGACATTCTCCTCATCGACCCATGACGTCAGATAGGTGAGCTGCACCGGCAGCGGCTGATCCAGCCGAACGACGTTGCGTTCGCCGCTCTCAACGGTTGTAGCAATCTTTTCGGCGGACCAGGCGTCCTGCGATTTCAAAATCGCGGCAGCCAGTGCTTCGGGGTCGGCGACCCTCACGCAGCCATGGCTGAAACTGCGCTCATTCTCGCTGAAATGCGCCCGAACCGGAGTATCATGCAGATAGATATTGTATTCGTTCGGCATCATGAATTTGAGCCGCCCGAGCGCATTGGTCGGCCCCGGCCGCTGGCGGAGTTTGTAGTCGAAATCGTCGGCCGACAGGTCCGCCCAATTCACCTTTTGATGGTCCACTAGAGGAGCATTTTGGCTCCAGTCACTGAACAGATCGAAACCGTTGCGATCGAGATAGCCGGGATCAGCAAGGGTCTTCGGCAGGATCTCTTCCCGGGCTATGCTCTGGGGCACATTCCAAAAGGGATTGATCACCAGATAGGTCATATCGGAGGTAAAGACCGGTGTCTTATTGAAGAGGTTGCCGATCACAACAGGCGTATCGAAGACAACTTCACCCCGATCGATCAGCTCAAGATGAAAGTCGGCGAGATTGACCAGGATATAGCGTGATCCGTTGCGGTCCGACATCCAGCGCCTGCGCTCCAGATTGAGCACGATCTGTTCGATGCGCTCCTCAATTGGCGTATTCAGGGCCGTTAGGGTATTGGGACCGACCATGCCATCCTGACCGAGGCCGTGACGACCTTGAAAATGCTCGACCGCCGCCATCAATTTCTCGTCGAATAGATGAGGGTCGCCTCCTTGGGCGGCCAGGTCGTCAGCCGGCTTCAGATCATTCAGCCGCAACAGAAGTTTTCGTAGCTGACCAACGCGTGGTGAGCGTTCGCCGCCTTCGAGGAGCGGGCCGTCATCGATGCTCGGCCAGCCGCCTACCCGCGCCATGGCCCGATAATTGGCAAGAACACCCTTCAAACGCCAGTAATCGACCTGACGTGGGCGATAGCCGCCGACAAAGACGCCGATATTGTCAGACTTGGCCGCTTTTTCGATCGCCTGAGCTTTATCGATATCCTGTGGATAGACAAAGAGTTCCGGATCAAGGGTACTCGGCTCAGTCCGCCCGGAGCCGAGATCGGACAGAAACTGCATCAGGCTGAGACTGAGACGCAGATCCAGCTCGGCCATCGTTTGGGGATCGTCCGATGCCATGAGGTTGCGAATGACCCCGACATTGTAGTCATCAGGATTAAGGCCATCATAACTGGACCCCTCAAGAACACGCAGCAACTCGCGTGCGCGCTCGGTGGGCTCGTTATCATTGACCCAGATCGGCTCCATGTCGCGATCGACATAGAATTGGGTCAGTAGTTTCAAATCATCTGCATTCTCTTCGGCCAGGACCGCCAAGATGTTGCGGCCAAACCGATCGGTCTGCTGATCTTCGGTCACCTCTGCTGAGGCCGACATAGCGAGGCATAACAGGAAGGCGGTCGGCAATGCCCAAAAAGCACGCCCCTTCTTCATACACCAACGGCCTGTCAGCCTCTCGATCATTCTTTTCCCTAGAAGTCAGCGGGTTGCTGCCCAAGCTTCAACTTCGGCAACGGAACACTCGAAGGTAAGTCGTAGTCTAAACGTTGTGTTGATACCAGCTGTAGTCGAGGGGTGGAACCACATCATGGTAACGATCACGTTCGGCAAGGCGACAAACGTGGTATAAACGGCACAAATCAGCCCCCAGGTATTCAGGCAACAGCTCGGCGGATATCATCCGATCGAGCGCCCTGTCCCAGCTGATCGGCAAATCGGGCGCAACCTTCTCATAAGCATTACCGGCAATCGGCTCGCCGGGGTCGATCTCGTTCACGAGACCGTGATGCAGACCGGCTAGCACGGCGGCCAGTGCCAGATAGGGATTGGCATCAGCACCGGCCACGCGATGCTCGATCCGGCGTGAGGACGCCCTGCCCGCTGGAATGCGGAGCGCGACGGTTCTGTTATTATATCCCCAAGTCGAAGCGACCGGCGCATAGGACCTTGGCTTCAGGCGGCGAAAGCTATTGGCGTTGGGGGCAAAGATCAGCATCGCTTCCGCCATGGTCGCTTGAAGTCCGCCGATAGCGTGCCGAAGTTTTTGTTCGTCGGTTGCAAACAGGTTTTGCTGATCCTGATCCACAAGGCTCACATGAATATGCAGCCCGTTGGCCGCCTGCTCGGCAAAGGGCTTGGCCATGAAGGTGGCGCGAGCACCCGCCTCCCGTGCTGCTGCCTTGACCGCGCGCTTCAGCATGAAACCGTGATCGGCCGCCAGAAGTGCTTGATCAACATGGCCAAGATTGACCTCGAACTGACCGGACGCATATTCCGCACTGGCCGCCTTTGCCGGGATGGCCTGCTCGGCGCAATATTGATCGAGGATCGAAAAGAACTGATGCTCGTGATCGAGGGCATCCAAGTTGTAGACCTGAACGGCCGCCTCATCGCCAAGATCGGAGCGCCTCATCCTCGCCCGACCATCGCGCTCGGACCTCGGCGCTAGCAAGTAGAATTCAAGCTCTAGCGCGACCACAGGCTTAACCCCGAGATCATCGGCGAGGCGCTCGATCACCCGTTTCAGGGCGGATCTGGGATCGGCAAAAAACGGCGTACCGTCATGACCGAGCAGGGAGCCGAAAGCCTGAGCACCCTGGGCTTGCCAAGAAACAGGCCGAAAACTAGATGGATCGATGAGAACCGGACGGTCCGCATCCCCCTCTTCCCAGACCAGACCCGAGGCGTCGACATTGCAGCCGGTGGTATCCAGCGCATAGACCGAGCTTGGAAAACTGAGGCCACCTTTCAAGGCACCTTCGAAATCATCGATGGGAAGGCGCTTACCCCGTGCAATGCCAACGAGATCGGGGATCACCAGATCGACGGAGCGGGTATCCGGCCATTGCTGGCGAAACCCCTGCCAGGCCTGCTGCACGGCTCCATCAGCGCCATCGCCTTCAGGCGCATCCGAACTCATGCAACCGACCTGCTTGTTGGGTCGCAGGTCTTATCCCTGGCAGGGCTCACAAGACGTCAAAGTGATTCGTCAACCCACTCGAAGAGCTTGCTTTTCTGCATCGCGCCGACCTTGGTCGCCGCCAGCTCGCCACCTTTGAACAGCATCAGGGTCGGAATGCCACGCACACCATATTTGGTCGGTGTCAGAGGGTTATCGTCGATATTGACCTTGGCGACACGAACGACTTCGCCTTTTTCATTGGCCAGCTCTTCGAGATGTGGCGCAATGCTCTTGCAGGGTCCGCACCATTCCGCCCAAAAATCCACGACCACCGGTGTATCTGACTGCAGAACATCGGTCTCAAAGGATGAATCGGTGGTTTCGATTATCGCCATGCTTGCATCCCAATCAGGGTTACATCCAATTCAGCGCTGCCTCCGCAGGCTGTTCTTGCCGACAACAGTACGGGGAGCGCGCTAACAGCGTCAAGCAGAGGTGGGGATAGAACGTTGATTGTCAAGCAGATCGACGGTGTTCGGCAGAAACGAGGCGAGCTGGCGATCCATCAACACCATCAGGTCAGGCCCTTCCGTCCAGAGCAGCGCACATTGTACGTCTAACAGAGGATAAAGCCGGCGCAACAAGGCACGATAGATCGCCATTTGGCGGCAATAGGCTGCTGGCACGTTGTCCGGGTGGGAAGGTGGTGGGCGGTTGGTCTTATAATCCAGAACGACCACCCGATCCTCCAAAACTGCCAAACGATCGACCTGACCATTGACCAATTGCCCGTCGATATCACCGATCAGCGGCACTTCGGCGCGGGATGACGGGCCGAAAAACACCCGCCAATCCGGATGGTCTAGGATCGCTGTCATTTGCTCGGCAATCCTCAGTCTTTCCGCCTGATCCAACTGGAAGCCGGGCTTTTCCAGATAGTGCTTCATGACATCGGACCGATTTCCAACCGGGACATCGGGCAGGATCTGCAGGAGACGGTGGATCAAAAGCCCCCGGCCAAATCGACGCTGGTTCTCATTAGAGCGTGGTGAGGCGGCGGGAGGTTCATCCACGGTCGTCTGAGATGAGGGGAGAAGGGTTTCTTTTCGAATTTCGCCACGCGCCGCATCCCTCAACCAGTCCGGCATCGGGGCACCGGCACTCTCGCCCTCTGAAAACAGCAATGTCGTTTGCCCGAGGGCCGTTTCATCCACCGACGCATCGCCGAAACGCCAGCCCTCACCCACGCCAACACTCTTCAAGGTAAAGGTGGTGCGCCGCGCATCCGGTAGCTGCTCCATGCCGGCAAGGATCATGTCGTACCAGCTATCCAGGTTTTCCTGTTTCTCAGGTTTTTTGGGATTCTTGCTGCGCTGGCAGCCGGCAACAATCAGGCGCTCTTCGGCTCGGGTCATCGCTACATAGAGCAAACGGCGATGCTCCGCCTGTTGTCGTTTTTCATGCTGCGCATGGATCGCAGCACTATGGCGATCGCGGTCCTTCTCGCTCGCCTTCCAGATCGGCAGGCCATCATCCTGCCAAAGGAGACGGTCCATTTTCGCGGTTTTCCGATAGGTCGCATCGGCGAGAAAGACGATGGGCGCTTCCAGGCCCTTGGAGCCGTGAACGGTCAAGACCCGCACCTCGTCGCGGATATCCTGAGC
Source organism: Geminicoccales bacterium (assembly GCA_050633905.1). GTDB lineage: Bacteria > Pseudomonadota > Alphaproteobacteria > Geminicoccales > Geminicoccaceae > JANQPX01. The sequence continues at coordinate 132,861 of JBOEHJ010000020.1, forward strand.
ATCCCGCTTGATCGCATCCTGATCGGCGCGCAGCCAGTGCAGAAAACCCTGCATGGAGGGGGGATGGCTCCGCTCATAGGCGATGGCCTGCGCAAGAAAGGCTTCGATCGGCAGAGCTGCAGCAGCCCCCAGGCGCTTCAATAGCAGCTGACGGCCATTGGGTGCGCCTTCGGACAGCAATCTTGCAAAAAACTCGTAAGGCGGCGTGTAGTCGACCTTGGCAAGCAAGGCGCTAAAGCGCTCATCGGCCTCCGCAAATGTTTTGTTGTCGTTCCGTAGATCGTGAAGACGGCGGTAGAGCGAGCGCTTGCCACGGTCGTGCGCAAGCGTAAACAGCTCGACCTCGCTCAGCCCGAAGAGCGGGCTCCTCAGTAACGTCGCCATAGTGAGATCGTCGTCCGGCAAAAGCAAAGCATCGCCCAGCGCCATGAGATCCATCACCGCAAGTTCGTCGGTCAGTGCGATGCGATCCGCACCGGCGACCGGCACATTGTTGCGCTTTAGCTCACGCACCAGACGGTCTTGCAGAACGCCCCGCCTCGGCAACAGGATCATGATATCCTTAGGCCTGATCGGCCGGTCCTGATTGGCAAGCGGCACGTTATCCCGAAGCCAGCCCTGGATCTGAAGGGCGATCGCGCGTGCCAGACGAAGCTCGGCCGGGTCACTAAAGGCCGTCTTATCCGG
>JBOEHJ010000021.1:0-39214 GCA_050633905.1 Geminicoccales bacterium
GAGCTCATGCCGTAAGTGCCTGCAACCTTCATAAAGTCACGACGCGAAACGCCCTTAACGCGATCAAAAATTCCCATTGCTTACTCCTGCATGTGCGATTTTCGAGAGGATTGTTGTCGAAAAAAGAGACCGGGATGCGTTCTTCCATACGCAAGTCCGCGTGTCACTCTGGTGAATCTCCCATTTCTCTCCCCTGTATTCAGCCATTTCCCAGTGGCCTGGGCCAAGCCTAGACGTAAGCTACGCTTATGAGTAGCTAAATTCTCTTACAACGGCTGACAGCCCTGCACTTCGTTAAAGCAACCTGGCCATAACTTAAGTGCCTCTTTCAAACCGCACCAGCTGGCTCCAACCCAGGCAATGTGACAATGCTAACAGGCGATCATTTTCATCGCTGACCTCAAGCACTGAGGCATTCTTGCCGGGTTGTCTTTCGATAGATTAACCCGAGATTGGTGATGTAAGGCTTGATGTCCAGGGGCTCGATACGTCGACGGGCGGCTCTTCCAAGCCGTTGGCGTATCGCCGGATCATCAATCATTCCAAGGATGGCCGCGGCGAGCGCGTCGATGTCACCTGGTTCGATCAAAAGCCCTTCAACATCGTCGTCGAGCACATCGGGAATACCACCGACCGATGTCGCGATTGAGGGCAGGCCCCAGCTCATCGCTTCGAGCAGCGACATCGGCAGACCTTCGAAATAGGACGGCAGCAGAAAGACGTCGGATTGGGCGAGGTAGGCGTCGCGCTGTTCGGGACCGACCCAACCAGGAAAGGTTACATTGGCGGCAATGCCGAGCTGATCAACCAAAGCTTTCGCTGGTGCGAGATCACCATGACCAGCGATCGTCACATGCAAGTGATCGCGCATCTTTTCCGCAACGATCGCGATAGCCCTGATGAGATCGAAAACGCCTTTCGCCTCATTGACTTGACCGAGAAACAACATCTTGACAGGTGATGTCACCATGCGCATCCCTGGGTCTGCCGGCAACGCGACGGGGTTTTGCATGACGATGATGCGATCCCGCGCGATGCCCAGCGTTTCCGCGTAGAAAGCTTCCCAGTGATGTGAGACGACGATCAAGCGATGGCAGCGCTTGAAGACCGCGGCGACGGCGGCTCTGATCGGTCGGGGCTGACGGCTGAAGAAGCTTGGAAACTTGCCGGAATGGCAATGCATGATGACCTTCTGCCTGAAGGCAAGTGCAATCAGCGCCGTCACCGTCTGTCGATAAACGCTGCCGCCGGTCGACACATGGATATGTAGGAGGTCGACGCGTTCTGTCAGGAGCCTGACCATCATGCGCAGGATGGTCTTGGCGAAAACGGCAAGCTTGGCGAGGCTGGGTCCATCGATGAGCGTTGGCAGATGCGCAATGCGAATCTCGTCGGGTGCATGAACAAGGATCAACTTCTGCACGGTAACGACACCGCCTGGGCGATCAAGATGTTCGCCAAGCATGAGGACGGCGACATCGTCTTGGCGATCGGTCATCTCTCTTCTGCAAGCCTTAAGATGTGATCGTGGGGTGAGGGCCTCGGATCAGACGGTCAGCAAGTGCGATCAAGATGATTGTCGTACAAGGCATGACTTGTCAGGATCTGAGCCTGCGCCAACTTAAGAAAAAGCCTGAAGTTGGGCTCATTCGGTCCATAACATGCCGAGCATGCGTCGGCCAGCACCCAAAGGCGGACTTCAATGGTTAGCGGGTGCGACTTCGGCAGCGCCGGCGATTGATCTTGTTTCCTCTTACCGTTAATGGATCGTGCTTACAGCTATGGAGCTGGTCATCAATAGGCGCAACGTTCGACGCCGGACCTGTCACAGGCTTCAGCCTGTTCGCCCCGGAAGGCCATGTACTGTCGTCATTCACCATTATCCAGATGGCGCTTCGCCAGCCCGCCCCGCTCGCGAGTTGCTCGAGTTGACGATGTCATGGTGCTGATCATAGCAGCGTCTCAAGCATGTAGGCTGACCATGCCATGACGATGCGCTACGTCAACGGAATGATCGACGTCTTCTTGATCTACTGGCTTTTCGTGGCGAGCTCGGCGCTTCTGCCGCTCCTGGTTCTTGGCAGTGCCTCACGGGATCTTGCGCCGGAAGGTGCTGCGTTGCTGCGGTTGTTGATCCTTCCGTCTCTGGCCATGATGCCTCTCCTGGTCCTCTCCCGCCATCGGGACATGCTGATGCTGTTGCTCGGCAATCCCTTTCTTGTCCTGTTGCTCATCTGGATCTGGTGTTCGGTCATGTGGTCGGTCGCACCGGATATCACCATCAGGCGGGCGCTCGGGTTCACCACCTATACGCTGCTCGCCTGCTATCTGGCACTCCGCCATGACTATCGTTGGATCATCAAGGTCCTGGCTTGGATGGCGCTCTTTGTTTTGTCCTTGAGCGTGGTCTTCGTCATTGTCTTGCCTAGCTATGGCTTGATGTATGATGGGCGCGGCATTCGCGGGGTCTTTACCCATAAGAACGGGATGGGTGGTTTCGTGGTGCTGTCGATCGCGGTTTTGATGTCCACATTCAAGGACCGCCTGATTCCGAAGGGCGCGGCCCTTTTCGGCCTGGTGATATCGGCGGCCATGCTGCCACTAGTAAATTCCGCAACGGCGACCGTCGTCGCATTAGCTTTGTTCGCCGTCTACAGCGCCTGGTGGCTGCTGGCCTACTCCTTGCGCTTAGCGATCATCATCGGCTTGCTCGGTGCTGCCGCAACATCACTCATCAGTCTGCTTACCTTTGTCTATCTCGATGAGATCTTTGCTCTTCTTGGACGGGATCTGACCTTCACCGGCCGTACCGGTGTCTGGGCCTATGTCTGGGAGATGATTAAGAAGCAATGGGTCTTCGGCTATGGCTATGAAGCTTTTTGGCAGATCGAGGCCCACCTTCGTTACGCTGCCAACAGCCTGCAATGGGATGTACCGAACAGCCATAGTGGCTTTCTCGAGACGTTTCTTGGATTGGGCATTGTCGGTCTTGGTCTGTTCCTGGCCCTCGTGGGAACGATGATCTACCGGATCGCGCATGCCCTCGGACGTGGTGATTTCCAGCCGGCTGGCCTGCTTTTAGTCCTGTTGAGCGCCTATCTGCTGCGAGGGGCTTTCGAAGCCAATTTTCTCGGGCAGAACAGCATCATGTGGGTGCTTCTTGTCACCTTCAGTGTGGCGCTGTCTCCAGGATTGAGGAGGGATAGGAAGGAAAGTTCGCTCAAATCTAGCCAGCGGCGACAAGCCTCTGAACCAGTGCAGTTACAGGCATTGAAGTCGACATGATCATCGATAGGCACAGGATGTCAGTTCTTCTTGTTGGCTGACAACGCTCTATCGACAAAAGAATCCGTTCATGGCACCTTCTGCGCGAAACGCTCTGAAAGATTGCAAGTAACCTAACAAAAAAACTGAGGAAGTGCCCCGTCATGTCCAAGCCCTTCATTTATTGGGACGATGTCGACATCGCTGAGTTCGGTAAGTCGAGTCTCTGCATTCGTCATCGCGTTCATGAAACCGATCTGTTTTCGGATGCGCAGTTGGCCAAGCTGATCGAGGGCTGCTCGAGAAACAACTATCATGTGGAGACGATGGAGCCGCAGGACGACGGCTCACTGAAGCGCCGGGAAGGCGAAACCGGTGATGTCAGCGGTGAAGATGCTCTCGAAGCGGTCAGGAATGGCAGTATCTGGTACCTGCTTCTCAAGCCCGAAGAGGTCGATCCTCGTTATGGCGCGCTCGTCGACGAGATTTATCGAGAAATCAGCGATCACGTTCCGGGATTCGAAGTCCGATCGACCAAGATGTCTATTCTGGTCTCCTCGCCGAACATCCAGGTCGCCTATCATGCCGATGTGCCAGGACAAACGCTCTGGCAGGTGCGCGGCGTCAAGAAAGTCTACGTCTATCCGCCAAAACCTCCCTTCTTGCCGCAGCCCAATCTCGAAAAGATCCTCATGAGGGAAGCGGTCGAAATTTCCCTTCCCTATGAGCCCGGCTTTGACGACCATGCCGAGGTCTACGATCTGCAGCCGGGCGAAATGCTGCATTGGCCATTGAATGCGCCCCATCGGATCAGCAATCATGATTGCGTGAACGTGTCCTTTACGACCGAACATACAACGGAGCAAACCCGTCGATCTTTTGTGGTGAACTACGCCAATGGCGTGCTTCGCCGAACCATCGGCATGAACCGATTGAGCCAGCGTTCCGATGGTCTTGCTTATTGGCCCAAATTCGGCGTCGCCGGCGCCTATCGCGTAAGCGGTATGGAGCAAAAGCGAAGCCGCCCGTTCGCCATCGATTTCCAGGTCGATCCCTCGAAGCCGCGCGGCATCCGCGATATCGAGCGCTACGAAGTCAGAAAGTGATCAGCGCATCTTCTTAAGAGCCGGTGTTCGCCCGCCATATTCCGTACCCATGAACCACGAAGATGACATGAAGCTTTCCGCGAGTTTGTTCGCAAACCTGGAGGATGTGGAGGAACTTTGGCGTAACCTAGAGGTTAAAGCTGACCTTCACGTCTACCAGACCTATGACTGGATCGCGGATTGGTACGAGCTGATCGGCAAGCCTAAGGGAACGAAACCCTGCCTGATCGTCCTCAACGACGAGTGTCAGCAGCCGTTGATGCTTCTGCCGCTCGCCGTGGAGCGATGTGGTCTCTGCCGGCGGCTCGTATGGATGGGGGCCGAATTTGTCGACTATCATGCGCCCATCTTGATGCCTGATGCCGACGCCAGGCTCAGCACCACAGATTTTGATGCGATTTGGCAAGTGATCGCCGCCAAGCTAGCAGATGTCGATTATGCCGACTTTCAACGCCAGCCCGACATGATCGGCCATCAAACCAACCCCATGCTCGGTGGCCAGATAACGCCTTGCAGCCATGGCGCTCATCACACTGATCTCGTGGGTGAGTGGTCCTCCTACTACGCCTCCAAGCGCGGCAAACGAACGCGACATAACGATCGGCGAAAGCGGAGGAAACTAGAAAGTGAGGGCGAGCTCAGCTTTCTGGTCGCCGCCGACAACGATGACATCGATCGCCTGCTCAGCGTGTTGATCACGCAAAAGCAGGCCTACGCCAAGGCTCTCAACGAGCGATGTCTTGTCACGCAGCCCGGCTATCGCCCCTTCCTTCAACGCCTTGCAAAACGCGGGGTGAAGGACGGTTCAATCCTGCTCTGCGGTCTTGATCTCGATGGCGAAATTCTCGCGGCGCAATGGGGAGCCGTCTATAAAAAAAGGCTCTATAGCATCGTATCGTCTTACTCCCAGGCCAAGCATGGCAAGCTCTCCCCTGGCGATATGTTGCTCCATGACATGATGCGCTGGTGCTATGACAATGGCGTTGAGGTCTTTGACTTCACTTATGGTGACGAGGCTTACAAAGAGCCCTGGTGCGAGCATCGTGTCACGCTCTACCGCACTGCAATCCCTTTGACGGCTAGGGGGGCGGTCTATGTTTACGCGCTATGGGGCATGATGAGTGCAGTGCGATGGGCCAAAAACAGGGAGTGGCTCGTCTCGCTCCACAGATCTTTCCGAAAACTGGTGTACTCGACCTAGTTGTATGGTCGATACGAACATGTCCGGATGTCCAGACTCGTTCTTCGAAGGTGGTGGAAACCAGATGACGTGGTCACACCACTAACGCAGTGCGAACGGGTCCTTTGCACCTGAAAGGGTCAAATCGCCAAAGAACAGGGTACGTTCGGTAATCGAGGACTCAGGCCCTTTGAGGCTCCAGTCGGGTACGTAAACGCCGGCCTTCAAATAGGGGCCGATGAGGTCTTGATGGGCATTTGGTCCTTGATCATCGAGGACGAGTTCGCCGTTATGCCAGGCGCGCAGAACACCGTCATCGCCGACCGACCAGCGCACGAAAAACGTCCAGTCGCTCCAGCCGCCGATTGCTAGAGGAACCTCGGTCAACACCGTTCGTCCGCTCAAAGTCGGGTCGTCGGTTTTCTCAGCCGTCGTGCGCCAACGTCGATCCCAGCTTTTCAGAATTTCCCATTGCTCGTTGTTGATCTCCAGCTGGAGCGGCGGCGTGCGACCCGGCTCAAAAAGGAAAACATCGCGGGTGCCGTGCCACTGCAGGGCGGTTACCTTGACGGCCGAAGGCTGCCACGTATCGGGCACGTAAATAGACGCACGATACCAGACCTCCTGACCTGTTCTGTTCGGTCTAAACCTTATCTCCGAGCGATGGCCTCCCTTGACCAGCGGGTCATCCTGCCTGACCGTGAATTGGCGCGCAGAACGTCCTTCGATATCATCGGCTGTGGTTGTCGAGCCCGTGCAACAGACTTGAAAAACATAATCGACCTCGGGGCGGGCGAGATCGAGGGTGCGGTTGAACGTTGCATCCTGGCCTGACAAATCGAGGACCATGTCGGCGTCGTCGCTCAGCATCCAGAGCTTGGCCGCGATATAAGGGACAGCGATGGCCAGCAAGACAGCGCCTCCGGCCAGGAAAAGCCAGGCCGCAAGCGGGCGGCTTGGTAATCGCGCTGCTGTCGGTGAGACAGTCTTTTCGCTCGTGACCATCGTCTTCCTCTATCGTCGACCGATCCGGGACGTTATTTTAGGTGACAAGTGTTTTGGCATATGTCGCGAAGAAAACAGAGACAGGCAAGGCAATATCGATCATGACGTTTCGAAAAAAACGCCGCTGTTGTTGGCCGATGAGCGATTGGGTCCTTTGAGCACCCGGTCCATGCGTAAATCAGGCTGGCCGATACCACTCGCCATCGCCTTGGCTCTAGCGGCTCTCGTCAGTTGCGATGCGCCGGAACAGCGGTTGCTGTCATTGGCCGGCGGCCCCGATCCCATCGAGCATGAGGCTTTCTTGCTGGGCGAACGGCAGCTTGGCAATCGATGTTGCGCGCATTCGGTCAAGATTGTTACCGCAACAACCGACCCGGAGGCGCCGCGTCCCCGCGAAGGCGACCGGGCCCTTCGGTTCGAGCTGCGCTATGACGACCCCGAGGCTACGTTCAGCAGCAAGCGTGCCGAGATCACATTCGACGGCATCATCGGCCTTGCCGATATGCTCGGCCGTATTGGCGGGCCGGCAGACTGGTATCGCTTTTCGGTGTATTTGCCGGATAGCCATGAGCGCGATCCGGCTGCTGAGATCATTGCTCAGTGGCATGCGAGCCCCGATAAAGGCGAGGTGTTCCGCGGACCGGTCTTAAGCCTGCATAGTCGCGACGGTGAATGGCAGATCATCAGCCGTCATAGCAGCGAGAAGATCCAGACGTCGAACAATGCAGAGCCAAAGCGTCTTTGGCGAGCGCCCTATCAGACCGGCGTTTGGACCGATTTCATCTTCCAGACACGCTGGGACTGGCATGCTGAAGGGCAGGGTGCCATCCGAGCCTGGATGAAACCATCAGATGTCGTGTCTTGGCAGAAGATCCTGACCTATCGGGGGGCTACCGCTTATAACGACGACGGCCACATTTACTTCAAGGCCGGGCTCTATAAATGGCCATGGGAAGGTTGCACTCCAGGCGATGAGGTCGAGGCCTGTTCAGGTGAAGGCTCGCCACGCCCATCGACCGTTGAGCGGCGCGTTGTCTATGTCGATGGCCTGGAGGCGGCCAGCGGTGAAGGCCTCGACTTCAGTCAGTTCGCCCGCTTCGGCCCACATGGCGCTCGGGAACAATCGCGATCACCCGTCGACGACGCGACGACAGCGGTCCATGAGCCACGCTTCGGGCGTCAGGCAGTTTGGGCTCTTTTCAGTGAAGAGCCGCCGGCGATCGCGCGGCGATAGGCGTTCTGGGCGAGCGAGGCGACGACCGGCGGCGAGAGAGCACCGGTTTCGGCAGCCTCGGCGCTCTTTGTTTCAAGTTCAGCCTTCAGCATCGCGTTTTCTTTCACCCTACGAATGGCGTCAGCGAGGGCTGAAGCATCGCCCGGTGGCACAATCAGGCCCATTTCGGTGGTACGCACGATCTCGCCAAGCTCGCCGACATCGGTGACCAGAACAGCTCGTCCAAAGGCAGCCGCCATGGCAAGAATGCCACTTTGCGATGCTTCGACATAGGGCAACACAACGAGATCAGTTTCTTGAAACATCCTCGCGGCATCGATATCTGGAATAAAGCCAGGGTGGAGGCAAATATACGGCGCTCTCAATCGATCGGCAACGTCATCGAGGCCTGGTCCTTTGCCGGCGACGACCAATTCATAGGCATGCTCGTCCGCGCCCAATAGTTCCATGGCATCGAGGAGATGGGGCAAACCCTTGTAGGTCATGATCCTGCCAAAGAACAATATCCGAAAACGATGATCAGATGACCGAGGCGGCAGTGATTGGCGGCGGGCGATTTCCGCGTAGCGCCGAAGGGCTGGGTGGGGAATGATGTCGATCTGGTCGAGTGGGCGTTTGGCGCGTTGGGCGAGAAGTGTTCGGATCGATTCGCCATGTACCACCAGCCGATTGGCCTGGCGATGGAAAAGGTTGGTCACTGCATAGGGCATCATCGAGCTTTTGGTATCGCCAGGATGCCGCATGACATCATGGACCGTGACCAAAACTGGTCGTCGGCCGACCAGGCTTGGCATCAGGCTGAGCCAGCTGACACCGTCGCCGAGAAAGTGAATGACATCGGGATCGCGTGCTCTTATCTCCTGGCGCAACCTGTAGATTAGACGAAGGTTTCCTGGGCTGCGATGACGCGGCCAGGGCAAAAGGACAGTCTCCACGGCCGGGTCGACAAAGTCGATGTAATGGCGCATCTGCCGATCGGCGGCCAAAAAGACAACCTCGCCAAGCGATGTGATAGCGTTGACGTAATCGATACAGTAGTCGACCGGGAACGTCTGGACACAGGCGATCTTCATGCTTCAGTCATCAATTTAGAGTTGGGATGCAGTAGATAAAAGTACTTTCAAGGACCAAGATGGCCGCCAACGTGCCGCAACCGACCGCGGCACCCGCATCAGTAGATGCTCTGAGACATATCGGCACCATGAGATGCTGGCAAGCGCTCAGTCGGTAGTTTTTCTTTGCCCGCTAGCTATAAACTTGCTAATCAATGCTTCGGGGGGCACCTGCTAGACGACTAAAGAATCACATTAATAAACTTCGGGTCGAAATGAAGATGCTCTCAAAGAAGCGTTTGAAACGCTCTATCGTCCATATTCTATCAAGGGCTCCGTTACCTGCATTCCTGCCGAAAAGCTTGGGTGGCGTAGGGTTCATTTTAATGCTGCATCGGGTGCGACCCGCTTCCCAGCATGCTTTCTCCGTCCACGGAAGCCTTGAGATTACACCGGACTTTCTCGTTCGCCTGATCGAACGCCTGCGGGCTATGGACATTGACCTTGTTGATCTCGACGAGGCAGCGCGCCGGCTGGAAACAGATGAGCCGGCAAGGCGATTTGCCTGCATCACGTTGGATGACGGTTACCGAGATAATTATGAGTACGCCCGTCCGATCTTCGAGAAGTACGACGCACCTTACACCGTCTATCTCACCACAGGCCTACCTGATCAGGATGTGATCTTTTGGTGGCTGGTCCTGGAGGAGACGGTGAGGACACGGGATCAGGTGTCTGTTTGGATCGACGGCGAGGTGGAACGTCACGATGCCCAGACGATCGAGGCAAAGCACGTTATCTATGCCAGGCTGCACAAGCGCTTTCGCGATCTTCCAGCAGCAGCCTGCGCTGAAGCCGCAACGCGACTTTGCGACGATATCGGATTGGATCCCGTTGCGTTCTGCGCGCAGCATGGCATGAGCTGGGAAATGGTCCGGGAAATCGCTGGCAGCCGACTTGGCCACATCGAAGCTCATACCATGAAGCATATGGCAGTCAGTCGCCTTAGCCGGGACGAGATGATCCGTGATATCGAAGGTGGCATCGACAGAACAGTGTCGGAAACTGGCGTTCGACCAAAACATTTCGCCTATCCTTTTGGCGACCGCCTTGCAGCGGGTCCGAGGGATTTTGCGATTCTTGGCGAGATGCCCATTGTTACCGCAACGACGACGATCGAGGGGGTTCTGCAGCGACGTCATCGCTTGAACAAGCTTGCGCTGCCGCGACTTGGGGTCAACGGTTACTACCAAAGCGATGACTATCTCAACTTGCTGTTTCGCGGGGTGGCCCCGCTACTCTCGATGAATAGGTAGGGCGTGCATCATGATGATCGCTCACGCGACGTTGAGTTTTCGCTTTTAAGGCTATGTTAGGGTTGCTTGCGCAGAGAACCAACGTTATCAGAACATAGGGTCCGTCTAGATACGTCGACGAAAACGCTTTAAAAAAGTTGGAAAACAAAATGGCCTTCGAAAGCCGTCGCAACGGTAACGAACTTGCGTGGGCTGTTCGTGCGATCCGGAAACATCTCTTTGGGATCGTTCTTTTGGTCGGCGTCGCTGTTGCCGCGGCTGCTGCTTATGTCGTCTTGCGCGAAGACGAATATGTCGCTTACGCCGAGATTCTGATCGAGCCTGTAGGTGACAGCTTCGGCAATCTCAAGGAAGACCGGGATAGGGTTCTTCCGGTTGTCGAGCCGGCTGAGATGGAAACGGCACTCAAGCTTGTGACATCCAATAAAGTCTTGAGGCCGGCGATTGATCGCTTGAACTTCAGGCTCTCTTCCCAAGAGGGAGCTGGCTTCGCCAAGATGATGCAAGGCTGGTTCAAGGCGGAAGCGCTCGAAAACGAGCCATCGGCACAACCAAACGAGGCTACTGTCCTTCGTCTCTTCCGTGAAAAGCTCATCATTCAACGTGATGCGCTGGCCTCGATCATTTCGATCGGCTACCGATCAACGGATCCCAAAGAGGCTGCGACGGTGGCCAACACCGTTGCGGAGATCTATTTGGACGAGCGGCTGAAAGCCAAGCGCGAAGTTTACAGCCGAACCGCGTTACATTTGGATCAGCGCGTTAAGGAAATGGCGACCTGGCTTCGCTCTGCCGAAGCGGAGATCGAACGCTACAAGGCTGATGCCGATCTCTATGAGGTTGGTGGTGCTGCACCGGTTGAGCAACGTTATGCCAAGCTCTCAGACCAGCTGACCGAAGCCAATATTGCTTTGACGGAAGCCAAGGCTCGATTGTCTCAAGCGGACCGGACCTTCGGCGACGAGGCGGCCGACGACATCGCCATTTCGGACTTGGATAGCATCAAAGAGGTTCAGGCATCGGCGGTGATCGGTGATCTGCGCCGACAGGAGTCTGAATTCAATGGACGTCTGGCTGACCTGCGCAGCCAGTACGGAAAAAATCATCCCCTCGTGCTCAATACGCTGGCGGGGCTTGCCGACGTCAAGGCGTCGATCGAGGCTGAAATCAGGCGCATCGTCGAGCAGTTGAACCTTGAAGTCGATGTCGCCGCCAATCGCGTGGCGACCATCGAGCAGAACCTGAGAGAAGCTCAACGGCAGTTAGACTCGTCGCAGGCAAGTCGCATAGGCTTGCGCGAACTCGAGCGTGACGTGGCTGGTCCCAGCCGTGTCTATGAACTGCTTTTGGACCGATCGCAGCGGGCACGCGAGCAGGAAAAGTTGGTCGCCGATACCGCCCGCATTGTCAGCCAGGCTATTGCCCCGGATCGACCGGATCAGCTTAGCGGCAAACTACTTCTCGGTGTTGTCTGCTTTGCCTTCGGCTCGGCCGGTGCTGGACTTGCGGTTGTTCGTGAGCTGCGTCGGCCAGGCTATTTGGATGCCGACAGCCTGATCGACGATTTGCAATGTAAGGTCCTCGGCCTTGTGCCGCGTGTGCGCAGGGCATCTGGTAGCGGTGCTACGAGCCAAAAACGCTCATTGGAGGCCTTCGCGTTCGTTGAAGCCGTTCGAGGGATTGTGCAAAAGATTGTGCCTCGATACCCGGACAAGGTCTTCACAGGTGCTAAGGTTCTGGCCGTCACGTCATGTTTCCCTGATGAAGGCAAGACGACGCTCAGCCTCAGCCTTGCCCGTCAGGCAAGCTTTGGCGGCCTGAAGGTCCTGATGATCGAAGGCGATCTCAGAAAGGCCGGCCTGCGAGAAAAGCTAAAGACAATGGAGATTGATACCGGCCTGGTCCACGTTCTAAAGGGAACTGCGACGGCAGATGACGCCATCGTTGAAGAACCTGCCAGCCAGGTCGACATGCTTTTTGGGCTAGGTCCTGCAAAGGACGCCTTCCGGCTTATCCGTTCACCAAACATGAACGCGCTGATCGAGGAAAAACGTCAGCTCTATGACCTTATCGTCGTCGACTGTGGACCAGCACTGGCGGTGAGCGATACGCAGTCTCTGCTTGAGTTGGCCGATGGGGTCGTTTTCGTGGTGCGTTGGCAAACGACCGAACGATCGGCCGTGCGCGGCGTTCTTCGGGACCTCAAGCTTCAGCAGATTGATATTGCAGGGGTGGTCATGACCCAAATCGATCTTGCAGAGCACATGAAATATGGCGAAACCGATCAACTGCATTATCAAGAGAAATACCACAGCTATGCCATGGACATTTGAGCGCCTCACTTGGCCACTGGTGTCAGTGAGCATGATCTTGTTCGCTTGAAGAAGCCATCATGATCGTCATCAGGCGGTGTTGCTCAAAGCTTAACCCATGGCGGGCGACTTAATGGCCAAGACATCGACCATGAAGGCCTTGCGCAACGTAAGCTGGGCAGGGTTGGAGGCCGTGTCTTCGGTCTTGGTATCCTTCGTCGCGATGCTCGGCATTGCGCGCTTGATAGGTGCTAGTGAATTCGGTCTTGGCGCGCTGGCTATCGGCATTACCCAAATTCTAGGCGTCGTTCTTGGCAGTCTCTTTCACGATGCGCTGGTGCGCAACCCTGACATTTCCCGTCGGCATTTCGACAGTGCTTGGACAGCGACGCTGGCGCTGAGTGCGTTGGCTGCCGTGGTCTGTGTGTTGATCGCCGAGCCGCTATCGGAATTCTTCAGGGAGCCTCGCTTTGCCCTTGTTTTCACGGTGATGGCGATCGGCCTCATTCCAGATTCAGCCATCGTGACCCTGATTGCAGAGCGTCGGCGCGAATTGGACTTTCGTCTGGTTACGCTGCAATTCGTCAGTGCTCGTATCGTCGGTGCCCTCGCTGGTGTGGCGTGTGCTGCTTCTGGTCTTGGTGTCTGGAGCATGATTGTTCAGCAATGGCTGACAGCTTTGCTTGGCCTCGCGATCTTGCTTGTGTTGACCCCGTACCGGCCCCGATTTTTTCTAGCGCTCGCCGATCTTTGGCCGATGTTGCGCTTCACCAGCTCGATCATCGCAACCCAGTTCGTCATCCAAATCGCTCAACGGCTGATGCTGATTTATGTCGCGCGCATCGGTGATCTCACGCTTGCCGGCTATTGGGGGCTTGCGGACCGACTGGTCGATGCGCTGCAACGAACCATCACCAATGCCCTCTATCATGTCTCGCTTTCGCACTTCGCCAAGGTGCAGAAGGACGAAGTCCGCCTCGGTATCTTGGTGCGGGAGGCCAATGCCTGGCTAGTAAGTTTGGTGTTTCCAGGCATGGTGTTCATTGCGGTGACCGGACAAGATATCGTCACCGTTCTTCTTGGCGATGAATGGTTGCCTGCGGGCGTTGCCGTTCAGGTGTTGGCAATCGGGATGATGGTCCAGCTTCGCCGTTTGATGGACCATGTGGCGCTGAATGCGCTTGGCCGATCCGAGGTCGCCTTGATGGCTTATGGTCTCGAGGCAGCGCTTGCTCTCCTGGTGCTGTTCCTGTTCGGGCCGACCACACTCCTCGGCATTGCGATTATTCGTGCGTTGCAGCCGCTGGCCGGCTATGGCCTGATCGCTCTGCAATCAATCCGGCGGACGGGCCGAAGTAGATCAGGTGAAGCGATCGAGGTTGGCCGGGACAGTCTCTTGGCTGCCTTGGTTGGTGTCGCGGTCTGGTGGCTACATGGGGAGGCCGGCATGATCGTTGATGACTTACCACTCTTGATCGTCAGCGCGTTTGCGGCTTTGGTTGCAGCCTTGGTGGCTATCGCTCTCTTGCGCCCGGCGCTCTTGTCGGTGGCATGGTCAGAGCTGCGCGCAAGGGCGTTTACCTGAGAGCTCGTCCGGAAACTTTCGGCACGGAACCTCAGTCTCCAACGGCATCAATCTCATGTCCTCGGACCTTGAGCGACAGTGTGGTCTTCCAGCGTTCTCTCGGGCAGCCTGGCCGGCCAGTACGGATTGTTGATGATTTGGTCGTCTTCATCCATCACGACCTGGCCACGCCCAAGACATGCTAGAGCGCTAAAAAGAGAAATGATGAGAAGAGACACGAGCATGGAAAGCACGATGCTTCCGGGAATCAAAAAGTATAAACGGGCCCAAGCCGGTCGTTCTGCCGTCCCGGCGGGGTCTCTTATCCAGGCAGCCGGTTGCGCCCAGGCTTCACTGGTCACCAAGCTGGCTCTCTGCTCGATCAATGTTGAGCGCATGGTCTGGGCGAGCACGAAGCTGTCATTGTCAGCCCGTGACATCGTTCGAAGTTTGTTGAGATCATCCTTCACGGAGTCGCATCGCCCGATTGCGATCAAAGGTTGCTGATGCGAATCGCTTACAGCTAATAGACTTCCGTCTTCTGGTAGTTTGCCTTCTTTAACATCTACCGTCGCTGGATGAGCATCCTCGCGTCGCATGGCGTCTTGCGAGCAGGCTTCTGCCTCCGCTGCTATCAGCGCCACCTTGAACATAGCGATCAGATGTTGCTCGTCGCTCGAGAGGCGGATCGGCAAAACGTCGTCCTGTGCCGCAAGTTTCGTCTCGAACCATCGATCGACATCCTGCATCAGATCCCGGCGATCGGCGTCGAAGTAAACCACGGCGCTGGTTGCCAGTTGCTGGGTGCTAAGAGCCGCTTGGTCGGCATCCTCATCCCAAACCGAGATCACAAGTTCGTTGCTATCAAGGCTCACGGTCTTTGTCGATCCGGCGGCGCGATCATCGAGCCATGCGGCGACGCTTTCCGCCGTTGGCGGCGAATACTTGAAATCAGGGATCAGTCCCGATACGAGCTCTTCAAGCGCGCCGTTGCTAAGAGCGATCGTAGCAACTGCTTTGGCCGGGGGGCGAAATTGGTAAACGGCAAATCCTAAAATCGATGCCAGAATGATTGTCAGAGCGATGAATGCCAACGCCCGCGTTCCAAAGCGCTCGGTCATGGCAGGCTCAATACTACTTCATCCGACGTCATCATGATACTTTCCGAAACTGCCGACGCCTATGCCAATGTCAAGATGTTAGACATTCAATAGGCTTCACGGTCAAAGGCCATCTTGAAGACCGTCTTAAAAATGATCTCCAGATCGAGCCAAACACTCCAATTTTCGATATAAAGAAGATCGAACCTGACCCGCTGCTCGGCCTTTTCAACACTTTTAACTTCGCCGCGATTTCCATTGACCTGGGCAAGGCCAGTAATGCCAGGCTTGACGCGGTGACGTGCCGCATACTCTCGGATCCGATGATGGATCAGCTGATCGCCAAGCCGCATGTCGACTGGATGCGCGCGCGGCCCGACGATTGACATCTCGCCACGCAGCACGTTGAGGAGCTGGGGTAGTTCGTCAAGACTGGTACGCCGAAGGAAACGACCAAGCGGCGTCACCCGACGATCATTGCGTGTCGTTGCTTCAGCACCTCCATCGTCGCAAAGTGCTTGATGCATCGACCTGAATTTGTACACATAAAATTCTTGGTTATTGAAACCGAAACGCCGCTGGCGAAAAAGGACAGGGCCAGGGCTATTGATCTTGATGGCAACAGCGATCGTGACGAGGACCGGGGTCAGTAAGATAAGGGCGATCGAGCTGATCGCGACATCCTCTAACCACTTGACCACGCCCCACCAGTCCTGCATCGGCGCTTTCGAGATGCTGGCCAGCGGGATAGGGCCCAATCTGGGTGCTGCCTGGGCTCGAAGCTCAAGCTGTACGAGGTCGGGTCCGAGCAGAACATCGGTGGGTAAGGCGTGCAATTCATTGGCAACGGCGCGGACACGATCCGGATCATCACCGGGCAGGGCAATAATGACGGAATCGAGCATGTCTTCCCGACAAAGTTGCTTTAAGGCGTGAAGGTCTCCTGACACAGGAACCTTGTCCCCGGTGTCGTTCTCGTGATGCGTCGTTTCATCAAAGATACCAACGACGTGGATACCTCCGGAAAGGTCACTTTCAGTCAGCCGCTCAGCAAGTCTCTCACCGTGCGGCGTTGCGCCGACAATGGCTACCCAACGCTGGGAGAGTCCCTTATGGGTTAAAAAACCAGTGATCCTCTTCTCGAGAATGCGGGCGACGAAAAAAAATGGCAGGCCGATCAGCGCCCAGACAGAGATGAGACCGCGCGAGAAGGTTGATCCTGCCTTCAACATAAAGAGAATGCCAAGAATGATCGAAAGGCTAATTGCCCAGCACGTCACCACTTGTTTCAACAGATCGTCGTTGTTCCTGCGGAGTGGTCGGCCGTATATCGCAAATGTGACGTTGGCGAAAATCAATCCACCCAGCAACGAAAGATGTAAGTAACGATCATCAGGTGACTGAAAGAAATACAAGATAAGTTCTAAATCACCATCGAAAGCAGGATAGTAATAAGCAAAGAAAGCGACAATTCCACTGGTGAATCCAGTCAGAATACTTAGAAAAAGCCTTGTTGCATCCAGAAAAACTGAAGAAAAGGGTCGAAGTCGGCGCGAAAGCCATCCACTTCGGTATCGGCTGGCCAGGTCAGCCTGCTGAAAGCCAGTTCGTGCGAAAATTGTCAAAGCTTACTCATCCGGTGAATAGAACCGATAATGCCAAGCATCGCCCAACGAATTCAACAAGAAGGAGCATTGCGTAGGTTGTTCATTCCACCAAAGCAATTTGCATATATTCGATTCAATTGCAATTGACCTTGAGGCCTTTGGCAGGCATTTAGCGAGGGGCACGCCGTTTTGATCTGCCTAACTCTATCCGAGCGGTAGGTTGATATCACACTACAGACGTCAGCTACCATGATGACGTTGCCCGGCTTCGTTATCATGTTGTTGCCGCATGAGCCGGATATCTCCCAACGCTATCAAGAATGAGAACGGAATCCCTTGTCATGAAGATCGCTATTTTCGGTCTAGGTTATGTCGGTACGGTGTCGGCCGCCTGTCTGGCACGTGATGGCCATCACGTCGTCGGTGTCGACGTCAATCCGCAAAAAGTAGCCATGATCGCTGACGGGCGGACGCCCATCATCGAGCCTGGACTGGCGGACTTGGTACAAAGCGGTGTTCAAGAGGGCAAGTTGACGGCGACCGAGAGCGCTGTTGAGGCTGTCGGCGCTACCGATCTTGCTCTGATCTGTGTGAGCACGCCTTCGCGGCCCAACGGCGATCTCGATGATGGCTATCTCGCCAAGGTTGCCGAGGAGATTGGAACCTGCATGCGCGGGCGTGATCAACGCTATACAGTCGTCGTCCGTAGCACGGCGCTCCCAGGCACCATGCGCAGCCGCGTCATTCCCCTCCTGGAGCAACACGCAGATGCGGCTGCCGGAACAGACTTCGGCGTTTGCTATCATCCCGAGTTTTTGCGTGAAGGTACGGCGATCGATGACTATGACCAGCCGCCGAAGATTGCCATCGGCGCCGATGATGAGGCGAGCCGTGACATGCTCGAGCGCATCTATCAAGGGCACGGCGCCGAGCGTCTCCATACAAGTATCGAGGAGGCCGAGCTTCTTAAATATGTCGACAATTGCTGGCATGCGCTCAAGGTCGCTTTTGGCAACGAATTTGGCCGGGTTTGCCACGCGCTCAATATCGATGGCCGGCGAATCATGGACATGTTCGCGCAGGACACCAAGCTCAACATTTCACCCAAATATCTACGCCCCGCCTATGCCTTTGGCGGCTCCTGTCTACCGAAGGATCTGCGTGCCGTTAATTACCTCGCACGAAACCGCCTGGACCTCTCCTTGCCCATCCTGGAATCGATCATTCCAAGCAATCAGGTGCATGTGGACGCCGGGTATGAGCTCGTGGTCGAAGCTGGGAACCGCGCGGTCGGCATGGTCGGCTTGAGTTTTAAGCCGGAAACCGATGATCTCCGGGAAAGCCCACTGGTGACACTCGCCGAGAAACTGATCGGCAAGGGCTATCAGCTCAGAATCTATGACCCGTCGGTCAATCTGGCCAAGCTGGTTGGCGCCAATCGTGACTATATCGAGCAAACGATCCCGCATATCGCAGAACTTCTTGTGCCGACCCTGGACGACCTCCTGGAGCATGCGGACACGGTTGTGATCGGCCATGGCGCCGATGTCACAGAGCGATTGAGAGAGGGCCTCGGCGATGACCGGGCGGTGGTCGATCTGGTGGGGGTGTTCTGGGACAAGCAGACTGACGATCAAGCCTATCGCGGCATCGGTTGGTAAGGAGAACATTGTTGAGCAACGATAAAGCCAAGCGCGGCGTGCTGATCGTCGTCCAGAATCTGCCGGTTCCTTTCGACCGTCGGGTGTGGCTTGAAGCCACAAGTCTGAAAAGGGCAGGCTACAATGTTTCGGTCATCTGTCCAAAAGCGAAGGGCTTCAATAAGAGCTACGAGCAGCTCGAAGACATCCACATTTATCGCTACCCGTTGCCTTTCGATGCGGGCGGCGCGCTCGGCTTTGCCGCTGAGTTCATCTGGTGCTTCCTGTTCACGGCATTAAAGAGCATCAAGGTCGCCTTTGGGCCTGGCTTCGACGTGCTGCATGCCTGTAATCCGCCCGAAACCTATTGGCTGCTCAGCTGGCTTTGGCGTCCGTTCGGCAAACGCTTTCTCTTCGATCATCATGACCTTTCACCGGAGATGTATGAGGCGAAGTTTGATCAACCCTCAAAAACGCTACTTGCCTGCTTGCATTGGCTGGAGCGGCGAACATTCAAATCAGCTGATGTCGTCATCACCACCAATGAAAGTCACAAACGCATAGCGATCGAACGTGGCGGCATGGCGACGGATAAGGTCCACATCGTCCGATCCGGTCCAGACCTTAACCGACTTAAGCGCTATCCGCCGGATGTCTCGTGGAAAAGAGGGCGACGTCAGCTTGCCGTCTATCTCGGTGAAATGTGCAAACAGGACGGCGTCGACTACATGCTCCGCGCTCTGGATAGTCTCAAACGCCAGCATAGCCGCAGTGATCTATTCACCGTCTTTGTTGGTGGCGGGCCGTATCAACAGGCGATCCGGGACTATGCAACCGAGCTTGGTTTGGATGATGACGTCCACTTCACGGGCCGTGTTTCGGATGATGATCTCTGCCGCATTCTCTCCTCGGCCGACATCGCGGTCGATCCGGATCCGAAGACGCCCTGGTCCGACAAGAGCACGATGAACAAGATCGTCGAGTATATGTATTTCGGCCTGCCGATCGCTTGTTTCGATCTTGCCGAACACCGCGTTAGCGCCGCTGATGCTGCACTCTATGCCGAGCCTAATATCGAGGAGGATCTCGCCGCGAAGATGTTGGTTCTGCTTGACGACGATGGTTGTCGCGAGCGCATGGCCACCATCGGAAAAGAGCGGGTCGAGAAACAACTTGCATGGCGCTACTCGGAACCGGTCCTGCTTCAGGCCTATGAGCAGATTTTTCAATCTCAAGCTGTTCGGGGTAAGCTCGCGAGCCAGAGCGACTGAGCACGTCCACGATCGAGAAACGCGCCACGCAACGTGTCACTATTAGTGTGTTCGGTAGGAAAGGTCCCGCCACTATACCGACAAAGGCCCGTATACCCTCGGGTTTCCTGGCTCGTTCTTCGAAGGCGGTGGGACGTCAATGACATGGCCACGTCCACTATGGGCATCAAGGTGATCGAAGGTTGTGGTTGGTGAGCGAGGTCGCGATCCGGCGTACACCTTTAGGGAAATGATCGAATGCCCATTTGAGCGCTTTCCTCATCTTCCCATGCCAAATGTCGAGATAGATGAAGCCTTTTGGGGATAAAGCGAGACTGAAGTCGTCGATTTGTTTCCCCATCTTGGTCCATTTCAGCTTGTACTCGCTGGGCGGCGCCATCAACTCGATGACATCGATGCCGAGTTCATGGCAGGCCTTGATGACCATGCCGAGATGGACCTGACCGGGGCTGAACGCATCAAACCCGAGATTGCGTGCCGACATATAGGCGTAATAGCGGTTCTGATAGCGAAATCCCCATTGTGTCGAGACGGCGTCGGACGCGGTTTTGAGCTCGAATCCCAAGAGACTGATTGCGGGATCGGCCTTTGGTAAAGCCTCGAGAAGGCGCCGGAAATCTGGATCTCGAAAGGCCGGCGTCGTCTTGCCGCCAAGTTCCATCCATGTAAGGCGCTCATCGAAGGCCTGCGCGATAACACCACCGTCCTTGACGGCATCGTCAGTGACATGATGCTCGACCTCATGGGCGCGGCGCATCCGATTAAGAGCGTTCCTCAGGTTCTTTCTCGTCTTGGTTGCGACCGTTCGATGATAGTCATCAAATGACCTGAACTGCCGAAAATCCAGATAGATCGCCTGATCGGATCGCTCAATTCGTCCCTGAAGTTCGTTCAGGCCCTTAGAAAGTGGGGATTCTTTGACAACCCGCATGATCTGTATGCCGTCGAACCAGGCGACATTCTTCAGCTCTCTCACGACTGCAGCGACGCAAGAAACAGCGTCGCCTGGCTCGCGCAGCAACATGCCGGCAAATTGGCCAAAAGGAGCATCGAGATTCTGCACAATTTGGCATGATCCCTGACGCTGAATTGATAAGGGCCAAAGACCGATCAAGCAGTCATTGGCGTCGCGGATATGCGCAATACAGGGGCGATAGTTGGATGCCGATCGGGCAAGGCGTATGCTGGCGACATGATGGCACCAGGCGTAAGACTGAAAAAAAGTCAGGGTCGATGAGCTCGTCTTCTCAAGAGCTTCCCATTCAGGACGGAGCCCTTCTACGCCATCAAGGCCCAATGCCAGATGAGCAGCCTTTGTTTGATCAGTGGCACTCTTAAGCAACCATGCGTCATCATTAGCATTCGAATTGCTAGACATGTATTCCCGATCACGAACGCTTAGACGGCTTTGTTTTTGGAACGCCTATTTAGGGCCGACAACTGACTAACATCTTTTATCCGCGCCTTCTATCCAAGCCGAATGCCATCCACGTTGACCTGGCGGCACGTGATGTCATGAAGTCAGCTTGATCGGCGTGCCCCACCAGATGAAGATTTCCGATGATCCATTGTCTGATGGTTTCACCTTTGGCAGTAATGAAGTGCTCTGGGACAGTCGGACAGCTGCTCACTTCTTGATATCTTCGTGGTAAACATTGATCACTCGGTCATGATTCAGACCTTCGACATTGCATCGTGACCATGCAAGTCGGACAGACATCATGACGGTGATTCGAACGATGTTGGACCAGTTTCTGACCTATCGGAAGGGCGATCTGGTCTTAGCCGGACGTTAGATTGCGAGGGCAGGGGGTGCAAACTATTTTCCGCTGACGATGCACCATGAAAAACTCTCACGTCATCGACGCAGCCACGGTAATCTTGCAAGGCATCGAGGTTGCTCACATGATCCGGAAAGAGCCGCTTGGCTACATGACGCAGTTGTCCTTAAAGACGTTCGGAAGCTTCGCTGGATCGCGTCGCCCAGAGCAAAGACTGACAATGCCGCCGCCCCGATCGCTGTGATATGACCTAAAGCCCTCGATTGAAGACTTAGGAGTGATGTTTTTTACAATGGTTTATGCTTCCTGGGATTCTTGAAGAATGCTTCCTGTCATCGATTTTTTCCTAAGCTTAACTTGTCATTTCCACCTGCATCAGACCTCGAAATGACATTGGATGCGATCATCTTGGGGGCGGGCGGGGCAGGCCTGTTGGCCGCAGCGACGGCAGGGCAGGTTGGCGCTCGTGTCTTGCTGCTGGATCACGCCGATAAACCCGGCAAGAAAATCCTGATCTCAGGCGGCGGTCGTTGCAATTTCACCAACACCGGAACAGAGGCGAGCTGTTATCTCTCGGACAACCCACATTTCGTGAAGGCAGCACTAAGCCGCTACAGCCAATGGGATTTCTTGGCGCTGATCGAACGCTATGGCATTGATTGGCACGAGAAAACACTGGGGCAGTTGTTTTGCGATGGCTCAGCAAAGCAGGTCGTCGCCATGCTGTTGGAGGAATGCGCCAGGGGGAAGGTCGAGGTTCGACTATCCCAAGAGATTGGCGAGATTGCCCACCGCGATGGGCTGTTCCATGTGGCCGGTGCATGTGCACAGAATTTAGTCATCGCCACAGGCGGCCCCTCAATTCCCAAAATGGGCGCGACCGGGATCGCCTATGACATAGCCAAGCAGTTTGGCATCCGCGTCGTCAAACCTCGCCCAGCCCTTGTGCCATTCACCTTGGGCGATGCGGATAAGGCCTACAAAAATATCTCCGGTGTCGCTGTACCCGCCGTCGCGCGTGTGGCTGATGCGTCGTTTGAGGAGGCCGTTCTTTTTACCCATCGGGGGCTGTCCGGTCCAGGAATCCTGCAGATCTCATCCTACTGGTCGCCTGGTCAGCTGATCGGGTTGAACATTCTTTCCGACGCCCATGCCATCTTGAAACAGGCTAAATGCCAGATGCCAAAGTCGCATATCAAGGCGGTATTATCCGAGCATCTGCCCAAGCGCTTGGCCGACACCCTGCATCAGATCCTCGGCATCAACAAAGAATTGGCAAATGTTCCCGACAGCGTCCTGGGCCAGGCCGCTGACACGTTGACGAACTTGCAATTTCAGCCAACGGGAACCGAAGGTTACGCCAAGGCAGAGGTCACAGCAGGTGGGATCGACACGGCGGATTTGTCGTCAAAAACCATGGAAGCCAAGATGGTGCCCGGCCTCTTCGTCATCGGCGAGGCCGTTGATGTTACGGGCTGGCTAGGTGGATATAACTTCCAATGGGCCTGGTCTTCGGCCGTCGCAGCCGGCATCGAAATCGGACGGAGACTTGATCAAGCCGATAGGGAGCAGCGACTATAGATGTCGTCGTCAGTTCGGCCTTAGATCTGGAAGGCAAAAACCCAACAAATAAACCACCCCAACTGCCCTGGAGTGACGGGAATTCGTCACCGAGAGAAATGAGCTTCTCACCGTTCGCTGGGGATTTGCACCTGCCTGCAAGTCGAAGACTGACCGCTAGGCCGTGATGTTCGGTTTCGCAGGCTTTCTAAGCCAGAAGATCTACAAGCTCTTTGCCCAAAATCGGAGCCCTGACAGGAGCCCACTTGCCACCAATTCGTAACGCTTTGATCGCACATCAGGCCTATTAGCCTCGGATAATGGTGACGAAAATCGACCTTGGCTGGGTCAGAAATGGCTCGGTTTGATGCCGAACTCCTTCTTGAACAGGCGGGAGAACTCACTTGAACTGGAGAAACCGCAGGTCATAGCCACCGATGTGATCGAAACGTCTTTGCGCTGAAGCTCAATTAATCCCCGTGCGGCCTCCAGTCGGCGGCGTCGAAGAAGGTCCATCACAGATGGTCCTTCTGCAAAGGCCTTGTAGAGATAACTGCGTGAGATGCCGCATGCTCGTGCAATTGTCTGAGGGTCGAGCGAGGCGTTTTGAAAATTTGCATTCAAGTAGGCCAAGGCCCGGGCACGCACGGACTGCACCGCTAAAGTGTCCTCGGACATGTCGCTTCCTACAGCCAGAAAAAAAGCCATCGTGTCTAGGAGTTGGTTGACTAAGAACCCCGATGTGTTCTTGTCCAGATTGTCTGCTCTACTGACCAACTCGCTGATGAGCCACTGCATCATGTGATAGATGGCGTCGGATTGGACAATACCGCGCGGCGCGATCTTAACGCGTCGACCTAGCCGATGTTCCATCGCGGACTTTGGAATCTGTATGTTGAAGGTCGAGTAATCCTTTTCGACGCGAAGCTTCGCTGAAAGATCGACATTGATCAGATAGCAATGGTTAGGAACCAGGTGCATATGACAGTCATCGACAAAGCAATCAGCTGCACCTATTTGGGGAAAAGTCAGCGAATAGAAAGGCTCGTTGCGATGGGCTGCCTTGCCTCTAAGGCATTCGAATAGCTGGTTACCAAAGTGGATCCGATTGAAGGTCAGATCGCCAACATGCCGGCTGCGCAAACTCCCTGCAATTTTGCCGCTGCCAATTTCCGTGAGCTCGACCGGCCCCCAAATTCCGCCAAAAATACACCGCCAGTGCTCGAGACTGTCCGAGCCATTGACGTCGACTGTGCTGCCCACGAGAGGTAGTGCATCTGTGGTGTGCATCGGTTTGTTTTTCAGTTTCCCCCTTAAGTCTCTCCTTTGAAAATAGGGCAGAGTAGACGGATTCACAAATATCCGTGTGTCCACTCACAAGAAAGATGCAATTTTTTAAGAGATGATAAAGCTGCCTCAACGTCTCCATGATCGCACTGGGAGGCTTCGTGAGATTTTTGGTAAAGTAACGAGATGAGTGCCCAAGCCGCCGTCTTCTTCGATCCAAGCGAGGCTCGGCGTTGGATCGAGCGCGAGCTGGACGCTGAGCGGATGTTCGGCTGTGGGTTGGAAGTCGTCATTCAGGGCCATTCGGTCTATCGCGAAGCCTTCGGATCGAGATCACCGAAGGGTGGCGATCCGATGACAGAAGATACACGGTTTTGGATCGCCTCGATGACCAAGCCGGTCGTTTCGGTGGCCGCTCTGCACTTGATCGAACACGATGAGCTTTCGCTAGAAGACCCGGTGTCGACGTTTGTACCAGGGTTTGGTGATGCTGGTGTCTTGACCAGGACTGGCGATCTGGAGCCGGTCGATCGGCCGCCGACCGTCCTGGATCTATTCACGCACCTTGCCGGCACAACTTACGGCCAGTTCGGCAGCGATGAAATCCACAAGCGCTATGCCGAGGCTGATGTCTACAACTTTTCCTCAAACAACGCCGAGATGGCAGCCCGTCTCGCTGCGTTGCCGCTTCTGCACCAGCCAGGAATGGTGTTTGAGTACGGGATGTCCACCGATCTTCTCGGTCGCGTTATCGAAGTCGTGACGGGACAATCCCTCGACAGCGTGTTGCAGGATGCCGTGCTTGGACCCTTGGGGATGAGCAGCACGAGCTTCGTCGCTGACCAGGACCGGCTGGCAGAGCTTCCTCCTTCCGCGATCCAGGCCAACGTTGCCCCTGACTTCGCGCGACTACCTTCTTGGCATTCAGGTGGTGCAGGCCTGTTCTCGACCGTCCCGGATTACATCCAATTCGCGCGCATGCTGCGTGGGCGTGGAACCTTGGGCGACGTCCAGATCCTGAAGCCGGAAACCCTCGACTTGATGTGTCGACAGCATTTGCCGCCTGGCGTGGGCTACGGCGATTACACCGGCGAGTTGGGGATCGCCGCGCCATGGCCTGAAAACGGCTTGAGTTTTGGCCTCGGCGTGGCTGTGCGAGTCCGAGAACACGAAAGCATCCCAGGCAGGTTGGGCGAAGTCTTCTGGCCCGGCGTCTCTGGCTGCAACTTCTGGGTGGACCCGAAGAACGATCTGATCGTGGTCTTTCTTACCCATGCCCCCCTCCACAGAACGACACATCGGATCGACCTTCGAGACGCAATTTATAGCGGGATGCGAGACGAGCGCGTTCAACCAAGAGCGCCCCCGACAACCAGCGCCTCTGACGTATCAATTCAATAGAGCCCGACGATCAAGCCAAGACGTAAGGTTCATAAACGCACAGGGAGGAAACCAATGCCGGATCTTCTGGACGTCAAGAAGCTGAAACTGGCGGAGGACTTGGACTTCGAAACGCCAATTCCAACGCAAATGATCTCCAATGGCGAATTCACGCCCATGCCGCAGACCAAGCAGCAAAAGCAGGTCGAAGAGCGGATCAAGGAGCTGGCCGACACTCATGGAAAAAAGCAGGGCCTGGACCGTCGCCGTTTCCTGAGTTCAGCGGCTGGCATGGCAGCTGGCTTCGTTGCCATGAATGAGGTCTTTGGCCCTGTCTTCAGTGTAAGTGACGCCGAAGCTGCCGATAGTGATATGGCGGATGAACGGGCCAAGCATCTCGCCGGGCAGTTCATCTTCGATGACCAGACTCACATGGTGCATGACGGTTTCGACCAGGAGGGTCTCCTCGGTCTCGGACTATTCGCGGCCGAGAATTGGAATCCGACCTTGCAGGAAGAAGAGCTGACACTGGCTTACTACAAGTTCGACAACTACATGCGCCAAATCTTCGTCAATTCGGACACCAAGATCGCCCTCTTGTCCGGGGCTCCGTTCGACGATCCCGCTTGGACATTCATGTCGAACGACGCGATCAGCGATACGGTCGAGATGGTGAACAAGCTCGCCGGCACCCGCCGCATGCTCGGCCACCACGTCATCACGCCTGGAAAACCTGGCTGGATGGAAGAGGTCGACAAGGCCCTCGAGAATGGCGCCCGCATGGATGGCTGGAAATCCTATACCATCGGTGATCCGCTTTCGCCGAAGACCGAGCGCCCCTATCGTTTGGACGACGAGGCGTTGATGTACCCCTTCTTCGAGAAGGCGTTGAAATACGGCAAGGTGAACTTCGCTTGCCATAAGGGCTTGATGCCTGCTGACTACGAGACGTCTTGGGCCGAGAAGTGGCAATACAATACCGTTTGGGATGTCGCCAAGGTGGCTAAGGATTGGCCAGACATCAACTTCATCATCTATCACGCCGGCATGCGGCCGTTCCTCGAAGACCCCACAGCCGTGCTGGACGAATTCGAGGCCACCGGCGAACTGAAATGGGCCAGTGATCTGGCGCGCATTCCAGCGGAGACCGGTGTCACCAATGTGTATGGCGAGCTCGGCACCACATTCGCCAATTCCTGCGTGACCCATCCGCGTCTGGCGGCGGCCGTCCTCGGTACGCTGATCAAGGGTCTTGGTGCCGACAAGATCGTCTGGGGCACAGACTCGGTCTTCTACGGCTCACCGCAATGGCAGATCGAGGCGCTGCGCCGGCTTGAGATCCCAGAAGACATGCAAGCCAAGCATGGCTTCGCGCCGCTGGGTGATGCAGATGGCTTCGTCAAGAATACGATCTTCGGGTTCAATTCGGCACGCCTCTTCAAGGTCAATTTGAAGGCCGATCTTGAGCCGATGGAGAATGACGGTATCCAAAAGCTGAAGACCGACTTCGCTCTCTTGGATGGGATCCGCGACAACGTACGGTACGGCTACGTTTCGCCGACCTGAGCGGCAACGCGCTGACAAGAAGGGGGGCAGGCCATGTGCCTGTCCCCGCTGCATGGAAAGAGAAACATGCCGATGACTAAATTGCCCAGCCATACCCGTCGCCTCACTAGTGTCAGTGGTGCGATCCTGACAGTGTTATGCCTTGTAGCTGCCTCCGCTGCGGCCACAGCCAAGGACGGCCGCGCGATCTACGATGACACCTGTGTACGCTGCCACGGCCTTCTCCAGGAGCAAACCGCCTGGCATCAGTTTATCCCCTCGAATGGCGGCACTGTCGATTTGGCCGTCGTCACCCCCCAAGGCCCGACGCTGAACGGTATCATCGGCCGTCCCGCTGGGATCATCGAGGGCTATGCATACTCGAAGGGCATGCGCGCTTTCGCTGAGACCGGCATCGTGTGGGATCGTGAGACATTGGATAAGTTCCTGACCGACTCCCGAAAGTTCGTGAAAGGGACCTTCATGATTTTAAAACTTGAAGACGAAGACCGCGCTCTGGTTCTGGATTACCTGGAGAGCTTTGCTGTCTACCGTCCGTAACGATCAGCCTTCGTTGGTTTTTTTAGGGCGTTCGGCAACTGGATAGGATCATCGATGTCTTGTTTCTAAGCGAATGAATCTCATGATTTGGCCATACCACCAGGTGTTCGATGATGAAAAATGCTCATAGAGTGTTAAGGGAGATACGTCATGCAATTGACGAATAACGAATACAGAGGAGGCGACGGCATGAGACGGACCGAACGGCGAACCCTTGTCGGAAAGGTTGGATCATATCTTCTGGCGACAGCCGCAGCGCTCGGTGTTGCGGGTGGTGGAGCGGTCAACGCGCAGGAGACATTCAAGGTCGGCGTCGTTACCTTTCTTTCGGGCGGTGCGGCGGAAAGTTTTGGCGTGCCGGCCTGGAATGGCGGCAAGCTCCTGATCGATATGCTGAACGAGGGTGGGGTGCTGCCGGCGCCCTATGATCAGAAGGGCTTCGGCGGGATGACGATTGAAGCTATCCCCGTCGACGAGGCCGGCGGCGCTACCAAGCAGGTGCAGGAGTTCCGCAATCTGGTGCAGCGCGAAGAGGTCGACACGGTGCTCGGCTATGTCAGTTCCGGCGACTGTCTGGCGATCGCACCCGTGGCCGACGAGCTGAAGGCCTTCACCATCCTCTATGACTGCGGCACGCCCCGCGTGTTCGAAGAGGGCAGCTACGAGTATGTGTTCCGCACCGCAGCCCATGCCGCGATGGACAATATCTCTCTTGCCAAATATCTAGATTCGCGCGGCATCGAGGTCTCGAGCTACGCCGGCATCAACCAAGATTATGCTTGGGGCCAGGACAGCTGGGCGGACTTCGCCGCCTCCATGTCGGTCATCAAGCCCGATGCCGAAAGTGGCGCGACGCTGTTTCCGAAGATTTATGCGGGCCAGTATGGCACGGAGATCTCCGCCTTGACCCGAGAAGGCGCCGACGTCGTTCATTCCAGCCTTTGGGGCGGCGATCTTCAGGCGTTTGTTCTGCAAGCAGCACCGAGAGGCCTGTTCGAACGCAGCCAGGTGGTTCTGGCTGCCGGCGACCATGTCATCCCACAGCTCGGCAACAAGATGCCGGATGGCACGATCATCGGTGCTCGGGGGGTAAACGGTCTCGCCGCAAAACCCGATGCCACTGATCTCACCAACATTCTCTGGGAGGCCTATGAGGCCGAGAATGGTACCTTTCCGGTGCAAGCACCTTTTCGCATGTGGCAAGGCCTGCTCGGCTTGAAGACTGCCGTCGAAAAGGCGATGGCTGCGAACGGCGGCAACAAGCCCAATGATGACGAGCTGGCCGCCGCCATGAAGGGGCTAGAATGGGAAGCGCCTTCCGGCACGATCCAGATGGTTCTTGGCGGTGGTCATCAGGCAATCCAGCCAAACGCCATCGGCACGACCAAATGGGACGAGGCGAGTGGTCAGATGACCTTGGTCGACATCGAATATTACGGTGCCGAATGCGTGAACCCGCCAGATGGCGTGAAAGCCGTCGATTGGATCACAGACGGCTTTCCAGGTGCCACCTGCTAGTCACGCCGCATCGCGCCGCGATGCCGGTTGACTGGTTCTTTTTTCTCGAGGTTTGATAGTGTTTAGGTCGGTGGTTTGTTCATGACGTGCTCGTCGCATGGTTCACGAAGGAACAAACCACCGGCAAATCTGGCTCGTGCAGCGTAGACCGACTGCCGGCGGCAGGGAGAAAGATGGAGTTACTTGCCTTTATATTGGTCGACGGTCTGATTTATGGAGCCTGGCTGTTCATCGTTTCTGTCGGTCTGACGCTCGTGTTCGGTGTTTTGAATATCCTGAACCTTGCTCATGGCAGCCTTTACGCGATCGGCGCCTATACCACCGCGAGCGCCGTCGGCGTTTATTTCGCCCTTGGTGGCGACGCTTTTCCCATGGGCAGCTACATCGCCATGATACTAGGGGCTCTCCTGGTGGCGGTGATCCTCGGCCCACTTTTGGAGCGCGGCCTCCTTCGTCATTTCTACGACCGCGACCACGTTATCGTCGTTCTCGTCACCTACGGCGTCTTTCTCATCCTCGAAGACGTGATGAAGTTAATCTGGGGCGTCACGCCGCTCTTCGTCTCCGAGCCCTACTCGCTCCTCGGCAATGTCGAACTCGGGCCACTCTTTTACGTCGCCTATGACTTCCTCGTGATTGCGGTAGCTGTTGTCGTCGGCATCGCCGTCTGGTTCGTGTTGAACCGAACGAGGCGCGGCAAGGTGGTGCTCGCGGTGATCCATGATCGCGAAATGAGCCAGACCATGGGCGTCAATGTCGATCGCGTCTTCATGGTCTCGTTCGCGATCGGCGTGTTTCTTGCCGCACTCGGCGGTGCGCTGACAGCGCCGATGATATCAGTCTCACCAGGCATTGGCGTCAACGTCATCATCATTGCCTTTGCTGTGGTGATCATCGGCGGCCTCGGCTCGATCGAAGGGGCGGCGATCGGCGCTTTGTTCGTCGGCATCGCCCGCGCTGCCTCCGTTCATCTCTTCCCAGCAGCCGAGCTCTTCATCATCTATCTGGTCATGGCCGCTGTCCTGGTGTTCAGGCCCGAAGGTCTGTTCCGGAAAACCGAAGCGAGGAAGATCTGATTTTTTCGCGATCCATCCCCTTTGCCTGCCTGGCAGCACTCATTGCCCTCGTTGCCATCGGTCTGTTTTTGCCGGAATGGGCGATGTTCCTGACCACCATGGCGTTTGCCAAGGGTATGGTGGCGCTCGGGATCGTCTGTATGATGCGCGCCGGGCTCGTCTCCTTCGGCCAGGGTCTCTATTTCTGCATCGGCGCTTATGTCTCGGGCTTGATGGCGAACTGGGCCGGCATTACCGATATCTTTCTCCTGAGCGCGCTCGGCATTGCTGCAGCCGTCGCCGTCGCCGCTCTCTTCGGGCCCTTGCTCGCGACCTATCGCGGCATCTTCTTCGCCATGCTCACATTGTCGCTTTCGATGATTCTTTACGGGTTTCTTTCGAAGATGACCGTTCTCGGCGGCACCGACGGTCTGAACGTCATGGCCCCCACCTTCCTCGGTTACGCTCCGGAGGGAAGGGCGCTTGGCCTTTCGCTCTACATCTTCACCTGTACGGTCGTCGTCGTCGCTGGCGGT
Organism: Geminicoccales bacterium; assembly: GCA_050633905.1. Lineage (GTDB taxonomy): Bacteria > Pseudomonadota > Alphaproteobacteria > Geminicoccales > Geminicoccaceae > JANQPX01. Next base: position 30,875 of record JBOEHJ010000021.1, read on the forward strand.
TTCGTTCGGATCTTCTTCGATAGCGAACACGGACTGATCGCCCTTGCGATCCGCGACAATGAACTTCGCGTCGAATATCTCGGCGCTTCGGTGCGCAAGGAGATCGCCATCAGTTATGGGATCGCCGCGGTTATCGGTAGTTTGGGCGGCGTGATTGCGGGTCTTGCTATCGGCCATGTCGACCCCGAGTTTGCCTACTGGACGACATCGGGTGAGTTCGTCTTCGTCGCCATCTTGAGCGGGTACTTCTCGATTGGCGCCGTGTTCGTCGCCTCGGTCCTCCTCGAGGTCGTTCGCTCATTTTCGAACCTCTACTTCCCCAACACTTGGCAGCTGGCGCTTGGTATTTTCCTGATTGCCGTCATTTTGCTCTTGCCGAACGGCTTGGGATCGATCCTGACTCGATTCAAGCGCGCCAGGGAATCGTCATGAGCGGCGACGTTCTGGTCACCGAAGCGATCCACAAGACGTTCGACGCCGTCACCGCCGCCAACGATGTCTCGGTATCCGTACCGCGCGGCGCGGTCTGGAGTCTCATCGGCTCGAATGGAGCCGGTAAGACGACCTTCGTCAATATGGTCACCGGCTATGTGAAGCCTGACACTGGTCGTATCCTGTTCGAAAATGTCGATATCACCAGCCGCTCGCCACGCGAGATTACCAAGCTCGGCATTCGGCGCTCCTTTCAAATCCCGCAACTGTGCGCCGAGTTGTCCGTCCTTGAAAACATGCTGGTCTCGCAAAGCCTGAATGCCGCCGAGCCGCCGTCGTTCTGGCGAAAGGCCCGATCCGGTGCGGATGTCGACCGCGCGATGGCGACTCTGGAGAAATTCAAGATCGCTGACAACAGCGACCGGCTGATGGGCGAAATCTCGGCGGGCGTTAGGAAGTTGCTCGACATCGCCATGGCGATTGCTGGCAATCCCAAAGTCATGCTGCTGGACGAACCAACAAGTGGGGTCGCCGCCGAGGAGAAATTCCCGATCATGGACCTTGTGATGGAAGTGCTGACCGGTGCCGAGGTCACCATCCTCTTCGTCGAGCACGACATGGACATTGTAACCCGTTATTCACAACGCGTGCTCGCTTTTTACGACGGTCAGATCGTCGCCAATGACGCGCCGAAAGATGTCCTCGCCGATGAGGTCGTCCAACGCTATGTGACGGGAACGGCCCGATGATCCTGACGATGGACAGGGTCGACGTTCGCCTTCAATCCGTGCCGATCCTCCGCGGTCTCAGCCTTGCCGTCGGCGAAGGAGAGATCGTCGGCCTTGTTGGGCGCAACGGTGCCGGCAAGACGACCACCTTGCGCACGATCATGGGTCTCACCCGGCCACGGGCCGGCTCGGTGACTTTTGACGGTGAGGACATCACCCGCCTCGACGCCTACCGCAGGCCGACGCTCGGCCTCGGCTACATGCCCGAAGACAGGCGGCTGGTGCCTGAGTTGACGGTCGAAGAAAACATGTTGCTGCCGGCCTGGGTCAACAAACAGCTTGACCAGATAGCAGGCCTGAAATTTATCTACGACCTCATGCCTGAACTTCATGGGATGCGTGAGCGTAAGGCGATGCTCCTGTCGGGCGGGCAGCAGAAGATGGTGGCGCTTGGACGTGCGCTTCTCGCGGGCACGCGTCTGCTCCTGCTCGATGAGCCCTTCGAGGGCGTCGCACCTGCTTTGGCGCAGCGCTTGTCGGAGGTCATCGCCACCCTTAGGGATGAGAAACGCTCTGCGCTGATCGCCCAATCGGAACTGACCCACGCCATTTCGTTGCTCGATCGCGAATACGTCATCGAGCGTGGCGAGATCATGGATAGCGCCGTGCGAGCAAAACAGGAGACAGCCGCGCCACGCGCCTAGCTGGCGGTCAATGAGGGAGGCGTGTTTCGATGTCCTGGCAGATCGACAAAGGACTGCTCCAGCGGGACGAACGCCTGTTCGACGATCGATTGGTCAGATGCTTTGCCGAGCGCCCGCGTAGTGTCGACCAGTTGTTCCGTCGTGCCGTCGCACGACACCCTTCGGGTGAAGCGATCATCGATGGCGACGAAAGAATCGCCTACGACGCCTTAGACTCGATTGTCGACCGTATCGCCGCCAATCTCAGAGCGCGCGGCATTGTCAAAGGCGACCGCATCGCTCTTCTACTTCGAAACTCGGCCGCCTTTATTGAGCTGCTATTGGCGGCGGCTCGGCTCGGTGCGATTACCGTGCCCATCAATGTTCGCGAGCAGACGCCAGAACTCGCCTATGTGCTCGATCACGCCTGCGCCAAGGTCCTGGTTCATGAGTGCGACTTGAGCGAGCGTTTGCCGGAGGCGAAGAGCATCGAGCATCGCTTTTCCGTTGGCGGCGTCGCCGAAGCTGCGAGCCCACTCGAAGATCTCCTGGCCGATACGCCGGGTCCTCCTGCCGTGTCGGTGCATGAAGAGGACGTCGCCGTCATTCTTTATACCTCCGGCACGACGGGGAAGCCCAAGGGAGCCATGCTCACCCATGTGAACATTGCCCATTCGGTCATGCATTTTGAGCTCTGCATGGGGCTTGGTGCTTCAGAGCGTTCGATCATGGCCGTGCCAGCCTCGCATATCACGGGCCTGATCGCCAATATCCTGACGATGATCAGAACCGCTGGCTGCACGCTGGTTCTTCGCGAGTTTGATGTGGAGGCATTCCTGGATCTCGCCGCTCGCGAAAGGATGACGCACACATTGATGGTGCCAGCGATGTACAACCTTTGCCTGTTACGTGCCGAGCTGGGCGAGCATGACCTTGGCGCCTGGCGGATTGGCGGATATGGCGGCGCGCCCATGCCCGAAGCGACCATTGCGTCGCTTGCCGAAAAACTCCCTAATCTTGTCCTCATGAACGCTTATGGCTCGACCGAAACCTGCTCGCCGTCGACGCTGATGCCGCCCGGCGACACAGCTGCTCATCCCGGTAGCGTCGGCAAGGCGGTGCCGTGTGCTGAGATTAGGATCGTCGACAAGAGAGGCAACGAGCTTCCAAGAGATGAGCCCGGTGAGATCTGGATCAAAGGACCGATGGTCGTGCCCGGCTATTGGAACGATCCGGAAAGGACCACTGTCGAATTTTCCGATGGCTATTGGCGTTCCGGCGATGTCGGCTCGATGGATCGAGAGGGCTACGTCCGGCTTCATGACCGCATCAAGGACGTGATCAACCGAGGTGGCTACAATGTTTACAGCGCCGAGCTCGAGAACACGCTGAGTTTTCACCCCGACATCATTGAATGCGCTGCAGTCGCAGCGCCGGACGAGATACTCGGCGAAAAGATCCATGTTTTCGCGCGGACTCGCTCAAAAGAGAACAGCACCGAAGAGCTTCGCCAATTCTGCAGCGACCGGCTCGCCGACTACAAGATGCCCGACTTCGTGACGTTCCTGGACGAACCACTGCCGCGCAATGCCAATGGCAAGATCCTGAAGGAAGCCCTCCGAGCGAGCATTGCCGATATGAATTGAGACAGAGACCCGCCTGGTTGGGCGCGGAATCTATTGTTGCAGTCGCGCTTCCTGTGTCGGTGATCATCCAGGTCGAGCGGACTTGGCTTCTACAAAAACTTCCAGCATGCGAGTTCGACAATCCGAGCTCATGGCTTGGCACTGATCGTTGGCAAAAAGCCGTCACATCGGGGCAAGGATGAAACCTCCGTGTCTACGGAGTTTGACGCGCGAACAGGAGCTTAAGATATGTCCGAAGCTGCATGATTTGCGCGGCGGCGGTGTTGCTTTCTCGCAGTGCGCGCTGCAGTACCAGCCCGCCTTCGGCCACGCTGGACACCATGTCGCCTAGCGCATCAAGATCGACGGGTTCTCTCGGTTCGTAGACCGCAGCAATCTCCTCGAACATGGTTCGAAAACGCTTACGCCAGCCGAGTATCGCCTGTCTGTTCAGGTCACGCACGCCCTGATCGAACAACCGGTCCTGATAAGCCGTTGCCGCAATCACGCAGCCTGGATGCCCCTCCGGCATGTCTTCAAGCAACTCCGCCAGCATCTTGAGGCCGATGAGCATGGAATGAAGCGGATCGTCGTTAAGCTCGCGCGCACGCGAGAAAAGATCATCATAGAGCTTGTCTTCGGTTTCGATGTAGCGCTCGAGCATCGCGCGGGCGAGCGCGTTTTTGTCTTTGAAATGATAGAAGAACCCGCTTCGGGAAATGTCGGCAGCGGCGACGATCTCGTCGATGGATGTCGCCTCGAATCCTTTCTCGAGGACGGATGCCTCCGCGATGTCGAGGATTCGACCTTTGGTATTAGTTTTCGCCGTCATCGCGGTCTGAGATCACTGTACTGCGAGTCCACTTAATCCCCCAATTGCTACCGGCTAAGAACCGAAGTTTTTTCAACGTATTGAAATATATAGAAAAAAATAGAACGATAACCGTACTACGCATCTACTATTCGGGGCAAGCGGTGAGTGGCTATATCTTTAGTAGTCAACAAAAGGAGACACCCGATGCGCGTCGAAATCTTGAAAAATGCACAACGTTTCTTCCTCTCCGATGGAGGGTTGGAGACTTACATGATCTTCGAGAAAGGGTTCGATCTACCCTGCTTCTCCGCTGCAGCATTGCTTGACACCGCAGAAGGCCGCGCGGCGCTAAATGACTATTTCGAGCGGTATATCGCGATGGCGCGCGAGACCGGCCGCGGATTTGTGATAGACGCGCCGACCTGGCGCGCAGGCACAGCCTGGTCCGAACCGCTGGGTCTTTCGCTTTTCGAGACGATCGCGATCAACGGACGCGCGGTGGACTTTGTGACCGGTATTCGCGCGCGGCATGAAACCGCCGATCTGCCGATCCTCGTCAACGGATTGGTCGGGCCTGCAGGGGACGCCTACGCGCCTGAAGCGATGCTCGGCTTACAGGATGCGATCCTGACGCACGCGCCGCAGATCCATGCACTCGGACGAGCCGGCGTCGACATGATCAGCGCCATGACCCTCACCCATGCGGGCGAGGCCGCGGGCATCACAGCGGCCGCACGTGAGATCGATCTGCCGGTCGCGATTGCCTTCACCCTGGAGACCGACGGCCGTCTGCCTTCCGGCCAACCGCTGGGCGAGGCGATCATGGAGGTCGACGAAGCCACCGATCGCGGCCCATTGTATTATATGATCAACTGTGCTCACCCCGACCATTTCCGAAACATGCTTGTCGCATCGGAGCCCTGGATCGCGCGCATAGGCGGATTGCGAGCCAATGCGTCTCGCATGAGCCATGCGGAACTAGACGAGGCCGAAACGCTGGATGATGGCGACCCGGTAGAACTCGGCCACCTGAACGCAGCGCTCCTCGCGCTTCTCCCGAACATCCGCGTGATCGGCGGCTGTTGCGGCACAGATCACCGGCATGTCGGCTGTATTGCCAGGCATGGCCGCGACTTGGCGGCCGCTTGAATTTTATTGAATCACCAGGCCGAAAACGTTTAGGTCTGGTGGTTCTTTCTCCAGAGGGTCAGCTTGTAGAGCTCTGAAGTGCAGATTTGGCGACGGGCGAATTCAGGCGGCAACATTTCGCTATTGTTGAAACGCCTGGGCTCGGCGTTCCTTCATGGAGGGACGGGTTACAAGATGACGGTCGGTGGTGAATTGGTTGTAGATGCTGGCGTGGACATTCAAGAAGCGCTGGGCCGATCCAGGCGATTGAACCGCTGCATCTTCCGTTCTTGTCGACGCACAGGCAGGTGTGAGCTATCACATCGGTTATTCTTTCTCAAACCTTGCTCATGAATGGCGCTGAGACCCAGTTTGGTTTTGGCTGCACCGTAGGAGCCAAGTTTGTCGGTCACCATGATCGATGGAGCGATACCTATCTTCTTCAGGAGTTTGCGCATCAACCGCGCTGCAGCGCTTGTATGACGGCGACGTTGCATCAGGAAATGCAGCACCTCACCCCCGCTGTTGACGGCACGCCAAAGATCGTCCTTCTGGCCGCGGATCACGATGACCATGTCATCAAGGAACCAGTGATCGGTTGGCTTGTGACGGTCTTGCCGAAGGCGCCTAGCGTAGACACCACCGAAATGCAGGCACCATCGACGTACCGTCTCGTGGGAGACATCCAATCCGCGTTCCGCCACAAGTTCCTCGACATCGCGCCCCTGATGTGGTCACGCCACATCGTTCAGGTGGCAGGCGGAGAGGTGGCCGGGGCCGATGGCTTTGAGGGCTGGCCGCTCCGTTCGGCATCGCTCGGTCGCATGGGGGCAGCGCGGATGAAAGTGGCAGCCGCTTGGCGGGTCAAGCGGGGATGGGATTTCGCCTTTGATCGGTTGGAAGCGTCGTTTTCGCAAGTCAATCCGCGGGATCTCCGCGAGCAGCGCTTGTGTATAGGGGTGGTTCGGCTTTTCGAACAGCTCTGCGGTCGGTGACATCTCGACGATGCGGCCGAGATACATGACGGCGACACGATCGGCGAGATGCTCGACCACGCCGAGATCGTGGCTGATGAAAAGATAGGTGAGCCCGAGATCTTTTCGCAGCTCCATGAACAGGTTCAGGACCTGCGCCTGGATCGAGACGTCGAGCGCCGCGACCGCCTCGTCGCACACCAAAAAATCGGGCTTGACGGCAAGGGCGCGGGCGATGCCGATGCGCTGGCGCTGGCCGCCGGAGAACTGGTGGGGGTAACGGCGCTTGTAACTGGGATCGAGACCGACTCGGAGAAGGAGCTGATCGACATAATCGTCGAGTTCGGCGGCGGCGACCTGGCCGTGCACGCGCGGCGCTTCGCCGATGATTTCGCGAACGCGGAGCCTCGGGTTTAGCGAGGACATCGGATCCTGAAAAATCATCTGGACTTTGGTCGCGAATGCCTTCGCCTGATCGACGTCGAGATCGCCGACCTGCCTGCCGCGATAGGAAAGCGTCCCGCCGCTCGGCGGGTGAATGCCAGCGACGACGCGGCCGAGGGTCGACTTGCCGCAACCGGATTCGCCAACGAGCCCGACCACCTCACCTTCGCCGATCTCAAGGCTGACGCCGTCGACCGCATGGACGATTTCTTCCCGCCGATCGCCACCCACCAGATTGACCAGCTTCTCGGCGACGTCCAGCTGTTTCACGAACTTCTTGTCGATCCGGTCGAGAGCGATGATCGGCTCGTTCATGAGGCGGAAATCTCCGCCCCGGTATGTTCAAGAATAGGATGGTGGCAGCGAAACGCCCGATCATCACCCTGGCTGCTCAGTTCCGGTGAGGCTTCGCAACAGAGTTCATTCGCACGCGAACAGCGTGAGGCGAAGGCGCAGCCCTCGCCCAAATGCAGGAGCGACGGAGTCATGCCAGGGATCTGGGCGAGCGGTTGGCCGCGCCTGTTCTGGCTCGGCACCGAGCCGATCAGCCCCTGCGTGTAGGGATGCATGGGCCGGTCAAGAACGTCATCCACCTTACCCTGTTCCACGAGCCGACCGGCATACATCACGAGGATGCGGTCGGCGAGCCCCGCGATCACCGCGAGATCATGGGTGATCCAAAGGAGAGCGGTGCCGCTGTCCGTGCAAAGCTTTTGCACCTCGTGGAGGATCTGCGACTGGATCGTGACATCAAGGGCCGTCGTCGGTTCATCGGCGATGATCAGTTCTGGCTCATGCAAAAGCGCAATCGCGATTGCCACGCGCTGGCGCATGCCGCCGGAGAATTGATGGGGATAGGCTGTCAGGCGCTCGTCCGGAGACGCGATGCCAACTTGTGCAAGGGCGGCCCGGGCGCGCTCTCGCGCTGCTTCGGCCGAGACGTCCTCATGCGCCGTGATCGTCTCGATCATCTGGGTATCGATACGCAGCACCGGATTGAGGGTCATCATCGGATCTTGAAAGATCATCGCGATTTTTCGCCCGCGGATCGGCCGAAGTTGCTCTTCGCTTTGACCGACCAGCTCCGAACCGCCGATCTTGATCGAGCCGCCGGCAATACGACCGGGCGGATCCACCAGGCCGAGGATCGAAAAGCCAGTGACCGTCTTGCCGGAGCCGCTTTCGCCAACCAGACCAACCAGTTCGCCCTTGCCGATGGTGAAGCTGATCCCGTCGACCGCCTTGGCAATACCCGCTTTGGTGAAGAAGTGGGTCTGCAGGTCCTGGACCTCGAGCACCGGCGTTTCAGTCATCGCTGCAGCCTCGGGTTCAGAACGTCCCGCAACTGATCGCCAACCAGATTGATCGAGACGATGGTCAAGAGAAGGGCCAGGCCCGGAAAGACTGCGATCCAATAACGGCCGGAGAGCATGTAGTCGAAGCCGTTCGCGATCAGGAGGCCGAGCGACGGCTCAGTCTGCGGAAGGCCGACACCGAGGAAGGAGAGCGTGG
>JBOEHJ010000022.1:0-49376 GCA_050633905.1 Geminicoccales bacterium
GCGAGCAGATCTTCGTCATCGGTGCCCCTTATGGCCTCCGTCACACGCTGACCGTCGGTTATGTCAGCGCCCGCCATGCGCCGGCAACCTTGACCGGAAGCTTGGTGCTCGGCGAGTTCATACAAACCGATGCTGCGATCAATCGCGGCAATTCAGGCGGACCGATGTTCAACATGGCGGGCGAGGTAGTTGGGATCGTCAGCCATATCTTCAGCCGTTCGGGGCAATTTGAAGGGGTCGGTTTCGCCGTCTCGTCCAGAACTGTCGAGAACCTCCTTCTTGGCCAACGCTCGCCTTGGAGCGGGATCAGTTTTTTCGGACTGAGTGGAAACTTGGCCAAAGTTTTCAATTTGCCCCAGGATACCGGCGTGATGGTACAGCGCGTCGCCAGCCGGTCGCCGGGTGAAAAACTTGGTCTGCGTCCCGGATTCTTGCCGGCAACGATTGGTGGGCAGGAATTGCTTCTTGGCGGCGATATCATCCTTCTGTTCGATGGTATTCAGGTTGGTGATCCCACGACAGAAAAGGAAATTCGCGGTCATCTGGCCAGCCTCAAAGCTGGTGACAAGGTGGAGGTGACGGTGCTCCGTGGAGGTCAGACGATCAGCCTTTCCACCATCTTGCCTGACTAAGCGCCCGCTGACATGTCCCGATATCGTGTGAGGACATCGAGTGCATGGTCGATATCAGCTGCGGTATGATCGGCAGATATTTGAAAACGGATCTCCTCGTCGCCTTTCGGCACGACCGGATAAGCGAGGCCGGTGGCGAGAATGCCGTGGTCTCGAAGATGCGCGACCAGGGCCTTGGTCGACCCGGTATCGCGGGTCATGAGAGGCACCACCGGATGAGCGCCGCCCACGGTTTCGAAGCCGAGATCGACCAGGCCCTTGCGAAAGCGCATGGTCATGCTTTGTAGATGCTGGAGCAGCGCCAGCCCTGCCTGGCTATCCAGGATGTCGAGAGCCTTCGAGGCGGCTTCCGCTTCACCCGGTGTGATCGGGTTGGAGTAGATGTAGAAGGGCGAGGTTTCGCGAAGATAATCGACGATCGGCTGGCTGGCGACGCCGTAGCCACCATTCACGCCGATCGCTTTGCCGAGGGTTGCCACCAGCAGATCGACGCCATCGGCCCCGGTATACTCTTCGGTGCCGCGACCGCTGTCACCGATAGCCCCAACCCCGTGGGAGTCATCGACCACGAGCAGTATGTTCTCCGGGAAACGGTGGTCATGCCGGCGGGCAAGGTCACTGATGTTGTCGAGCGGCGCGTGATCGCCGCGCATGCTGAAGACACCGTCGGTGACGATGACTGCACGTCGGTAGGTGCCCACCGCGTCGAGCAGCTGTGTCTCTAGCTGTTGGAGGTCCAGATGACGGTAGACGGCCTTCGCCCCAGGCGTGGCGAGCCGGATCGCATTGATGATGCAGTTGTGATTGAGTGAGTCGCTGAGCACGATGGTGTCAGGCGTGATCAGGGGCGGCAGGATGCCCATAATCGCGGCGTAGGCGGAGCTGAAGATTATGGCGGCATCGCGCTGATGAAAAGCAGCAAGGCGACATTCCAGCTCGACATGTTGATGAAAGGTCCCGCTGATGAAACGCACGGCACCCGGTCCGATGCCGACAGCTCGGATTGCACTTTCCTCGGCAGCGATGACATCGGCGCGAAGACCCATGCCGAGATAGGCATTGGCATTCATGCGAAGATACGGCTTTTGACCTTCGCCCAGAAGGAGATAGCGCGGCCCGCGGCCGGCACTCGCCGGCAATATGCCGGTGATGATAGCCTCCTCGCCTTTCAGGGCACTAGTGCCCGCCCTTTCGGCAAGGACCTTTGCCAGGCAACGCTCTATCCGGTTATGTGGCATCGGTCGGATCTCCTTGAGCGTAGCTCGGCACAACTCGCAGCCGGCGCTTGAGCTTGTCGAGCATGTCGGTAGTCATCGATTGGAGATTGAATGTCGGTGACCAGCCCCATTCCGCTCGCGCTGCGCTGTCGTCGATCGACATGGGCCAGGAATCAGCGATCGCCTGGCGGACCGGGTCGACCTCGTAGTCGATGACGAAGCCCGGAAGGTGCTTTCGGATCTCGGCAGCAAGCTCGGCAGGGGTGATGCTCATCGCTGTCACATTGAAAGCGTTGCGGTGCGTGAGCCGATCAGCGTCCGCCGCCATCAGCTGGATCATGCCACGGATCGCATCCGGCATGTACATGATGTCGAGACGGGTGTCGGCTTCAAGAAAGCAGGTGTAATGCCGGTAGCGGATCGCCTGATAAAATATCTCGACCGCGTAATCGGTGGTGCCACCGCCGGGAAGGGTGACGCTGGAGATCAGGCCAGGCAGGCGAAGGCCGCGGGTATCGACGCCGAAGCGCTTGGCATAGTAATCAGAGAGCAATTCGCCCGAGACCTTGGTGACACCGTAGATGGTGCTCGGCCGCTGAATGGTGTCCTGAGGTGTCGCTTCGCGTGGTGTGGTCGGACCGAAGGCGCCGATCGAGCTTGGAAAGAACACCGCACACCGATATTGCCTGGCGACCTCAAGGATGCGGTAGAGCCCGCCCATATTGACGCTCCACGCCATCTGCGGCCTTTCCTCGGCAACCGCAGAAAGCAGTGCTGCCAGATGATAGATGACGTGGATATCATGACGCCGGACCACGTCCTGGAGCTGCTTGAGGTCAGTACAGTCGACATGCTCGAAGATCGCACTGCTGGCGTCGGCATGTCCGGCAATTTCGCGCACATCCGAGGCGACCACCTGATCGGCGCCGTGCTGCACTCGAAGCGCTGACACCAGCTCCGAGCCGATCTGCCCTGAGGCCCCCGTCACCAGAATGCGACCCATTCAGGTCTCCTTGTCACCTGGGCAAACAAGACCATCAGGATGAGTGAAATGTGGCCGGCGGTCCTTGATTCAGCGCAAAGACGACAACGCACACTTCGGAGAAAGTGCCTTCCCCGGAGAAGAATTACCTCTGTTGTTTAGGCAGCTTTCAATGAGGAGGCTCGATCGTGCCAGCGAAAGAAATCAGATTTGCCAATGATGCCCGCGCGCGCATGCTCAAGGGCGTGAACCTGATCGCTGACGCGGTCAAAGCAACGCTGGGGCCAAGGGGCCGCAATGTGCTGATCGAGCAGCCTTATTGTGTGCCACGAACCTCGAAGGATGGTGTTACGGTTGCCAAAGCCGTCGAACTTCCCGACCATTTCGAGAATATGGGCGCCCAGATGCTGCGCGAGGTGGCGAGCAAGACCAGCGATCTCGTCGGCGACGGCACCACCACCGCAACCGTACTGGCTCAGGCCATCGTGCGCGAGGGGTGCAGGGCGGATGCTGCCGGCATGAACCCGTCAGATCTTAGACGAGGTATCGATCAGGCCGTCGAGGCCGTGGTCGCCGAGCTCGAGCGAAGCTCCAGGCAAGTCAGCACCGATGAGGAAATTGCCCAAATCGGCACGATTTCGGCCAATGGTGACCCTGAGATCGGCAACATGCTGGCCGAGGCGATGCAGAAGGTTGGCCGGGAAGGGGTGATCACCATCGAGGAAGCCAAGGGTATGGTGACCGAACTGGTTGTCGTCGAAGGTATGCAGTTTGATCGAGGTTATCTTTCCCCCTATTTCGTCACCAATGCCGAGACCATGAAGATAGAGGTCGAGGACGCCTACATCTTGTTGCACGAGAAGAAACTCAGCTCGATCCAGGCCTTCCTGCCGCTGCTCGAAAAAGTCGTGCAATCCGCCAAGCCGTTGTTGATCGTCGCGGAAGATGTCGAGGGTGAGGCGTTGGCGACGCTGGTGGTCAACAAGCTGCGCGGCGGCTTGAAGGTGATCGCGGTCAAGGCACCGGGTTTCGGTGATCGGCGTAAAACGATGCTTGAGGATATGGCTGTGCTGACCGGCGGACAGGTGATCTCGGAGGAAACCGGCATCAAGCTCGATGCGGTCACCATTGACATGCTGGGTCGTGCTCGGAAGCTGCTGGTGACCAAAGATGAGACGACGATCGTTGAGGGGGCAGGGGATCCGAGAGTAGTCGAGTCGCGCTGCAACCAGATCAGGCAGCAGATTGCCGAAACGACATCGGATTACGATCGGGAGAAGTTGGAGGAACGTCTTGCCAAACTTGCCGGGGGCGTCGCGGTCATCAAGGTCGGTGGCATGACCGAGACCGAGGTCAAGGAACGCAAGGATCGGGTCGAGGATGCCATGTACGCAACCCGCGCAGCGGTCGAAGAAGGCATCTTGCCAGGTGGCGGTGTCGCGCTCCTCTATGCAGCGAAGGCTCTGGATGATCTCGAGCCGGAAAATGATGATCGACGGGTCGGGATCAACATCGTTCGCCGGGCCTTGCCGGCGCCGCTTCGCCAGATCGTCGATAATGCCGGGCTCGAAGGTTCCCTGGTGGCCGGCAAGTTGCTGGAGAAGAATGATCCCAGTTGGGGATTTGACGCTCAGACCGAGACTTACTGCAACATGGTCGAGGCCGGCATCATCGACCCGACCAAGGTTGTGCGCACGGCATTACAGGATGCAGCTTCGATTGCCGGGTTGCTGATCTCGACCGATGCCATGATCGCCGATGAGATGACCGAGGATGAAAAGGAAGGTCTGGCCGCTGCCTGATGTGGCTGTCCAACGCGCTCAATGCCAACGTCGATAGCTCATGGCGCGCTGAAGACGACGGCGCGCCATGTCGTCGGCAAGGATCGTCGAATGGCATATCGCCCCTGGTGACGAAACCCAAACAGCGAGGTTTCCGCTGGCCTCATTGCTGATCTCTCAGCCGACGCGTGAGAACACATCAATTGCAGGGTTGTTCCAGGGAGGTGATGTAGGCGACAAGATCATCGACATTGAGACCGAGGACCTGTGCGATCTCAGGCATGTGGCCGTGCGGAAAGAGGATGTTGGTGTGGATATAGTCGGGACTGCGAAAGGCGGCAATCGCGGCGAAGGCAGGCGGGTCTTGTTTTGACTGACCGCCAGCTTCGACGTTATGGCAGCTGGCGCACCATTTCCTCGCCAGTTGTTTGCCGGCCAAGGGATCGCCCTCAGCCTGCGCCGTGGCCAGGGGACATAAGAGACCGAGCCCGAATATTAGTGCATATCGAACGCCAGACCTCATGATCACTCTCCCTATAGCCGCTCCCATGTGCCTGATCGATATCGACGACGATTGTGAATACATGCCGGCACGCTGGGTCAGTTGCCGGTCGGCAGCGCGCCGACGATTGCGCCTTTGGCATCGCCCAAGTTTTCCTTGCTGACATAGGCCCGTGCGCGGAACATCAGGGTCATCTTCGAGCTGCTCTACGCGTTCATAAAGATGCCCGAGCTTAGCAAAGATCGTCGCGTCGTCAGCTAGAAGACTGATCTCCGCGCGATTGAAGCCCGAGCTTTGCAACGCGTCGATCGCCGCTTCCAGCGATGGCGCATCTTCGAACACACCGATCGCTTCTCGAATGGTCTTGGCCATCGTCGCCCTCTCTTCTGCATCCGATGCAGGATTTAATTTTCCGGATGCTGGTCGACGCCGCGTTGATCCTTATCAATCAGGCCAAATCATGCCCTCCGGTGAGGCTTTCGAATCCGGCGACGACGTCGAGCAGCTCTTCGGTGATCGATTGCTGACGCATCCGGCGAAACCTGCTGTTCATCTCATCCAGCCGCTCGTCGATATTGCGTTCGGCCGCCTGCATGGCCATCAGTCTGGTGGCGTGCTCGCTGGCCAACGATTCGGCACCTGCCCGAAAAATCATGACGAATAGATGCTGCCGGACCAACGAAGCGAACAGCCGATCGGGCTTCATGCTGAAGGTCGGCAACCTTCGCGATGGCCACGGTCTGTCGGCAATCGATTGCAGCCAGGACCGGTCCAGGGGCCATATCTGCGTTGTCGAGGTTTCGGCGTTGGCCTGATCGGTGCGCCGATTGTGGAACAGAACGACCCGTGCTGCGCCGCGTTCCGTCCGCCAGCCGTCGATCGCCAGAAGGAGCGCCTGGGTCGTGGCGGTCAGGCCGTTGACCGAACCGGGCAGGCGCATCTCGTCTTCGACCGGCTGGCTCTGCGCCTCGAGCCGCGCTGCGATCTGCGCACCGACCGGCAGCCAGAGAATCTCTGTCACAGCGGCTTTGGGTCGACCGAGTTCTGCCATGGCGAATTGAATAATCTGGTCGTTGAAGCGACCGCAAAGGCCGTGATCGGAACCGAAGGGAATGGCGATGGTCGGCCCTACGTCTCGACTGCCGAGGTCGAGATCGACATGCTCGCGCATCAAGACCTGGAAGCCGAGCTCGATGGTTCGGCGATAGGTCTGCAGCGCCGAGACCGCCCGATCATATTGATGGACGCTGACCATCGAGAGCGATTTCATGGTGCTGACGATGGCTCTCAGATCGTTGGTGGTGGCGATCCGCCGGCCAAGCGCTTCGAACGTCTCCATCAGGCGATGCCGTTCGAGAGATAGCTGCGCGCCGCCTCCAGGATCGCCTCGCGCTCCGTGCTCCCGAGCGATGCGCCGGCCTCGAGCCGGCTGCCGATGTCCGAAAGTTGCGCGATCACCACTTGGCGGAGACCATCGGCGGCGGTGGTGACTTCATCGACCGGAACTTGGTCGAACAGTCCTTCGGTGACCGCCAGGATGACCACGATCTGCTCCAGGACGGTAAGGAGATCATGCTCGTTCTGTTTCAGGATTTCCCTTACCCGCCGACCGCGTTCCAGCCTCCCTCGCGTGGCGTCGTCGAGCCGCGTGCCGAGACGGGCGAAGGTCTCCAGTTCTTCGAATTGGGCGTAGGAAAGGCGGAGCTCGCCGGCAACAGCGCGGTAAGCGGGAAGCTGCGCCCGGCCGCCGACACGGGAAACCGACTTGCCGATATCGATCGCCGGCAGCTGGCCCTTTCGAAACAGTTCCGGCGAGAGATAGATCTGACCATCGGTGATCGAGATCAGGTTGGTCGGAATGTAGGCGGCTATGTTCTGCGCCTGGGTCTCCAGGATCGGCAGTGCCGTCATCGAGCCGCCGCCATGATCATCGCGCAGGCGAGTGGCGCGTTCCAGGAGGCGTGCATGGATGAAGAAAATATCGCCGGGATAAGCTTCGCGGCCGGGCGGGCGGCGAAGGAGCAGGGAGAGTTCGCGGTAGGCCCGGGCATGGCGGGTCAGGTCGTCATAGATGATCAGCACGTCCTGGCCGCGTTCCATGAAGAACTCGGCCATGGTGGTCGCCGCATAGGGAGCGATGAACTGCAGGCCCGGCGGATCGTCGCCGCCGGCCACCACCACGATGCAGCGCTCGATCGCGCCGTGCGCCCGAAGGTCGCCGATCACCCGTGCCACCGATGCGCCGCGCTGGCCGATCGCACAGTAGATCGCGATCACATCGTCGGCTTGTTGGTTGAGCAGCGTGTCGATCGCGATCGATGTCTTGCCGGTCTGGCGATCGCCGAGGATAAGCTCCCGTTGCCCGCGACCGATCGGAATTGCGGCATCGATCGCCTTGATCCCGGTCTGCAATGGCGTTGCAACCGGGCCGCGCGAAATAATCGACGGGGCGGCGCGCTCCACGGGTGCTCGCCTGGTGGTGTTGATGGCGCCACCGCGATCGAGCGGTCGTCCGGTCGGGTCGACGATCCGGCCGAGCAACGCGTCGCCGATCGGCACATCGACCGCTCGACGCGTCCGCTCCACCTGATCGCCGATGCGCAGCCTGTCGCTCCGTCCCAGCAGCATGACCCCGATGCCGCTTTCGTCGAGATTGGCGGCGATGCCGACCAGACCATTCGGAAAGCGGATCAGCTCATTGTCGGTAACGTCGGTGAATCCCTCGACCTCAGTGATCGCTGCCGAGACGCGGACCACGCGGCCGATCTCATTCATCTTGAGGCCGGGGTGGTGATCGTGCAGTTGCCGCCCGATCTCCTGACCGATCGAGGTCAGAGTGTCCTGCAAGCCAGCACCCTTCGCCGTCATGACGCCCGAACCCGCTCTGCACCCGTCATGGCCCCGATCTCGCTCTCGACCTGTCGTTCGAGATCGTCCAGGTAGCCCGCGACGGTCCAGGCGACCGACTGGCTGCCGATCCTAAGCTCGATGCCGGCGGCATTCGCTTGACCAGGTTCGTACGTTACCTTCGCGTCTGATGCGATCACGTCATGAATGGCCTTGGTGATCTGGCTCTTCTCGTTCGGCATCAGGTCGAAGCGGCTGCGGACGGTCACGGCTTGATCGTGGTGTCCGGCGGCATGCGCCAGTTTCCGCCGGACCGTTCGATCCATCTTTTCGAGGCGGTCAACGAACGCCCTGGTCATTTGTTCTTCGAGGCGGGCATTGGCGAGATCGTCCATCGTGTGCCTGGCCAGCGCGAAGGCGTGATCGAGCAATTGTCGGCGCACATCGCCGAGAAAAACGGTCTTCTCGTCGTCCAGCTGCCTCCCCCACGCCTGGCGAAGCTCTTGAACCTCTTCTCGGGCGGTGTGTTCGAGATCGTGACGTTCTTCCTCCGCTGTCTTTCGAGCCTGAGCGAGCAGTTGCTCGCTCCGTTGCTCCAGATCCCGCTCCGCTTCCCTGTGGCTCAGGACGGCCGCCTCCGCCTCAGCGCGTCGCTGATCGGCTTCGGCAAGCTTCGCGGTGATCCGCTGTTCGCGGCGATCCATGGCCGCCGTGATCGGGCCGTAGAGAAAACGGCGCAGTAACCACACCAGAACAAGAAAGTTGACGATCTGCGCTGCGACCGTGAGCCAGTCGATCTGCATGGCTCAGCCAGACGCCTGGGTGACGACATGATCCCAAAACGGGTTGGCGAACAGAAGGATCATCGCCACGACGAAACAATAGATGGCGGTGGATTCGATCATCGCCAGGCTGACGAACAGCGTCCGGGTGATGGTGTTGGCTTCGTCCGGCTGCTGTGCGATCGCGGCCAGCGCCTGAGCTGCGGTTCGCGCTTCACCGAGGGCCGGGCCGATGGAGCCGATGGCGATCGTCAGCCCGGCCGTGACGATCGACACAGCACCGATCAAACCAAGATTGTCCATCCCTATCTCCTCATGGTTAGCATCATTGGACCGGCTCGCTTGGGCCTTGGTCCAGGGCGGCATGAGTTCGGGTTGCTGATGCGATGTAGACCATCGCCAGAACCGCAAAAATGTACGCCTGGATGAGGCCAGTCAGCAGGCCGAGCACCTGCATGACGATGGGAAAAAAGAACGGGGTGATGCTGATCAGGATGGCGACGATCACCGTGCCGCTCATCACATTCCCATAGAGCCGGACCGCCAGTGCTAACGTGCGTGAAAGCTCGCCAATGATGTTGAAGGGCAGCATGAAGGCTGTCGGCTGGATGTATTTTCGGAGATATCCGAAAAGGCCCTGATCGGCGATGCCGAACAGCGGCACGGCGACCAGGACGGCAAGGGCCAACGCGGTGGTCGTCGACAAGGAGCCTGTCGGCGGCTGAAAACCGGGCACCACCGCCAGAAAATTGGAGGTCGCGATGAACAGAAACAGCGTGCCGATGAACGGCAGATAGGGCCCGGGCTCCTGATGGCTGACATCTCGGATTTGATCGCGCAGCCCGACCACCAGGACTTCCAGCATACTCTGCCAGCGGGAAAGGTCTTCGCGGTCGGACAGACGGCGCGTGATCAACCGCGCACCGATCACCAGGATCGCCATCACGATCCATGAGTAAACCAGGGTGGCGTTCAGGTGGAGCCAACCCCAGGTAACGAAGATGATCTGATCCGGGCTCATGGTCATCGGCTGGCTGCCTCCGTAGCGCTGCGTCCGCTCGTGCCAGCCAACCAGGTGGCGCCGATTCGGATCAGCACGAAGCCCAGCAGAAACCCACCCAAAGCCATGCCATCATGCATGGCCAGCCAGGCGATGATCAAAAGTAAAAGGCTCAGGCGGAGCAGGCTGCTGGCCAGCAGGATCGGTAGCGGCCGGTCGATTGCCGGAAGGCGTTGTACGGTGAACCATAAACCGGCGAGGTAAAGGGCGCCCGCCGTCACTCCGCCGATCAGTCCGGCCATGGCGTGCACGATCATGTCAGTCTTCCCCCTCGCTCTCTTGCTTCATCCAGTACCAGGCATTCAGGGAACCCAGGACCACGCCGACGAATAGCAAGGTCAACGTCCAGGACATGCGGGTGTCCAGTTTCGTATCGAGCCAGATGCCGAGCGCGATCCCGGCGACCGTCGGCACGGCGATCGACCACCCCACCAGACCGAACATGCCGAGGCCGAACCATGTGCTGACTTTTGGTCGCTGGCGTGCCCGAAGCTTGCGGTCGGCCTTTTGGCCGATTTCATCGGCAACATGATTGCTCTTGCCCTGCTTTGATGGGTGTCCTTTCAATGGCGTCAGTCCTTGAGCTCGACGAAGCGCCGCGCGATGCCGGCTTCCAGGCGAGCGAGAGCGCTGCGCGCTGAGCGCTCGCGTTCGTCAAGGAGGATGAAGGCCACCTCGACCTGACGCCGAAGCTTCGAAAGATTGTCACCCTCGACGGCATTGCGGGTGGAGATCAGGACGTCGTCGCCGCATTTGACCAGGGTCGCTTCGTCGATGCCGAGGAAACGCTCATGGCCTTCGGCATCGAGATAGGTAAGGACACCCGGCACCAGGGCTGCCAGAAAATCGACGTGGCGCGGCAGGATGGCGAACGAGCCGTTCTCGGCATCGACCACGATCTTCCTGATCGGCTCGTCGACCAGTACTGCCGCGGGCAGAGCGACTTTTAAGTTCATGGTCCTGCCTCGATGTCATCGACGCTGCCGATCATGTAGAAGGCCTGCTCGTCCATGTCGGGAAAGTCGTCGCCAAGGATGCGCTCGCAGCTGTCGAGCGTCGCGGCGAGGGGAACCAATCGGCCGGCCTGCCCGGTAAAGGCTTCCGTGCTGAAGAAGGGCTGGCTCAGGAAGCGTTCCAGACGTCGCGCCCGCGTAACCACGGCGCGATCCTGTTCCGACAGCTCATCCAGCCCAAGCATGGCGATGATGTCCTTCAGGTCTTCATAGTCGGCAAGCGTCTGGCGCACCGCGCGAGAAATCCGGTAGTGGCGTTCGCCGACGACGCCGGGGGTGAGCATTTTCGAGGCTGACTGGAGGGGATCGACCGCTGGATACAGCCCCTGGCTTGCCCGCTTACGCGACAGGACGATCGACGAGGAGAGATGGCCGAAGGTGTGGGTGGCGGCCGGATCGGTAAAGTCGTCAGCAGGCACATAGACCGCCTGCACCGAGGTGATCGAGCCTGTGTCCGTGCTCGAGATACGCTCCTCCAGCTCGGCGAGCTCGGTGCCGAGTGTCGGTTGGTAGCCGACGCGCGAGGGGATCCGGCCGAGCAGCGCCGACACTTCGGCGCCCGCTTGAACGAAGCGAAAGATGTTGTCGATCAGCACCAGCGCGTCTTGGTGCAGATCGTCTCGGAAATACTCGGCGATGGTCATGGCGGTGTGGCCGACCCGAAAGCGGACGCCCGGCTGCTCGTTCATCTGACCGAACACCATGACCGTCTTGTCGAGCACGCCCGCCGCCCGCATTTCGCGGTAGAGTTCTTCGGCCTCGCGGCAGCGCTCGCCGATCCCGCAAAACAAGCTGATGCCCTCGTAGTTACCTACCATGTTGTGGATCATCTCGGTGATCAGCACCGTCTTGCCGACGCCGGCACCGCCGAACAGCCCGGCCTTGCCGCCACGCTCCAGCGGGCAGAGCAGGTCGATGACCTTGATCCCAGTCGAAAAAATTTCCGAGCGCACCCGGCGGCGATGGAGCGGCACAGGCAAGCCGTGGATCGGGCGCCGTTCGACCTCTTCGGGTGCTGGCTGATCGTCGATCGGTTCGCCGAACATGTTGAGCATGCGCCCGAGGACCGATTGACCGACCGGCACCTGGATCGGACCGCCCGTATCGATCACCGACATGCCGAGGGCCAGACCGTGATGGGCGCTGAGTACCAGACAGCGAACGATCTCCGGTCTGATCTGAGCGGCCACCTCGATCACGATATTTCCCTGCGGACCGGCTTTCAGCATCTGCTTGATCGGCGGCAGTCCGTGCTCGAAACGGATGTCCACGACGGCACCCCGGATCGACACGATTTCGCCCTGGGCGCTGCGATCGCTTTCGGCCTGTCTGTCGGCGACGTCCACGGTCGGCCTCAGTCCGGAGCCTGATATCGACTCAATGTCGGCATCCACGTTCCTCCACTCGATCCAAGATCACGTCGAGTGCACTTGGCATAAGGAGTGCTAACCTCGCATGGCGCATCTTACGTGCGATCATTCTTCGGAACATTGATCGCGGTCAAAACTGCTTGGCGTATCCGGCAGCTCTCTGCTCTTCCCATTGAGCTGAATCAAGACGACCGACTGCGACCGGCTGTATCGTTGAATGATCCAAACGACAGCATCGGTCCCACGCCGCTGACGGGGTGGAAGCTGGAAAGGAATTGACGATGACCGAGGCGCAATCCAAGTCGGACAACGAAAGCAGGGCGGAGATCAAGAGCCATTTGAAGGAACGCAGCACATGGCTGCGCTTGGTCTATATGGTGATTCTGGCGGTCGCATGGACGGTGGCCGAAGTCGTCTTCGTGGCCGTCGTCGTCCTGCAGTTTCTGGCCAAGTTATTCACCGGCAGGCCCATCGACAGATTGCAAGATTTCGGCCGCAATCTGGCGGTGTACATGGCTCAGATCGTGCGCTTCCAGACTTTTGTCTCTGAGGAGCTGGCGTTCCCTTTCACCTCATGGCCGTCGGGTTCAGAGCAGCGATCGGAGACATGACCCGCCTGGTGACGTTTGTTCGAAGCAGCGCTCTTAACGCCTGCCTGGTTATCCTGTTTGGTGGTTTGCTGGCGTCACCCGATGCCAAGGCTGATAAGTCAGTTTCCTTGCCGCGACCGCCATGTGATGGCGAGCCAATTCCAGCCTTTCCGGGGATCTTGCATGCGCCAGAGGTTGAGCTATGGCTTGATGATCGAGAGCTGGAGATGTGGCAACCGGCGCCCTGTCTTGGTTGGGCGGCGAAGCCTGCTACTGTTCTGATCGCGACCGCTGGTCGTTTTGAGCACGCCGGGACCACGCGTTCTGTGTTGGCGCGCCTGGGTGCTGTCTCTACCCACACATCGATCCGCTATTGGTCGGTGTCGCGCCAGAAATGGCGGCCTTTGCTTGAACAGAGTTATGCCTTGAGTGCATCTGATGTGTCCGCCAGGCGCCAGGACTTCAAGACCGACGAGCTCAAGACGGGTGATCAGGTCCTTGTTCTTCAGGATGAGATCGGCCCTGCCCGTGAAGTGATCCAGCAGTTCACCATCATCCATCGAGATGACGAAAAGGTCATCGTTGATGCCAGCAACGTCACGCCCTCGAAGGTTTTACTTGCCACGCTGCTCGAGGCCGGTGGCAGCGACATGCATTTATGGCTCGAAGGCGATCGCGGGCAGACCTGGTCCTATTACAGCCTGACCCGTCTTTCGGGATCAAAGCTCCTCGCCAGGTCAACACTTAGGCGCTCCTACATGAACAGAGCCGCTGCGCTCTTTCATTTTCTGGCGGCGACGCCTGAGAAAATCCAAGTACCCGCCGCACGATAACAAGAGGAAGAGTCGTCATGAAGCACCCAAGGACATGGATCCTGATCGCGGACAGTGCGATGGCTCGTGTCGTGTCCGATGGCGGCGAAGGACGCACCCTTGCATCTGTCGATGACATCCGGCTGGAGGGCAACAATCAGCCGGATCGCGATCTAGCTGCCGATCGCCCCGGCCGGGCCTTCGATCGGGCAGGGACAGGTCGTCACGGCATGGAGCCCAGAACCGATCCGCGGCGGGTCGAGCATGAGCGCTTCGCAAGGGAGATTGCCGAAGCTTTGGAGCTCGCCGGGCAGCAGGACCGCTACGATCGCCTGGTGTTGGTCGCACCGCCGAAGATGATGGGTGATCTCCGCGGTTTGTTGCCGCCTGCCGTTGCCAAGACGGTCTCAGCCGAGCTTACCAAGGATTTGACCAAGATCTCGATCCACGATTTGCCCGCTCATCTGGAGGCGGTCCTGAGCGGTTAGCCATCAGCTGGAAGCGATCCAATCGACGGAGGAATTCTTGGAGCGTGACATGATCGGTAGCAAGTCAATCGTCACCGCGTCGGTTGCCGAGATGTCGATCTCGGCGATCAAGGAAATGTCGATCCGAAGCGCTCGCGTTGAGGGGGCGGCATCCCTGGCCTGGGGTTTGCCATCTTTTCCAACCCCCGCCTACATACGCGAAGCCGTCAAACGCGAGCTCGACGCGGATGCTGACATCGGCAAATATGCGTTGCCGGATGGGCTGTCGGCACTGCGCCGGCTCGTCGCAAAAGAACATCTCGTCCAAACCGGGATTGATGTCGACCCGGACCGGAACGTCATGATCACCGCCGGCAATACCCAAGGGCTGAATGCTCTTTTCCATGCGATCATCGATCCCGGCGACGAGATCATTCTTACCGATCCGGGCTTTGCCTCCCATTTTCAGCAGATCCGCCTTTGCGGTGGGCAACCGGTATGCTGGGTCATGGACGAAGCACATGGCTGGCGTCTCGATGTCGATGCGCTGCCGGATCTGATCACCGATCGGACCAAAGGGCTGGTCCTGGTTTCGCCATCGAATCCTACAGGCAAAATTTTTGCCGAAGAGGAGCTTCGCCGGATCGGCGAGATTGCCCTCGAGCATGATCTGCTGGTTCTGCTCGATGATCCCTATTCAAATTTCGCTTACGAGAATAGGAGCCGCTGTTTCAATCCGGCGTGCATCCCGGAACTCACCGGCAATCTTGTCTATCTCTTCACCTTCTCCAAAGCCTACGCGATGAGTGGCTGGCGGCTGGGCTATATGGTCCTACCTGATTGGCTAAAGCAGGAAGTTCTAAAAGTGCATGATGCGACCATCATCTGCACTCCACGAATCTCCCAGATCGCCGGGATCACAGCGCTCTCGGGCGAACGAGCGCATCTTCAGGTGTTTGAACAGACGCTGGCCAAGAGACGCCGCTTGATCTGTGAACGTCTGGATGCCGTCAGCCATGTCTTTGACTACGCGAAGCCGGAGGGAGCCTACTACGTTTTTCCGAGAATTCTGGTCGATCACAAGACATCGTTCGATTTTGCGCTCGATTTGCTTGAGCAGGGTAAGGTCACGGTCACCCCAGGGAGCGCCTTCGGGCCAACGGGCGAACATCATGTGCGCTTGGCCTACTGCGTCGATGAGGCCACCATCGAAGCCGCCTTTGATCGCATCGAGAAGCTCTATCCGGCCTGAGCGTCGATAGGAGATGAAAGCCTCGATCATCAAGCTGCAGTATCGCTAGGCGGCACCTGGTTGTTAAAGCGCCTTGATAGCCTCCGGCAGAGGTCGATCATCGGTCGCTTTCTTCCCATCCGGGCGTTCTCCAAGACAGGCTTCGATCTGTTTCCGATCCAAGGTTTCACTGGCCTCCAAGTCGGCAACAAGCCTTTCGATCTGGTCGCGATATGTGGTGATGATCTCTGTCGCCTGTTGCTCGGCTTCAGTGACGAAGCGCCGGACCGCCTCATCGACCTCATGCGCGGTGTCCTGGCTGAACTGACGGGGCTGGGCGATCTCGCGTCCGAGGAACGGATGCTCCTCGCTTTGTCGAAGGTCGACCGGTCCGACCTCCTCATCCATGCCCCATCTTGCCACCATGGCGCGCGCCAAGGTCGTGGCTTGACGAATGTCATCATCAGCACCGGAGCTAACATTGCCGAGCAGCAGACGTTCCGCCGTGCGGCCCCCCATCATGACCGCGAGGCGATCTCGGAGATAATCCTCCGGCAGGGTGTGACGTTCCTCCTCTGGCAGCATGTGGGTGACACCGAGCGCACGGCCGCGCGGAATGAT
Organism: Geminicoccales bacterium; assembly: GCA_050633905.1. Taxonomy (GTDB): domain Bacteria; phylum Pseudomonadota; class Alphaproteobacteria; order Geminicoccales; family Geminicoccaceae; genus JANQPX01. The sequence goes on from JBOEHJ010000022.1 coordinate 15,908, forward strand.
TGTGACCTTGTAGAGCGGATCGGCGTTCGGGAGGAAATGGGCGACCGCTGTATGTCCGGTCTCATGCACAGCCAGACGGTGTCGCTCCGAAGGTTGGATGGCGAGCGTACGCACTGAGCCCATGATCAGCTTGTCGCGCATCTCGTCGAAATGCGCCTTGGTCACCGTGTGTTCTCCAGACCTGGCCGCCGCCATGGCCGCCTCGTTGACCAGGTTCTTGAGATCGGCGCCCGAAAAGCCGGGCGTGCCGGCTGCGATCAGCGCGAGGTCGACATCAGCAGCCAACGGCACTCTCTTGGTGTGCACCTCCAAGATCGCCGCGCGCGCCGGCCTGTCGGGCAGCTCGAGGGTCACATGGCGATCGAACCGCCCAGGCCGCAACAGAGCCGGATCGAGTACATCCGGCCGGTTGGTTGCTGCCAACACGATCACCGCCTCGCGACCGGAGAAGCCGTCGAGTTCCGAGAGGATCTGGTTGAGGGTCTGCTCACGTTCGTCATGGCCGCCACCGAAGCCAGCACCGCGCACACGGCCGATGGCGTCCAGCTCGTCGATGAAGATCATGCAGGGGGCCCGCTGTTTCGCCTCCTCGAACATTTTTCGCACGCGTGAGGCGCCGACGCCAACGAACACCTCGATGAATTCAGAGGCGGAGATGTGAAAGAACGGCACGCCCGACTCGCCGGCCAGCGCGCGTGCAAGTAAGGTCTTGCCGGTCCCGGGCGGACCGACCAGCAGAACCCCCTTCGGCGGCTCGGCACCGAGCTTGAGATAACTGTCCGGCTTCTTGAGGAACTCGACTAACTCCGCCACTTCCCGCTTGGCATTATCCTGGCCGGCGACGTCGGCGAAGGTGATCTTGGGTCCGCTATCGTTCTTTTTCTTCTTCTTGGCCGAGCCGGTCAGGAATTCGTCGACACCGCGATGACCCATCATGCCGCCGAGCGAGCGGCTCATGCGGCGCCAGAAAAACCAATAGACGCCCAACAGAAAGATCCAGGGAAGCATGCCGATCAGGAACGGGCTCAATCCGCCGGGTTCTCCCGGCAGGGTTTCGATCTCGATGCCCTTCTGCTCCAGGAGAGGCAGCAAGTCAGGATCACCGAAGCCAGGTAAGCGGGTCGTTACCCGCGACACCGGCTGGTCGTCCGGTCCGATAGGCATGGCTTCGCGTAGATCGCTGGCCGCTTCGTCGGCGCGGAAGGTAACGCTGGTGACGTCGCCGTTTGCGACCAGTTGTTTGAATTGGCTGTAGGGAATACTGACTTCGGAAGGCCCGGCCGGCGTCACCCTGAACAGCAGTGACAACAAAAGAATGCTGCCGACGATCAGGTAGAGGCTCCAGAGTGGTGGTTTGTCGGTCGGACGATTTGCCATGATCGTGCTGCCACCCTATAGCCAAACGAAGAATCGATGATCGATTATGGCAGATCTGCGTTGTCGCCCCTTGAGCTAAATCAACCTGGCAAGGGTTGATGAAAACCAGCTGGGTCACCCTTGCACGAACACAGCAGGGTCACGCAGCAAGCCTTTGCCGACCGATCAAGGGCTGGGTCAGCGTCCTCAGCATCAAGTCATGGGTGGAAAAATCCCGACAAATAGAGGGCATTGTTGACCGGGATCAAAGCGGCCTGTGCAACGTCCTTTTAGAAACGCGCTACATGCCTCGTGAGAATGGTTCCACGCGGCGACAAGCTTGGAGGTCATGGACGATGTGGTCGTTATTTCCTTCCGAACGGCAAAAGACGGAATTGCAGCCGACGTCTCAAGAATCAGATCCCTTCCGCGTCTTGCAACGCCGGATGGATCATCTGTTCGACGATTTTGCCAATGGCCACCGCTGGCCATTTGCCCACGGCCGCGACACGGCAATGCCGCAGATCGACGTTAGCGAAACCGACGGCGAGGTCACGATCGAAGCCGAGCTGCCGGGCGTCGACGAAAAGGATATCGATGTCACGGTTGCCGACAATCTCTTGACCATCAAAGGCGAGAAGAAACAGGAAAAGGAGGAGAAGAAGAAAGACTACCATCTCACCGAGCGCAGCTATGGTAGTTTCAGCCGTTCGATGACGCTTCCGTTCGATGCCGATCCCAAGAAGATCAAGGCCAACTTCGACGCTGGCGTGCTGAAGATCACGCTGTCGAAGCCGCCGGAGGTGAAATCCAAGGTCAAGAAAATCGCGATCGGCAAGTGACCGCAGGAGTGATTGGTGGCGTGACCAAGGGTTCGTTTGGGGGAGGCGTAGGCGCCTCCCCTTCCTCATGACGGTGAGCAATGTTGGCCTCGTATCCGTCGGATTGACTCTCATCAAAGCTCGGCGCCGATCCGTGTGATCTCATCTAGCCCGTCTTCATTGCAATTTAGGAGGCCGCAGCATGAGTATCCGGGTCACGCTCGCACCCCTGTTTCGGAGCGCAGGCGACGAGGGCACGCTTGAGGCTGCCTTTACCATTGCGAAACGATTTGGCAGCCACGTCGATGCGCTGTTCGCACAACCCGACCCTACCGACACGATACCCTTATTCGGTGAAGACACCTCGCCGGATACGATCAGGCGGCTGAGGGAGACAGCCATTGCCGCCGCCGAACAGCAAAGATTGGCGACCAGGAAAGCCTTCGATCGAGCTTGCAAGACGGCTAGTATACCTTTGGTCAATCGACCCGGTGTCGCCGCTGGGCAACCTTCACTTGCCTGGACTGCAGGGCAGCCTTCGGCTGCTTGGACAGATATTATAGGCAGGAGTGATGTTGTTGTGGCGCGTAAAGCGCTGCTGAGCGATCTGGTGGTTTTCGGCAGAAATGGCGTGGACGCAGCGCCGGCTGTTCGCCCGGCCCTTGAGGCGGTGTTACTGAAGTCGCGGCGTCCTATTCTCCTGGTCCCGACGAAGACTTCGGAACATATTGGCCACAATGTGGCCATTGCCTGGAATGGAACGGCGGAGGCAGCAAGTGCACTCGCAAGCGCGATGCCGTTCCTGGAGAAGGCGGTGACCACCCACCTGCTCACAGTAGTAACACCGCGTACGGTCGCCGACAGTGCTGACAAGGCGGCGAATTATCTTGCCTGGCATGGAATCGGCAGCGAACGCCACGTCATCAACGTTGATGGTGAGCCCGTTGGTGCGGCCTTGATGCGCGAAGCCGTCAACACCGGCGCCGATCTTCTGGTCATGGGCGGTTATGGTCATCATCGTCTGCGCGAACGGATCTTGGGTGGTGTTACTCACGATGCCCTCAATCATGCCGGTCTGCCCATTCTCATGGCTCACTAATCCAGCCTACTTGATCCTCGATCAGGTCGTTGAAGCCTAAGGTCTTGGATTCCCGACCTGATGTAGGGATCATCTCGTCGATGTTGGCAGCCGTTAGCATCCTTTCCTCGTCAAAGACTTTATGAGAGGACGGCGTCCAACCCTCACGACCCCATCGTAACGATGCTGGATCGGAAGCGGATCGCGGTGATGGCGAAGAACAGGGCGCCGATGCCGGCGACGGCGAGAAAGTCCGGCCAGACGATGTCGAGGCCGGCACCACGATAGAGGATGGCCTGCGCAAAGCTTACGAAATGGGTGGACGGAACGAGCTGCATGAAGCTTTGCAGCGCGTCCGGCTGAGCTTCGAGTGGGGTTTCGCCGCCGGAGAGGAGGTTCATCGGCAACGCCACCAACATGAACAGCAGGCCGAATTGCGGCATGGAACGGGCGACGGTGCCGAGAAAGATGCCAAGGCCGGTAGCGAAGAACAAGTAGAGGAGCGCACCCGCGAGAAACAGCGGGATGGAGCCGGCGATCGGCACGCCGAGCAAAACACGTACCACGAGGGTGAGGGAGAACGTGACGGCGATCAGGATGATCAGGCCATTGGCCCAGACCTTGGCCATCATGATCTCGAAGGCCGTGATCGGCATCACCAGGAGATGCTCGATCGTGCCGTGTTCACGCTCCCTGATCAGGGCAGCACCGGCGAGAATGATCGCGAGCACGGTGACGTTGTTGATGATTTCCATGACGCCGACGAACCAGGCGCCGGTGAGGTTGGGATTGAAGGCGAAGCGCGTTTCCAGCTCGACCGGGAGCGGCGTGGCACCATCGGCGGTGAAGGCGGCGATCTCTTCGGTCAAGATCCGGCTGATATAGCCATCACCGATACCAGCCTGGGACATGGCGGTGGCATCGATATCCACCTGGAGAGATGGCTGGCGGCCGGCTAGGAGATCGGCTTCGAAACGCGGCGGTATGACCAAGACGAAACTATAGCGGCCGCTGTCCATCGCCCGGTCGATCTCGTGAAATCCGATTTGTTGGGGGCGTTGGAAATAGGGTGGCAGAAACGCATCCTGGAAACGGCTGGAGAGCTGCGAGCGGTCTTCGTCGACGATGGCGATGGCGGCGTTGTGCAGATCGTGGGTGACGCCGGTTGCGGCACTGTAGACGGAGAAGGTGAAGGACCAGATCACCAAAGCGAGCATCACCGTGTCGTGGCGAAAGCTATAGAGCTCCTTCACGCCGAGACGAAAGATATTGCTGAGCTGCCGCATGATCAACGCTCCTGGGCTCTCAGCAGGGTCACGCTCAACATCGTCAGCACCGGGAAAAACACGGCGAGTGCGACGACGTCGCCCTGCAGGTCGGCAAAGCCGAGCGCCTTGGTGAAGCTGCCGACACTGATATTTAAGAAATAGCTCATGGGAAAGGCCTGACCGATAATATAACCGCCGCCTTCGAGGGAGGAGACCGGCTGCATCAATCCGGAAAACTGGATGGCCGGAAGAAGGGTGCCGATCGCCGTGCCGAATAGTGCTGCGGTTTGCGTCTTGGTGAAAGTGGAAATCACCAGACCGACGCCGGTGGTGGCGATCACGTAGAGCAGGGCGCCGACAATGAGCACCGTAGCGCTGCCCTCGATCGGTACGCCAAAAAGGACGATCGCCATGGCGGCGAGGAGCAGGAAGTTCACAAAGCCGACCAGGACGTAGGGCGCTTGCTTGCCGAGCAGGAATTCCAGGCGGGTCACCGGCGTGACGTAGAGATTGGTGATCGAGCCCAGCTCTTTTTCCCGCACGACGCCGACCGCCATCAGGATCGCCGGGATCAGCACCAGCAAGAGCGGAATGATCGCCGGCACCATGGCATAGATGCTGGCGAACGCCTGATTGTAGCGATAGCGCGATTCGATGGTCGCCGCCGCAAGATCCGGGCTCTCGCCATGGGTGTTGCGCGCGAGATCGGTCAGATAGCCTTGATGCAGGCCCTGAATGTAGCCCTCGATGGTCTCGGCGCGAAAGGGCATGGCGCCGTCGATCCGAGCATTGATCTCAGGCCCTTCATGACGCAGCAATGAACGGCCGAAGCCCGGCGGGATCTCGATCGCTACAGTGATATCGCCGCTCTGTAGCCGCCGGTCCATCTCATCATGGGTCTGGATCGGCGGCCGTTCGACGAAGTAGCGGGACCCCGCTAACCCTTCGAGATAACGCTGGCTTTCCTGGCTCTGGTCCCGGTCGAGCGCGGCATAGGTCAGATCCTCGACATCGAAGGTGATGCCATATCCGAACACCAGCATGAGGATGGCCGTGCCGAGCAGAGCGAAAGCGAGGCGGATCGGATCGCGCACCAACTCCATCCCCTCGCGCAGGCTATAGGCCGAAAGCCGCCGGAAACTGAAGGTGGCGGGCTTAGACAGTGGCGCACTTTCCATCACCAATGATTTTTTATCGTCAACCCCGGGAGCGGCTGCCCCCTCGCTGCTTGCCTCTTCGAGATAGGCGATGAAGGCCTCTTCCAAGCTTTGTGCTTGCCGGTTCGCCGTCAGCGTTGAAGGTGTACCACTCGCCAGCACCTTGCCAGCATGCATCAGCGAGATGCGATCGCAACGCTCCGCCTCGTTCATGAAATGGGTCGAGATGAAGATCGTGACTCCGCGGTTGCGCGAAAGATCGATCAAGAGCTCCCAGAACTGATCCCGTGCCACCGGATCGACGCCGGAGGTTGGCTCATCCAGGATCAGCATCTCTGGCTCATGAATGATTGCAACCGCAAGCGACAGCCGCTGGCGAACACCCATCGGCAGGCCGGACGCCGGCTCGTCGAGATAGGGGCCGAGGCCAAAGGCGGGCACCAACTCATCCATACGCTCCTGGATGCGCCCGGCATTCAAATGAAACAGGCGGCCGTGAAGCTCGAGGTTCTGCCGAACCGTCAACTCGCCATAGAGGGAGAAGCTTTGCGACATGTAACCGACCCGTTTCCTGGTTTCCAGGTCCTGGGTATCCACCGGTTTGCCGAATAGCTCCGCCTCGCCGTCCGAGGCTGGCAGCAGGCCGGTTAGCATCTTCATCGTGGTGGTCTTGCCGCAGCCATTGGAGCCGAGGAACCCAAAGATCTCGCCCCGCTCGATACGAAGGCTGACACGGTCGACTGCGGTGAAGTCGCCGAAGCGACGGGTTAGGTCGTCGGCGATAATGGCGAACTCACCGTCCTGGAGCCGGCGCTCCGGGATCTGGAGTTGGTGATGACCGCGGCGCTGCTCTTCAGGCAAGAGTGCGATGAACGCCGCCTCCAGACTGGCGGCGCCAGTTGCGTATAGAAGCTCGGTGGGACTACCGGTCGTCAGCACCTTGCCCTGGTTCATCGCGACTAGCCAATCGAATCCTTCGGCCTCGTCCATATAGGCGGTGGCGACCACCACGCTCATCCCTTGCCGACTCTCGCGGATACGCTCAATCAAAGTCCAGAACTGACGGCGAGAGAGCGGATCGACTCCGGTGGTCGGTTCATCCAGGATGAGGAGATCCGGGTCGTGGATAAGGGCGCAGCAGAGGCCAAGCTTTTGCTTCATGCCGCCGGAAAGCTTGCCGGCGGGACGGTCGATGAAGGGATCGAGCCCGGTGCTCTCCGTCAGATCCGCCACTCTTCGTGCCCGCTCCGTCTGGTCCTGACCAAACAAGCGACCGAAAAAATCCAGGTTCTCCCGAACCGAAAGGGTCATGTAAAGATTCTTACCGAGACCTTGCGGCATGTAGGCGATACGTGGTGACACTAGGCGTCGATGATGCTTGTCGGACATCTGGCCATGAAAGGCTTCGATACTACCAGTTTGCATCTGGCGGGCCCCGGCGATCAGGCCGAGTAATGTGGATTTGCCAACCCCGTCCGGCCCGATCACACCCACCATCTTGCCGGCTGGCAAGTCGAGGGTGACGTCATTGACGGCGATCGTTTTGCCGTAGCTATGGCCAAGTCCACTGATGCGGACAGACGGTGTCGTCGGACTGGTCATCCCTCAGGCCGGGGTGGCAGATTGACGGCCAGCTGCTCTGGCCATTCAACCTGGGAATTCAGGCTGACGTAAGCTTCACCCGGCAGGCCGGTTTTCACCAGATCGATATATTGCAGCAGCAGATCGGGATCGATCTTGACCTTGACCCGGAACATCAGTTTGTCCCGCTCGCTCCGGGTCTCGACCTCTTTCGGCGTGAACTGGGCGTTGGCGGCGACGAACGACACCGTCGCCGGGATCTTGTATTCCGTTGCGGCATCAAGCTGGATGCGTGCCTCCGCACCATAGGCGACCCGGCCGGCCTCGGATGTCGGCAGGAAGATGGTCATGGTGACGTCGGTCAGATCGAGAAGGGTGACGATCCGGCCGCCATTGGCCAGCACCTCACCGGGCTCTGCCAGACGATACTGAACGCGACCGAAGCGCGGCGCTCTGATCGTCGCTTCGTCGCGTTGCACTTGGATCTGCTTGGCAGCCGCCTTCGCCGACCTCACCTTGGCCCGTGAGGTGGCAAGCTCAGCTTTGGCGGCTCGAACCGCCGCCGCCGCTGTGTCCCGCTGGGTCTGGCGCTGCTCGGCCGTCTCCTTGGAGACATGCCCCCGTTGCACCAGGGTCGACGCGCGTGAAAACTCCTGCTCGGCGAAGGTGAGCTCGCTCTCCCGTTGGGCGATCAACGCCTCCGCGCCGGCGACGGCCTCCACCGCCTGATGGATCTCCGCCTCGGCCCGCTCCAGATTGGCGTCAAGCTCCGCCGTGTCCAGCCTGGCCAGAACATCGCCCGCCTCGACCTTGTCGCCCTCGTCGACCAGGATCTCGGCAACCCGGCCGCCATATTTGACCGCGACATGGATTTCCTCGACCTCGACCCGGCCATGGCCGGTGGCGATACCGTCTGGGAGGCTGTCGCTGCTCAGCCTCTGGACATAGGCATAGCCGCCGACGATACCGATTGTGGTGAGAAAAAGGATGATGAGCCAGGTCTTGTTCTTCGTCATGATCAGTCTCTTTTTGTCTCGCTTGGGCGCGAGGTCGTAAGCTGACGCCTTCCGTTCGATCGGATCAATCCTGGAGCACATAGGTTCCAGGTGCGTCGATCAGCGGCGCATAACCCTTGTCCGGCGCACCCAGCGCCGGCGGCGCCGCCAAACCGTTCGATCTATCGGCCAACCAAGCCTGCCATGCCGGCCACCAGGAGCCGTCATGATGGGGCACGCTCGCCTGCCAGGTTTCCGGATCGACATAAGCGTCGCCGGCACACTTGGTTGCGACCTGGTAGCTCCGCCTTGGATGGCCGGGTTCGCTGACGATGCCAGCATTGTGGCCGCCGCTGGTCAGGAGGAAGGTGACGTCAGTGGCAGGATGGAAGGTAATCTTATGGGCCGATCGCCAGGGTGCCACGTGATCCTTGAGCGTGCCGACCGCAAAGATCGGCACCCGGATATCGGCCAGATTGATCGGCCGGCCATCGACCAGATAACGCCCGTCGGCGAGATCGTTGTCGAGGAACAACCCGCGTAGATAGTCGGAATGCATGCGGTAGGGCAGGCGGGTGAGATCGGCGTTCCAAGCCATGAGATCGTTCATGCCTTGCCGCTCGCCCAAGAGATAGTCCTGGATCATCCGTGACCAGATCAGGTCGTTAGAGCGAAGGATCTGAAAGGCGCCCGCCATCTGATGGCCGTCCAGATAGCCCTGATCCCACATCATGCTTTCCAGGTAAGAAACTTCGCTGTCATTGACGAACAGCATCAGCTCACCCGCCTCCGTGAAGTCGACCTGGGTCGCAAACGTGGTCATCGAGGCGAGGCGTTCATCGCCATCGCGCGCCATGGCGGCCGCTGCGATCGAGAGAAGCGTACCGCCGAGACAATAGCCGACGCCATGAATCTTCCGATCGGGAACGATCGCCGCAACCGCGTCCAAGGCGGCCATCGGACCCAGCCTGCGATAATCCTCCATGCCGAGATCGCGATCCTCGGAGGTCGGGTTGCGCCAGGAGATCGTGAAGACCGTATGCCCCTGATCCACTAGGTATTTCACCAGCGAATTCTCCGGTGACAGGTCCAGAATGTAGTATTTCATGATCCAGGCCGGCACGATCAGTACGGGCTCCGCCTGCACCTTTTCGGTCGCCGGTGTATATTGGATCAGTTCGATCAGCCGGTTGCGGTAGACCACCTTGCCGGGCGTCACCGCAAGGTTTCTGCCGACCTCGAAAGCCTTGGATTGGGGGGCTTTTCTGCCGGCAACTTGCCGCTCCCAGTCCTCGACCAAATTCTGCGCGCCCCGCAGCAGGTTCATGCCGCCCTGCTCCATGGTCTTCTTGAGGACATCCGGGTTGGTCCAGAGCCCGTTGGACGGCGAATAGCGGTCCAGCATCTGCCGCGCGATGAACGAGATGACGCGTTCCCGCTCGTCGGACAATCCATCAATGTCGGTGGTCGCAACGTGCCACCATTGCTGGGTCAAGAGGAACGACTGGTACAGCAGGTTAAACGGCCACTGCTGCCAAGCCTCCGCTTGAAAACGTCGGTCCTGCGGCAAGGGTTCGATGCAGGGCGACAGCTTGGGTTGCATCATCGACTGACCGGCATACAGCGCCAGGCGCGCCATCTTGCGCGTAGCCTTCTCCATCAACTGCAATTGTTTGCCCGGCGACAGGACGAGATGGGCCAGCCAGTCGATGTAGAGCGCTGCCATGCCGGCCGGGTTGATGCCGTTGGTCAGCCTCGCCAGGTTAGCCTTGAACGCCCGATCCAGGGCATGGGTGCCATAGAAGCCGGGAACCGAGCGCTCGCCGGACATGGTGTCATGCCCCGCCGACGATGCGATGGCATCGACCTGTCTGGCACCGTTGGCCCGCGCTTTACCGTTGGCTTTCGACGTCGATCCTCGGCGGCTTCTGCCCGATGAGGCCGGTCGTTCCACGGTTGACATGAAGATCCTCCGACAAAATCGTTATCGACGAATCAGAAGGCGAAACCGTTGGTAAAATGCCTATCCGAACGCCATCACCAAGGTCGGAAATGACGACGTCGAAACACAATGCTGATCTTGCTGCAATGCACCAAAAATACCTTGATGCAGGTCAATCCAGATGATGGTGGGCGACGACATTCAGATGTCCTCGGCCAAGACATCCTGGACGGGACGGCGCAACGTCCGTGGTGTCGGGTCGCCATAGCCGAAACGGACGATCAGATCGGGCAATCGCTCGCCTAGATCGAGGTGGCTCGCGAGCTGGGCACGAAGTTCCGGCACCTCTACAGGTTGGTTGATGAAGGCATGTCGCATGCCGAGTGCTGTCGACAAAAGGGCGAAACGTTGATAGGCGCGACCGGCATCGATCCAGGCTGCCTTGGTCTGCTCTGCGCATGTGAAGACGGCTATACCGCTGGAACTCGCTATTTGCCGACGGTATTTCTGGTTCTCAGCCTTCTTGCGAAACATCATGCTGAAGAGAAGTTTGCCGAGCCAGCGCGGCGAGGCGGGGCTGCCCACCGAGCGATAGCTGAGACCGTCGCGTGATGCCAAGGCTTCGGCCTCATTGAAACGGATCCAGGACCGAAGCTCCTCGACAAAGGCGTCATCATCCATCTGGGCGCTATTGCCGGCCACGACATACTCGATGATCCGCTGTTTTTGTCTTTCGTCGGTCAGCAAGCGTAGGTCCACATCCTCCTTTGAGGCGAAGGTTTGAAGCTGCTTGAGAGCATCAACAGGCGCTGTCTGGCCGTTGAATTCGGCGCGCGTGCATTGACGCTCGGGAATGGCTTGGAAGGCTGGTGTCTTCCTGCGCGAGGTCGGATCGAGCGCGATCGTGATCAGGGACGAAGCGTCGTCGAATGCCAGATCACCATGGAAGCCGAATGCATCGGCCGCGATCATGATGGTCTCGGTGGCACATCCAAGGCTTGCGAAGACATGGTGATCAAGGGGATCGACAGCAGGGCAGCGACGGTCAAGATCTGGTGAAAGCAGGATCTGATCACCATCGATCGTGAACACCCAGGGCTGGGTGTTGTGGCTGTTGGCCGCCATCGTGGCGTACCGTACCAGCTCGCGATAGGCGGCTGGTCCTTGAACGCTGAAATCATCGGCATGGCGAAAGGTTTGCTGCACGGCTTCATCATAGGTGAGCCCATCAGATGTGCTGGCGCAGGCCGTCATCGTCATCGGGACGAAAGCAACGGTACTTGTCGCAAAAGTTCTCCGCGTCATCATTGATCGACTCCATTCTTGTCGCGATCGCCGACACAGGAGAATACTGACGCGGACGATTGGCCCCATCATTGAGGTCAATCAATTCTCGGAGTCTGCCCTGATGCGGTCGTTGCGAATCGGGAAACGGCCGTCAAGGGTCAGTTGAAGCGGTTCTCCCGAAAACGGTGCCTCGGATGGCCCGGGCTTTTGGGCATGGATGTGCAGGTGCGGTTCGAAAGTCTGGTCGGAATTGTCAACCTCTCCCAGCAGGTCACCGACCGACACGTGATGACTTGTGAGGCTGTGTTTGGGGACCAACCTGATTTGTGCTTGGTGCATTCCGATCGATAATTATTTGCTCGAACTGACTTTTGCGGTTCGCCTAGAGGCGCTCGACAGCGGTGCGTTCTTTAGATGGGCTTAGCTGATCGTTCGAGATATTCATCGTCCAGCTTTGCCTTAGTAGCTCTGCAGCACCTTGATGTAGTTGGCGCGTTCGAAGGCGGCGGGGTCGGCTACGTTGCGCTGGCTCATTGCGCCGCGAAGCTGGCCGACGTTGTCATAGCCTTTGTCGTTCATCCATAGGGCCAGGCCGCGCAGAAGATCCGCCATATGGCGTGGGCCGCTGCGTAACAGAGATGAGGTGGTCATCGCCACATCGGCGCCGGCCAGCAGATATTTGATAACCTGCTCGGACGTCGTGACCCCGGTGGTCGCCGCGATCGACGCGTCGATCCGACCGGCGAGAACGGCGATCCAAAGAAGTGGCAAGCGGATCTCGTTCGGCTGGCTGAGCTCTAACGTTGGCGCCACCGCCATCGTGTCCAGATCGAAATCCGGTTGGTAGAAACGGTTGAACAGCACCAGGCCGTCGGCGCCGGCGTCGACCAGGATCCTGGCCATCGATCCAACCGCGGAGAAGTAGGGGCCGAGCTTGATCGCGACCGGTATCGTCACGGCCGATTTCACGGCGGCCAGCACCTCGACATAGCGCTGCTCCACATCGGCCCCCATGGTGTCGAGATCCGCAGGGATGTAATAGACGTTCAGTTCGAGTGCATGCGCACCGGCATCCTGCAGGAGACGGGCATAGTCGATCCAGCCCTCGCTTGTGATACCGTTCAGACTGGCGATGATCGGCACGTCGCATGTTTCGACCGCCTTGCGGACAAGCTCCAGATAACTGTCCGGGCCCACATCATGGTCGGTGACGTCGGGGAAATAGCTGAGCGATTCGCCGAAACTCTCGCTGCCAGCGTTCAGCCTCAGTTCGGCCATCTCATTCTCGTGGCGGATCTGTTCCTCGAACAGTGAGAACAGGACGATCGCCGCGGCGTTGCCATCCTCCAGCTGGCGAATGCCGTCAAGCGTATGCGAGATTGGCCCTGCGGAGGCCACGATCGGGTGTTTTAGGGCGAGGCCCATATAGGTCGTGTCCAAGTTCATGGCGTTGCGCCTCCTAGACTAATGCTGAGCCGATGCCGCGGCGAGGGCGGGATGTTCGCCGCTGGTAGCCATGACCTCGTAAAGGTCCCATTTCCGGCGGATGTAAGCCTCGGCTCTGGCCATCAGCTGATCCGCTTCCTTGGGGTTGGTGCGGCGTAAGATGCGGTAGCGTAATTCGTTGTCGGCATAATCCTTGAAAGCACGATCTGGTCGGAGACTGTCCAGAACGAACGGGTTCGCATCTGATGAACGCACGTCCGGATTGTAGCGCATCAACGGCCAGTAGCCGCTGTGCACGGCGAGGCTTTGCTGGTCCAGGCCCTTTTGCATGTTGATGCCATGCGCGATGCAGTGGCTGTAGGCGAGGATCAGGGATGGGCCCTTGTAAGCCTCAGCTTCGCGCAAGGCTTGCAGTGTCTGCTGTGGATTGGCGCCCATGGCGATGCGCGCAACGTAAACATTGCCGTAAGAGATCGCCTGCAGCGCCAAATCCTTCTTGCCGACATGCTTGCCGGCATTGGCGAACTTGGCGACAGCAGCGAGCGGTGTGGCTTTCGAGGCCTGGCCGCCGGTGTTGGAATAGACCTCGGTGTCCAGCACCAGGACGTTGACGTCCCGCCCGGTGGACAGAACGTGATCGAGGCCGGCCGAGCCGATGTCGTAGGCCCAGCCGTCGCCGCCCATCAGCCAGACCGAGCGGCGCACCAGATGATCAGCCACCGACAGCAAGTGCTTGGCGTTGTTCTCATCGAGTTCAGCAAGTTTTTCGCGCAGTGTCGCGAGCCTCGCCCGCTGGGCGCGGATCTGGCTCTCCGTGCGCTGATCCGCCTTCAGGATGTCTTGAACAAGGGTGTCGCCGATCTGTTTCGCAAGGCTCTGCAAGAGCCCGACGGCGACCGCATGATGCTTGTCGGCGGCAATCCGCATGCCGAGTCCGAACTCGGCATTGTCCTCGAACAACGAATTTGACCAAGCAGGCCCGCGACCCTCCGCGTTTTTGGTCCAAGGCGTGGTGGGGAGGTTGCCACCGTAGATCGAGGAACAGCCGGTGGCATTGGCAACCAGGAGACGGTCGCCGAACAGCTGCGAGACCAGCTTGACGTATGGCGTCTCGCCGCAGCCGGCGCAGGCGCCAGAGAATTCGAACAACGGTTCCAGGAACTGCACGCCGCGCACGGTGGAAAAGCCGATGCGCGAGCGATCGTTGACCGGCAAGGTTTCGAAGAACGCGACATCGGCACGCGCGTCATCCAGGATTGGCGCTTTCGCTACCATATTGATCGCGCGAGAACCCGAACGCTCCTTGTCCTGCACGGGGCAGGCCTCGACGCAAATGGCGCAGCCGGTGCAGTCTTCTGCGTAGACCTGAAGGCTGTAGCGGGTCTCGGGAAAGCCGCGCGCGTTGATCGGCGCCGAGCGGAAGTGTTCCGGTGCAGCCTCCAAGGCGCTCTCGTTGAAGAACTTCGAGCGGATGACGCCATGTGGGCAGACGAAGCTGCAATTGCCGCATTGGATGCAGATGTCTTGCTCCCAGACCGGTACGGTGTCCGACACGTTGCGTTTTTCGAAGGCGGCCGTGCCCGAGGGAAAGGTGCCATCCACCGGCAAGGCGCTCACCGGCAGTTCATCGCCGCGCCCGACCATCATTGCAGCCGTGACATCGCGCACGAAAGCAGGTGCCGTTTCCGCAACCGGCGCGGCCAGCTCGATAACATTGGTAATGGTGTCCGGGATCTCGACCTCGTGCAGATGGGCAAGCGTCTGGTCGACCGCCTCGAAATTGCGACGAACGACGTCGGCACCTTTCTTGCCGTAGGTCTTTTCGATCGACGACTTGATTTTCTCGATCGCACGATCCCGCTCCATGATGCTGGAGATCGCAAAAAAACAGGTCTGCATGATCGTGTTGATCCGTCCGCGCATGCCAACCTGACTGGCGACCATGCCGGCATCGATCACAAACAGGCGGACCTGCCTTTCGATCATCTTGCCCTGCACCTCGCGCGGCAGCTCGGACCAGATCCGATCCGGACCATGGGTCGTGTTCAACAGGAGGACCGCCCCGGTTGCTGCATGGCCGAGAACGTCGATCTCGTCCAAGAAATTAAACTGGTGGCAGCCGATGAAGTTGGCGTGCTGAATGAGATAGGGGCTCTTGATCGGCTCCGGCCCGAATCGCAAATGAGAAACCGTGCGCGAGCCGGATTTCTTCGAGTCGTAAACAAAATAACCTTGAGCATGGATGCCGGGATCCTCGCCCAGAA
This sequence comes from Geminicoccales bacterium, assembly GCA_050633905.1. Classification (GTDB taxonomy): domain Bacteria; phylum Pseudomonadota; class Alphaproteobacteria; order Geminicoccales; family Geminicoccaceae; genus JANQPX01. Next base: position 31,103 of record JBOEHJ010000022.1, read on the forward strand.
TCTTGATCGAGTTCTTGTTGGCGCCGACCGTGCCGTCGGCGCCAAGGCCGAAGAACGTCGCGCGGGTGACGCTTTCATGCTCGATGTCGAAATCGAGATCGACGGCGAGGCTGGTGTGACCGACATCGTCATGGATACCGACGGTGAAACGCCGCTTCGGCTGCCGCTTGCCAAGCTCATCGAACACCGCCTTGACCATCGCCGGCGTGAATTCTTTCGACGATAGGCCGTAGCGCCCACCAACGATCCTGGGCAGGTCATGACTGGCTGCAGCGTCATGCATCGTTGCGACCACGTCGAGAAAAAGCGGCTCGCCGGCAGCGCCCGGTTCCTTGGTGCGATCGAGCACGGCGATCGAGGTTGTGGTCTGAGGCAGTGCCTCTAAAAACGCGTCGACGGGAAAAGGCCGGTAGAGGCGGACCTGGAGCATGCCGACATGGTCGCCGCGCTCGGTCAAATGGCGGGTGGTTTCGGCGGTCGTTTCGGCACCGGAGCCCATGATTACGATCACCCGTTCGGCCTCGGGATGGCCGATATACTCAACCAAACCATAGTGGCGGCCGGTGAGGCCGGCAAAGGACGCCATCGTATGGCTGACGATTTCGGGAACGGCGTCGTAATAGGGGTTCACCGTCTCCCGTGCTTGAAAATAGACGTCCGGGTTCTGCGCGGTGCCGCGGATGAAAGGATTGTCGGGATTGAGGGCTCGCCTTCGGTGGGCCAGCACCAGATCGTCATCGATCATCTTCCGGATTTGATCGTCCGAAAGAAGCGCGATCTTGTTGATTTCGTGAGAGGTCCGAAAGCCGTCGAAGAAATGGACGAACGGCACACGCGAGGCCAGGGTCGAGACCTGGGCGATCAGCGCCATGTCGTGAGCTTCTTGGACCGAGGCGGAGGCAAGCTGTGCAAAGCCTGTCGGCCTAACCGCCATCACGTCCTGATGGTCGCCGAAGATCGAGAGGCCTTGTGCGGCGAGTGAGCGGGCGGCGACATGGAAGACGGCCGGCGTCAGCTCACCGGCGATCTTGTACATATTCGGGATCATCAGGAGCAGGCCTTGGGAGGCCGTGAACGTGGTGGTCAGGGCGCCGCCTTGAAGAGCGCCGTGAACGGTGCCGGCGGCGCCGGCTTCACTTTGCATCTCGACCACGTCAGGGACGACACCCCAGATGTTCGGCTTGCCTTCGGAGGACCACTGATCGGCCAGCTCCGCCATCGGTGAGCTCGGTGTGATCGGATAGATGCCGCAGACCTCGTTGACCCGATAGGCGACATGGGCGCAGGCCTCGTTACCGTCCATCGTGACCATGACCGGCATAGCAGCGCTCATTCGCCCGCCTCCTCGATCCTTGCCGGCTCGGCAATCATCTCGATGGCGTGGCAGGGGCATTGTTCAAAGCAGACGGCGCAGCCGGTGCAGCGCTCATAGTCATAGCGATAGCGCTTGCCGACGCCGAGCTTGATGATCGCATCTTCCGGACAGGCGCCGTAGCAGCCATCGCACTCATAGCAATTGCCGCAGGAGAGGCAGCGGCTGGCCTCATAGCGCGCAGCTTTGGCATCAAGACCGCCGACGACTTCGTCGAAGCCGCTCATTCTTTCAACCGGATCGCGGTGCGATTCGGACTGCCGGATGTTGTCGGTGTGATACCAGACATGCAGGCGATCAAAACCGACCACGGGGTGTTTCGGCGGCGGTGCATAGACCGTACCTCGGAGATAGGCATCGATATGCCGTGCCGCCTTCTTGCCATGTCCGACCGCGACGGTCACCGTGCGTTCCGAAGGCACCATATCCCCGCCGGCGAAGAGGCCGCGCCTGCCGGTCATCATGTTGGCGTCGACGATCACCGTGCCGTCCTTCTCCATCTCGATCTCTTCGACTTTTTGTAGAAAGCCGGTATCGGTGTCTTGGCCGAGCGCCATGATCAGATCGTCAGCCTCCAGCGTCTCGATCTCGCCGGTGGGCTCGGGTCGGCCGTCCGCACCGATCGCCATGACCTCGACTGTCACCTCGCGTCGATCGATCGACTTGATCGTGCGCAGCCAATGGATCTTGACGCCCTCGGCCAGTGCCTCGTCGGCTTCGAACTCATGGGCTGGCATGTGCTCGCGATCACGGCGATAGATGATCATGGCTTCCGACGCACCGAGCCGCCTGGCGACGCGGGCGGCATCCATTGCCGTGTTGCCGCCGCCGTAGACAGCGACCCGTCGTCCGAGCTTCGGCGCCTCGCCCTGCTCGACGTCCTTAAGAAAACCGACAGCATCCAGCATCTTGCCCGCGTCACGCGCGGGAATGTCGATGCGTTTGGAAAGATGCGCCCCGACCGCGACGAACGCTGCATCGAAACCGCCCTCGGCCATCTCCGCCTCGACGTCGTCGACCCGGTGATCGAGGGTGATGGTCACGCCAAAATCCCGAATGCGCTCGATCTCAGCATCGAGCACATCGCGCGGCATGCGGTAAGCGGGAATGCCGACATGGATCATCCCGCCAGGCAGGGGGCCTGCCTCCCGGATTTCAACCTTGTGGCCGAGGCGGGTCAGGTGGTAAGCGGCCGACAGGCCGGAAGGTCCGGCACCGACGACCACCACACGCTTGCCGCTCGCCTCAACGTCGCGCGAAAATCCCCAGCCCTTTTCCAGCGCCAGATCGCCGAGATAGCGTTCGATGCCATGGATGCTGACGCTGCTGTCCAGGTCCTTCCGGTTGCAGCTGTCCTCGCAGGGTTGATAGCAAACCCGGCCGTGGATGGAGGGAAAGGGGTTGTCAGCCGTCAGAATGCGCCAGGCTTCTTCGTCACGACCGGCCTGGATCTCGGCCAGCCAGGCCTGAATATTCTCGCCGGCGGGACAGGCATGGTTACAAGGCGGCAGGAGATCAACATAAACGGGCCGCCGATCGCGAATTGGCCCGGTGCCGCGCTCATTGCATAAGTCCGGCACCATGGTCAGGTCGCTCGGTTTCCGGCTCATCCTGCCCCCTCGCTTGGTCGCTCTTCTAAGCTCGTCGATCATCGAAGCCCGACATCCGAGCTGACGCACCTATCCTTCATGACCACGGGTCAAACGGCCTTGATCAAGGTCAACAACCAGCAAGCGATTGCTGGATGTCGTGATCCGTCAGGCTTGCATCTGCAGTATGCTGAACATCTCGTCTTTCAAGTGCAGGCGCTTGCGCTTCAGCTCCTCGTGATGCTGGTCGGCGATGTTGATGCCGGCGCTTTCCGCCCGATGGATCTCGCGATTGACGTGGTGGTAATCATCGAATAGCCGAGCGAAATGCTGATCGTTGATCTTGAGCTCGTGAATGCGATCTTTGTAGTCTGGCAGCTCGTCGGCCAATTCGTGCGGCACGTGGCTCATGTTCGTTTTCCTCCAAGTGAAACCGAAAAAGGCATGAGCTTAATTCTACGTACACTTTGGGATGGTCGATTGATCCAGCTCAAATCGGTCAACCCCGATGGCAGTCGTACCCGCTAAAGATCGATCCTGCGTGACGACCCGGGTTTCAACTCGAAGACGTTGCCCTTGCAGCCAACGGTGATCGGCAAGGCGGGGAAGTCGGCGGTTTCGATGCCGATCTCGGTGTGACGGACAGCGAGCTTGAGCTCGTTGCCGCGGTAACGAAGCCGAAGGCGGAGTTCCTTCAGATCCTCCGGCAGGAACGGGTTCAGCCAGAGCACGTCGTTTCGGGTCTCGATGCCCGTGAAAATCCGGAGCAAGGCATCGATCGTGCCGGCCATGGCACCGAGATGAACGCCCTCAGCCGTGGTGCCGCCNNTGGGTGTCGGCGACGTCGCTGTAGAGGGCTTCGCGTAGATGCTTCCAGGCCTGTTCGCGATCGGACCGGTAGAGAACCCAGCCATGCACGACCCGGCTAAGCGTCGAGCCGTGGGACGTCCGTTTGGTATAGTAATCGATGGTTTTTGGGATGGTGTCGGGATCGAAGTCGTAGCCAAGCTTGCCGAACAGTGCCGTCAGTTCCTCGGTTGAGAATAAATAAAACAGCATCAGCACATCGGCCTGTTTCGAGAGCTTGTAGCGGTTGGTGCTGTCACCTTCGGCTTCGAGGATGCGATCGAGGCGCTGGATGCCGCCATATTTCACGCGGTAGCCGTCCCAGTCGAATTCCTCAAGCGCCTCGTAACCCTCGAACTGGCTAATGATGCCGTCCTTCTGGAACACCACCAGCATCTTCTGGCTGATGTCGCGCCAGTGCTCGATTTCTTCGGACTTGAGCGAGAGGGCTTGGCAGAGCTCGCCTAGGCGATCCGGCGACAGGCGCTCGGTCATGTCGAGGGCGCGGCCAAGACACCAGGCGGCCATGACATTGGTGTAGGCGTTGTTATCGAGACCAGGTTTTTCTGCGTTGGCGTAGCCGTCATGGTATTCGTCCGGCCCCATGACGCCCTTGATTTCGTAGCGTTGGATTGTTGGGTTATAGCTGGTGGTCGATGCCCAGAAGCGGGCGATCTCAAACAGCATTTCGGCACCGTAAGAGGCCATGAATTCGAGGTCCCACGTGGCCTGGTAATAGTTCCAGATGTTATAGGCAATCGCCGCATTGACGTGACGCTGAAGGTGGGAGTTATCCGGCAGCCAGCGGCCGGATTTGGGGTTGAGGTGGACCTGCTGCGTTTCTTCGCGGCCATCGCTGCCGCTTTGCCAAGGGTACATCGCGCCTTTGAGCCCGGCGGTGGCGGCGGCAATCCGCGCCTCGTCCAAGCGGCGATAGCGATAGTTCAGAAGCGAGCGGGTCACTGCCGGCATGCGCAGATTGATCATGGGAAAGATGAACAGCTCGTCCCAGAAAATGTGACCGCGATAAGCCTCGCCATGCAGGCCGCGTGCCGGGATGCCGACATCGCGATCGATCACATGGGGCGACGCTGTCTGCAGCAAATGGAAGGTGTGCAGCCTGACGATGCGCTGCGCCTCCAGATCCCGTGTCTCGTGATCATGATGGACGACATCGATCTCGAACTGATGCCAAAGCTGCTCCCAGGCGCGGGCATGGGTCTCCAGCAATCCGGCGAAATCGGGAGCACGGCGCACCGACATCCCGGCAGCCAGCGCCGGGCTCGCGATCGCGAGGTCCCGAGAAGTATGGATTGCGACCACCTTTTCGACTGTCAGGCGGCTGCCAAGCTTCAGGTCGAGTGTGACGTGATCAGTGATCACATCGTTGGCCTGCTTGATGCGATGGCTGATATCGATGCGTTCGCCATTCAGATAGGCATGTGTCCTGGCCGCTTCGGTGATCTCGATCCGGGACTGGCTGGTACGAGCCGAGAGCACGATGATGTCGTCATCGAGACAGTCGGTGCCAAGCGGCTCCAGGTGGTGGTTGCTGAGGCTCTGATAGCGCGCAACGCCTCCATTGACGATTTGGCCATCTAAGCTGGAGCGAAACTCGATCTGCCCGGACCAATTGACCGCCTCGATCATGGTCTCGAGGGCCGCGAGATGCGGGTTGGCCATATGGACAAGCCGGCGCTGATCTATTCTGGTTTCCTGGCCTTTGGCATCGCGGCAATGAACCCAACGATGGAGTACCCCGTGGCGAAGGTCGAGTTCCTGACGGTAGTCCAGGATCTCCACCTTGTGCAGGTCGAACCAGCCAGCACCATCGATCCTTATCGTGAGCGGCAGCCAATTGGGGAGGTTTACCAAGTCCTCGTTCTCGACGATCCGTCCTGCAATCTCGGTGGTCAGACGATTGTAGCCACCGGCGAGATAGGTGCCGGGGTAATGGCCATCGCCGGCTCTGCTTTCCGGTGCGGCACCGCGCGTTGCGACATAGCCGTTGCCCAGCACACAAAGGGCTTCGCGCAGGCTTTCCTGGTCAGGATCGAAGCCTTCGAAAACGAAAGACCATTCACTCATGCAGGTTCGCCTCCCTCGCCGGTGGCAGCGCATCGATTGACTGCGGATCGCGCGCCGCGACCGGTACATCGGAGAGTTGGGACACGACAAGATGGGCGCCGGCCGCGGCCAAGGCTTCCGGATGGTGGGTTCGATCGACCCCAATCACCAAGCCGAACCGGCCGCGCACACCAGCCTCGACGCCGGCGATTGCGTCCTCGACGACAACGGCACGACCGGGCTCGACGCGCAGTGCTGCGGCTGCCGCAAGAAACATGTCAGGCGCTGGTTTGCCAGAGAGGCCCTTGGTCAGTACGTCCTCGCCATCGATCCAACCATCGAACTTGTCCGAGAGGCCAAGCATTTCGATGATCACTCTTGCATTGCGGCTGGAGGAGACGAGTGCCGTCTTGAGATCGGCGGCGCGCACCTTGCTGAGAAAATCGAGCGCTGCCGGGAAGGTGGCGATGCCGTTCTCAGCAAGTGCTGTCAGAAAAAACCCGTTCTTCCTCTTGCCCAGGCCATGGACAGTCAGCGCGGTGTCCGGATCGTCCGGTTCGCCTTCGGGCAGCTTCATGCCGCGCGATGCCAGAAAACTCCTGATGCCGTCATCGCGCGGTTTGCCATCGACGAAGTGGCGGTAGTCGAGGTCGGCATCGAAGGGGTGGAACCCTTCGCCGTTCCGATTGTGCAGGATGTCGTCGAACAGACGTTTCCAGGCCATGGCGTGCAGAGCGGCACTATCGGTGAGGACGCCGTCGAGATCGAACAGCACAGCGTCCACGTGATCCGAGCCAAGCGGGAGAAGCGACATATGACACCATCGAAGATTTGCGACAGACAGCCTGCTCTATCGAATACAGATAGAATGATGCGGTTCCTTTGACCTCGATCAAGCCATGAAAGCAGGTGAAGTGGTGTGATCTGTCGATCGCGCTCAATCAACAACATCCGAGGACATCATGGCCGGATCGTATACGCGCTGGTTTGAGGAACTTGGGTTGGATGATGTACCGTTGGTCGGCGGCAAGAATGCCTCGCTCGGCGAGATGTACCGCGAGCTTTTGGGCCTCCGTCTGAATGTGCCGAACGGTTTCGCGATCACCGCAGGTGCTTTTCGGGACGCACTCACCGAGGCGGGAGCTTGGGACGAGCTTCACGATCTTCTCGACGATCTCGATAAGAGCGATGTCCGAAAGCTGCAGGCAGCCGGTGCGCGTGCGCGAGAGTTGGTCTACAAGGCGGGCCTGCCCGAGGCGGCGGTGACCGAAATCCTGCAGGCGTATCAGCAGCTGCAGAACCAATATGGCGACGAGCTCAGTGTCGCGGTTCGAAGCTCGGCGACCGCCGAGGACCTGCCGACCGCGAGCTTTGCCGGTCAGCACGATACCTTCCTGAACGTCCAGGGCGAGACGAACCTTCTGGATGCGATCCGCCGCTGCAACGCGTCGTTGTTCACCGATCGGGCGATCTCCTATCGTGTCGACCAGGGGTTCGACCATTTCAAGGTGGCGCTGTCCGCTGGCGTGATGAAGATGGTGCGCTCGGATCTGGCTTCCAGCGGCGTGATGTTCTCGATCGATACCGAAACCGGCTTCAAGGATGCTGTCTTCATCACCGGCGCCTACGGTCTCGGCGAGAACGTGGTCAAAGGCACGGTCGATCCGGACGAGTTTCACGTGCATAAACCGACCTTCCGGGACGGCTATCGCGCCGTGCTGCGCCGGCATATCGGCGACAAGCAGATTAAGATGGTCTATGCGCCAGGCCACATGCGCGAGCCGGTTACCAACATTCCGACACCCAAGGCCGACCGACGGCGTTATTGCATCGGCGACGACGACGTGCTGGCGCTGGCCGAGCAGGCGATCGCCATCGAAGATCATTACAGCAAGGCGGCCGGCAGCTTTCGGCCGATGGACATCGAATGGGCCAAGGACGGTCTGGACGGCCGGCTCTACATCGTCCAGGCGCGTCCGGAAACCGTAATATCCCAGCGCTCGGCAGTGGTGATGGAAAGTTATGCCCTGAAGGAGAAGGGCAAGGCCGTGGTCGCCGGCCGGGCGGTCGGCACCAGGATCGGTGCCGGGGAGGTGCGGGTGGTCAAAGACACGCGCAAGCTCGGCGATTTCAGGCCCGGTGAAGTGCTGGTCGCCGACATCACCACGCCCGATTGGGAACCGGTCATGAAGACGGCGGGCGCGATCGTCACCAACCGTGGCGGCCGCACCTGCCATGCGGCGATTATCGCCCGTGAGCTCGGCATTCCGGCTGTCGTTGGCGCCGAGCACGCGACTGAAGCGCTGGCCGACGGCCAGGCGGTGACCGTGAGCTGCGCGGAAGGCGACACCGGCCGCATCTATGACGGCATCCTTCCGTTTGAACTGACCACCACGGATCTCAGCAGGATCAAGCGGCCTGCCACCCATATCATGATCAACCTCGGCAACCCCGATCTTGCCTTTCAGACCAGTCGGCTGCCCAATGACGGCGTCGGCCTGGCACGCATGGAGTTCATCGTCAGCGAGATGATCAAGGTGCATCCCATGGCGCTGATCAAGCCTGAACGTGTCGACGATCCGGCCGAGCGTGCCGAGATCGACCGCCTCACCTTCCACCATAAATCGCCCATCGACTACTTCGTCGAGACGCTGGCCGAAGGCGTCGGCACCATCGCGGCTGCGTTCCACCCGAAGCCGGTGATCATCCGCATGTCGGACTTCAAGACTAACGAGTATGCGGCCCTCATCGGCGGACGCTGGTTCGAGCCCGAAGAGGCCAACCCGATGCTCGGTTTCCGCGGCGCGGCCCGCTATGCCCACCCGGCCTACGAGCCCGGCTTCGCGCTGGAATGCCAGGCGATGCATCGGGTGCGCGAGATCATGGGTCTCAAAAACCTGAAGCTGATGGTGCCGTTCTGCCGGCGGGTCGAGGAGGCTAGAAAGGTGCTCGACGTCATGGCCAAAAACGGTCTGGAGCGTGGCAAGGACGGCCTTGAGATCTATGTGATGTGCGAGCTCCCCAACAACGTCCTCTTGATCGACGAATTTTCCGAACTGTTTGATGGCTTCTCGATCGGCTCCAACGATCTCACCCAACTGGTCCTCGGCGTGGATCGCGATTCCGAGATGGTCGCCTTCGAGTTCGACGAGCGCGATCCAGGCGTGCAGGCGATCCTGAAACAGGCGGTCGAAGGGGCGAAACGCAACGGCCGCCATTGTGGTATCTGCGGCCAAGCGCCGTCCGACTACCCGGAAATTGCCGAATATCTGGTGCGTCTCGGCATCGAATCGATGAGCCTGACCTCGGACACCGTCATCAAGACCACGCTCTCGGTGCTCGACCTGGAAGAAAAGCTGGGCCGAGCGCCGCGTCCGGATGCGGACTAACAGATCCGTGGCAGCTGCTCGCCGCTCAACATGTCAACGATGCGGCTGCCGCCGATGGCGCCGGTCATGGTGACCCGGCCGGCCGGTGCCGAGGTTACCTGACCGACGATTCTGCTGTCGGCGGTGGTTGCATGTCCCTTCAAGGTCTCCAGAGCATGGTCGGCATCCTCCGGCGCGACGATAGCAACAAAACGGCCTTCATTGGCCACGTGGATCGGATCGAAGCCGAGGAGTTCGCAAGCGGCACGAACATCCTCGCGCACCGGGATCCCCACCTCGTCCAATTCGATCGCGACACCGGCGGCTTCGGCGATTTCGACCATGGCGCTGGCAAGGCCACCGCGGGTGAGATCGCGGAGGCAGTGGACTGCGATGCCCGCTTCCAGCAATGCCAGAACCGGATCGGCGAGCGGTGCGCAGTCGCTTTCGATAGCACTCTCGAATCCGAGGTTTTCTCGTGCAGCGAGCACCGCAATACCATGCCGACCGAGATCGCCGCTCACGATCACCACGTCGCCGGCGCGAACGGCCTGCGGCTGGATCGGATGCGGGGTCATCATTCGTCCGATGCCACTCGACGTTATAAAAATCCCATCCGCCTTGCCGCGCTCCACGACCTTGGTGTCGCCGGTAACGATGGTGACGTTCGCCGCCGTTGCCGATCGGCGCATCGAGCTGACGATCTGCTCCAGCACGGCCATCGGCAGCCCATCCTCCAGGATGAATCCGACGCTCAGATGCAGCGGTCTGGCTCCGCACATGGCGAGATCATTGATCGTGCCGTTGATCGCAAGCGTGCCGATGTCGCCGCCTGGAAACACCAGCGGCTGCACGACATAGCTGTCGGTGGTGAAGGCTACCGGGCCACCCGGATCGAATACCGCCCCATCGTGGCGGGTATCGAGCAGCGGGTTGGCAAACGCTTTGGTGAACAGACGCTCGATCAGATCGGCCATCGCCCGCCCACCCCCACCATGCGCCAACTGCACCAATCCGCCGGATTGATGGGAGACTGGACAGTGGAGGCCGTCGGGGTCGATCATGCCGCTGGCACCTTTGCAGGACGGCGATAGCGGTAATAGGCGCTGCAGGCTCCTTCCGACGAGACCATGGTGACGCCGAGCGGTTTTTCCGGCGTGCACTGCGTGCCGAAGGCCGGGCAGTCCGAAGGTTTCTTCAGACCGCGCAGGATGCTGCCGGCGATGCAGATCGCGTTGTCGATCGCTTGACCGTCGGCAGGGCCAAAACGGGTTTCGGCATCGACGTCGCGAAAAGCAGGCGCCAACCCAAGGCCGCTCGCCGGAATGTCGCCGAGCCCGCGCCAGCGCCGTGGACGTATCTCGAACACATGTTGCAGAAGGTCTTTGGCATGGGGATTGCCGTTCGTGCGCACGGCGCGACCGTAGACATTCTCGACGTCGGCCTGGCCTCTCTCAAGCTGCCTGATGCAATGGAGCACGCCGGTCAGGATGTCGATCGGCTCGAAGCCTGTGACCACGATCGGCACCTGGTAGCGCTCGGCGAGCGGGCTGTATTCCTCGATGCCCATGATGGTGCAGACATGGCCTGCGGCGAGAAAACCGTCGACGCGATTGTCGGGGGCATCGAGTAGAGCTTCGATCGCCGGCGGCACCAGGACATGGGCGACAAGCATCGAAAAGTTCTTGATACTTTCGGACTTCGCCTGGAAGGCCGCCATGGCATTGGCAGGCGCGGTGGTCTCGAAGCCAACGGCAAGAAAGACCGTTTCACGGTCAGGGTGAGCTTTAGCAATGGTGAGTGCGTCAAGCGGCGAATAGACGATGCGGACGTCGCCGCCGGTCGACTTCACCTGCAGGAGATCAGCCTCGCTGCCAGGCACCCGGAGCATGTCGCCGAACGAACAGAAAATAACCTCGGGGCGCCTGGCGATCTCGATGGCCTTGTCGATCACCTCGGTCGGGGTGACGCAGACGGGGCAGCCGGGACCATGGATCAGGGTGATGTCTTCTGGGAGCAATTGGTCGATGCCGTAGCGCACGATAGCGTGGGTTTGGCCGCCGCAGATCTCCATAACTGACCAGGGGCGGGTGGTGATCGCACGGATGGCTTGCAGGCAGACTTTCGCCGCCTCGGCATCCCGAAACTCGTCCCGGAACTTCATGAGGCCGGTCCGTCGGCTAGCATTGACTTAGCGTCTTCGAGTTCGTCGAGGGCGGCAAGTTCGGCCAGAACCTTTTCGGCCTCGGTCTCGTTCAGAACACTGATCGCGAAGCCGACATGCACCAGAACATAGTCGTCGATGTCGGCTTCCGGTGTGAAGGCGAGGTTGACCTCTTTGACCACGCCGCCGAAGTCGACTCGGCCGGTTCGGGTCAGCGGGTCGCCCGGCGACAGCGCGATAACTTTGGCAGGAACAGCGAGGCACATCAGCTGGTCTCCCTTTTCTCTTGATACGCCGCTGCAACCAGCTGACCGAGCGCCAGGCCGCCGTCATTTGGCGGCACGTTGCGATGGAGATAGACTGCGAAGCCGGCGTCTTCCAGCAGAGCCTTCGCGTGTTCGGTCAGGTAGCAGTTCTGAAAGCAACCGCCGCTCAGGGCGATGGTCGGCTGGCCTATTCTTGTTGCCACGTCGACCATCACTTCGGCGAGACCATGGTGGAACGCACCGGCCATCTCACCGACATCGCGCTCGTTCTGCACGTCGCTCACCAGGGCGCGGATCGCTGGACGCCAGTCGATCATCAGCCGTGGCTGATCGTCACCGTCCCGCTCCTCGACGCCGAAAGAATAAGCCCCCGTAAACGAGGTCGTCGCACAACCCGCACGGCCCTCGAGTTCGATGGCGGCCTGGCCGTTGTAGCTGGTGATCTGGTGGAGGCCGATAATGGCGGCGATGCCGTCGAATAGACGGCCGACGCTGGAAGTGTGTGGGGTGTTGATGCCGGTTTCGATCATGCGCTTGAGGACGCGCAGATCGCTGGCGCGGCGGGAGCGGATCGGCATGAGCGTGGGCATTGCGGTGAGGGCGTCATCGCCGAAGGTGTCCACGAGGAGAGAGAGGCCAATCCGGCGAGGTTCTTTGATCGCGACCTCGCCGCCGGGCAGACCAAAGGGTCGAAAGGTCGCGACCCGCTCCCAGCCTTGATCGGTGACCAGCAGCGCCTCGCCGCCCCATATGGTGCCGTCATTGCCGTAGCCGGTGCCATCGAAGGCGAAGCCGAGGAGCGGCGGCGCCAGATCGTTGTCGGCCATGCAGCTGTAGATGTGCGCAGCATGATGTTGGATTTTTCTGACGGATTTCTTGAACGTCGAGGCCAGCATCGTGGACGCGTAGTCGGGATGGGCGTCGCAGACGATGCGTTCGGGATCGAGGCCGTGCAGCCTGAGCATGTCATCGATGACATCGGCGTGAGCCGTACGAGAAGCCTCGTTGTCGAGATCGCCGACATGTTGGCTGATGACGGGCCCGCCGGCGGTGGTCATCGCCACCGTGGTCTTTTCCTGGCCGCCGAGGGCGAGCATCGGGCCAGCATTCATCGCACGCGCGACGGCGAGCGGTGCGAAGCCGCGAGCACGGCGCAGCATCACAGGCTGGCCGGCAATGATGCGCTGCACGCTGTCGTCGAGCGGTCGCCGGATCGGCCGGTCATGGGTCAGGAAGCGGTTGGTGATCGCGCTCAGACGTTGGTGCGCCTCGTCATCATCAGTCGCGATCGGCTCGCCGGCGAGGTTGCCGCTGGTGGCGACAATGGGAGAGCCAAGCCCGTCCAACAGGAGATGATGCAAGGGCGAGGTCGGCAGCATCAAGCCGAGCCAGGGGAGACCGGGCGCCACTGAGGGGGCGATCGCCTCTTCTGCAAGATTGGCGCGCTTTTCGAGAATGACGATCGGACCGGCAGGACTCGCCAGCAGGTTCTTTTCGGGCCAGGTCAGATCTGTGAGGTGCGATGCCTCCACGAGATCTCGCACCATCAGGGCAAACGGCTTTTCGGGGCGATGTTTTCGCGTTCGGAGGCGCTGCACAGCGTCGTCGTTTCCTGCATCCACCACGAGCTGATAGCCGCCGAGGCCCTTGAGCGCGACGATCTTGCCAGCACGGATGTCGGCGACGGCATGCTCCAGTGCATCGTTCCGCGTGGCGAGGGTCTCACCTTGTTCATCCCGATAGGTGAGCTGCGGGCCGCATTCGGGGCAGGCATTCGCCTCGGCGTGAAAGCGGCAATTATCGGGGTCGTCGTATTCCGCCTGGCAGGCGGCGCAAAGGGTGAAGCCGGCCATCGTCGTGTTGCGACGGTCATAGGGCAGGGCATCAATGATTGAAAAGCGCGGGCCGCAGGTGGTACAGCTGGTGAAGGGATAGTTACAACGGCGATCAGCCGGGTCGCGAATCTCGCGCAAGCAGTCATCGCATGTCACCCGATCAGTAAGGCCAACCGGTCGAGTAGCGCCTGCTGTGACGCTCGGCCGGATCTCGAACGCCAGCTCTGCGCGAGTGTTGCAGGGCTCGCAGTCAACCGTGTCGATCTTGGCGGCCGGCGGCGTTTCGGTCTTGAGAAACGTGGCAAAATCATCCAGAGCGGCCGGCCTTCCTTCGACTTCGATAACGACGCCGTCAGCGCCGTTCGCGACCCAGCCCGCAAGATCCAGCCGATGCGCCAGACGATAAACGAAGGGGCGAAAGCCGACACCCTGCACCTGACCTCGGACGTGAAGGCGCTTCCGCGCCCGTGTCACCACTCTTGCGTCAAGAAGGTTACCTTTCAACTCAGGTCGCGACATCGATGCTCTCCAGGACGATGTCCTGGGCACGGTCGTCGGTGATGTCGTCGGAGATGGTGACGTCGAGGGTGGCGCCCTCGGCGATGGAGCCTGCGGCGGCCTGGCTGAAATGTTCGGCGAAATGCCCTGCGGTCATATGTGAGAACGCGCCGCACCAGACCTTGACGCCGGTGACTTTGGTAGCTCCTTCCTCGGCGGCGATCGTCTCGATCTGGCGCATGAGGTTTTTCATCAACGATGCTTCATGCATGTGACGGCTCACTGGCTTTGACGAAAGCGTTGAAGATCTCCGTGGCGACGATGTCGGTGGCAGTAGCGACGGCGGGTGACAGGGGTTCGCCCGCCTCGAAGCTCACCGCCTGGATGGCGTAGACGGTGCAGCGCTCGGGCAGTGTGCCGAGGGCGCGGGCGAGTTCGATCGCCTGGGGGACGCCGAAGCCGTGAGAAGACATGCCGGTAAGATTGCTCGGAAGCGCCGCTTCCCCGACGTCGAAGCGGCGATGGCTGCCGGGCATTGCGCCAAAGTCGGCGGCATCGATAATCACGACGTTCGAAAAGCCCTGCATCGCCTCGATCAGCAAAGTGGACTCGCCGCTTTGCTCGATCAGGGTCGGGGTGTCATTGTCGGCGCGCGCGCCGATGCGCGCTCGGAGCGCTCTGATCACCGCGCGTCCGGCGCCGTCATCACCGCGATCGGGATTGCCGACACCGATGATCAGGAGGCGCTGGTCAGCCACGGTCGATATCGAGCTTCAGGAAATGGGTAGCGCAGGAGATGCAGGGGTCGTAATTGCGCACCGTCTGCTCGCAGCGCCAGCGCAGGTCGTCGTCGTTCATGTTGAGCCATTGCGGGATGAAGGTCGTGAGATCCTCCTCGATGGTTGCCTGGTTCTGCGAGGTTGGCGGGATGATCACCGCCTGCTCGATCGACCCGTCTTCGGCGAGCTGATAGCGATGATAGAGCATGCCGCGCGGTGCCTCTGTGGCCGCATGACCGACCCCGGCGCGGGGCTCGGCCGCCGCCGCGGGCGGATCGGGTTCTTCGTAGCTCTGAATAATACGCAGCGCCTCGTCGAAGGCGAAGACCAGCTCGACGCTTCTGACGATGATGCTCTGGTACGGATTGTTGCAGGTCGGTCGCAGGCCGACCTCCTTCGCGACGTCTCGGGCGATTGCGGGGAGCTTCGAAAAATTCAAACTGTAGCGCGCCATCGGGCCGGTGAAATAGAAACCACGCTCTTTGATCCGGCTATGTAATGCCGTGGATTGCGGCATGTGGAACTCTTCGAAGTGGCTGGGATAGGCGTTCGCTTCGATGTCGATGCCGTGCGACGAAATGATCCGACCGTTGTTGAACGGATATTCGTCAGGGTGACTGAGGCAGACGAACTCGTAGTCGCGCTCGACGTCCGGAAAATCGAAGCCGGCAACCCAGCGCACCGTCTCCAGTGCTGCGTCCCGCGCGCGCTCTAACGTATCGACCAGACCACGTAGCGTCCTTTTGGAAGGTGCTTTGTAGAAACCACCGACCTTGATGTTGATGGGGTGAATTTCGCGCCCACCGACTGCGGCGACGATGTCGTTGCCGGCCTTCTTCATGGCTAGGCCGCGTTTCACGATGTCCGGCTCATCTTTCGCGAGTTCGATCGCGCCCTGATAGCCGAGAAAATCAGGGGCGTGCAGCATGTAGACGTGAAGGCCGTGACTCTCGATCCACTCGCCGCAGTAAAGGAGCCGGCGAAGGGCGCGGATTTCGGGGGTGATTACGGCGCCGATCGCGGCTTCCATCGCGTGCACGGCGCTCATCTGATAGGCGACCGGGCAGATGCCGCAGATGCGCGCGGTGATGTCGGGCGCTTCGGTGAAGGCGCGGCCTTGCATGAACGCCTCAAAGAAGCGAGGCGGCTCGAAGATGTTGAGTTCGGCTTCCCTGACCACGCCGTCCCGGATCGTGACTTTAAGCGCACCTTCTCCTTCGACACGTGCAAGCTGACCGACCTTGATCGTTTTCGTGTTGCTGGTCATGAGCGCTGGCTCTCGTCGCGGAACGGCTCGGCGTTGACGTTGAAGGTGCCATAAAGGTGACGAAGCGCGCGAGAATCCATGCCGAGCTGCTTCAGCCAAGGGCGAAGGGCGTCGACATTCGGGCTTTCCATCGGGCCAAAGCAGCCATAGCAACCGCGATCGAAGCTCGGGCAGATGGCGCCGCACCCGGCATGAGTCACAGGCCCGAGGCAGGCTGCACCCTTGGTGACCATGACACAGACATTGCCCTTCTGCTTGCACTCGACGCAGACGCTGTGATGGGCGATCGCCGGTTTTCGCCCGGCGAGGAAGGCGGCGAGCAGCTCTAGCAATTGCTTCTTGTCGACCGGGCAGCCGCGCAGCTCGAAATCGACCGGTACGTGATCGGCGATCGGTGTCGAGGTTTCGAGCGTGTCGATATAGTCGGGCCTTGCATAGACCACGTTCACGAAGTCTTTGACGTCCCGAAAATTCCGCAGCGCCTGGATGCCACCCGAGGTGGCGCAGGCGCCGATGGTGATCAGGGTTTTCGATTGCCTCCGGATCTCCTGTATACGCTCTGCATCATGCGCCGTGGTGACCGAACCTTCGACCAGGGAAATGTCGTAGGGGCCGTCGAGCTCAGCCCGGGTCGCTTCGAGGAACATGGCGATCTCGACAGCACCGGCGATTGTCAGAATTTCGTCCTCGCAATCGAGCAACGAGAGCTGGCAGCCGTCGCAGGAGGCGAATTTCCAGACCGCGAGCTTGGGTCGTTTGACGTTGTCCGACACGTCAAAGCTCCTTCACGGTCAGAAGGCAGCGAAGGCGATCGAAGCTCATGACCGGCCCGTCTCGGCAAATGAGATAGGGGCCGTATTGACAGCGGCCGCAATGCCCGAGCCCACATTTCATGTGGCGCTCCATTGAGAGATAAATCGCGGTGTCAGGGACACCAGCCTCGACCAAGGCTTGTGCACCGAAGCGCATCATGATTTCCGGACCGCAGACCAGGGCGGTCGTCTCTGCCGGATCGAAATCGACGCGCGGGATCAACCCCGTCACCACGCCGACATGTCCCTGCCAAGAAGTGTCGGCGTGATCAACAGTGATTTCGATCTGCAGGTCGAGGTGGCGGCGCCACTGGCTGAGTTCGTCGGGGAACAAAATGCCCTTGACGCCGCGTGCACCGCAGAGAAGGGCGATGCGGCCATAGCGTTCGCGATGAGCAAGGATGTGATAGATCGCCGGCCGAAGCGGGGCGAGACCGAGGCCGCCAGCGACGATGACGACATCCATTCCTTCGGCCGCCTCGACCGGCCAGGCCGTGCCAAAGGGACCACGCACGCCGACGGCCATGCCAGGTTCCAAAGAGGCGAGGGCGTGAGAAACCTTACCGACATCGCGAATGGTATGCGTAAGACTGCTCGCCCCATGGGCGTCGCCGCTCACACTGATAGCCGCCTCGCCGACGCCGAGCGCATAGAGCATGTTGAACTGGCCGGGCTTGAAGGTCAGAACGTCTGGATCGTCGACTTCGAGATCGATCGTCCAGGTATCGCCGAGCTCCTGGCGCCGCGCCGTCACCTTTGCAAGGCTCGGGATCATCGGTGTGCCAGCGGCACTTGCTGGACTTAGGCTCATGATGGCTGGCATGGTCATCGCATCAAGCCGGCTTGCCGTAGAGATCGAGGAGCTGCAGGCGCGTGTTGTGCAGCCGTTCGGCGAGTGCCGGCACGAAGCGCTTCATCAGCTCGTAGCCGAGATGGTTGTCGGCCTCACATTTCTCGCGAAGGCATGTCGCATCCAGCGAGATCGCACGTACCAACTCAACCGCTTTGGCGTCATAGCTCCAGTGATAAGGGGGGACCAACCAGGAGATGCCGACGATCTCTCCCTCTCCTGCAGTCATAAATTGCATCGGCTGGCGCCCGGGTGCCTTGATCTCCAAACTCACACGGCCATGGCGGATCAGATAGAAGGCCCTGGCCTCGTTGCCTTCATGAAAAAGATAACTGCCGGCGTCGAAACGAACGTTCTTGGCGCAGCCGCTGACCAAGTCTGAAAAGGACGGATCCAGATCCTTGAAGAACCGGTGTTCGGCGATGATCGTTTCCAGTCCCTGCTGCTCCATGGTCAGCTCGCCTCACTGTCTTGAATGGCTTTGACTTCTTCGGTGATGTCGATCCCGACCGGGCACCAGGTAATGCAGCGGCCGCAACCGACACAGCCGCTCTCGTCGAA